>DLRK01000117.1:40834-98147 GCA_002501065.1 Akkermansiaceae bacterium UBA7890
GCCACCTTGTCGATGAAGGGCGTGGGAATCTTGGTGGCCCCATAGACCCCGACGTCTCCGTAACCGACGTCGTCCCCGTAGACGATGACCACGTTGGGTTTCTCCGCGCCTTGGAGCAACGGAGCGAACAGGACGACAGCAGCAAGGGCGACAGACTTCATCTTCACGCACGATTCTGGGAGGAATTGCCCCGGGAACACGAGCAGGAAAGCCAGTCTTTCTTCTCCGCTCCTTCAGGACCGGCACCCCATCGGTTGGTTGATGGAGACAACCTCCTGACCCTCCCTAAATCCCACTCGAATCTGTTGCTGCGGAACCATTTATCTCTTAATATCGCCGCCATGCCCCCTCGCCCCCTGCTCCTTTCGGCTGCCACCCGGCTTTCTGCCACGGTGTTGCTGGGCACGGGAATCCTTCCGGGGGCCGGGACACCCGAATTCCTCCCTCTCCAGGCGCCCGGGCCTCCGGGCCCGCACCTCTTCACCGCGCTGACCCCCGAACAGTCCGGTATCGACTTCGTCAATCCAATCGACACCAGTCATCCTCTCAAGCGCATTTACCTTGGCGCCTTCGCCTGCGGAGGAATCGGAGTAGGCGACCTGGATGGCGACGGACGACCCGATCTCTTCCTCACCGGAGGATCCCCGGAGAACCGTCTTTATCTCCAGACCGACAAGCCCCTCCGGTTTGCGGACGCCACCAGGGTCTCGGGAATCACCCCCTCCCGCACCTGGTCGGCTGGCCCCACTCTCGTTGACATCGACGACGACGGCGACCTCGACATTCACGTCTGCAACTACGACGCCCCGAATCACCTTTGGATCAATGACGGAAAGGGGAAATTCACGGAACAGGCGGAAGCCTTCGGACTCGCCATTTCGGATGCCAGCCTGATGGCCACCTTCTGCGACTACGACCTGGATGGAGACCTCGATTGCTTCCTCCTCACCCGGGACTTCAAGCGGGCGGGTGGACGACCAAAGGAGCATCCGATAGAGCTCGTGGACAAGAAATGGAGGATCAAGGCCGGTTTCGAGAAGTACTACGACATCGTGACCCGACCCGGGGGAAAACAGGTCTACATCAATGCTGGTCGCCAGGACTTCCTCCTCCGCAATGAGGGACCAGACGCCGGGGGGCAGGTCCGCTTCACGGATATCAGCAGGGCTGCCGGCATTTCAGGACGCGACCGGGGAAACTCGGCGACCTGGTGGGATTTTGATAATGACGGACTCCCCGACATCTACGTCGGAAATGACTTCAAGGACGCCGACCGACTCTACCGCAATAACGGAAACGGCACCTTCACTGACGTCATCAGGCAGGCCGCTCCACACACTCCCTGGTTCTCCATGGGAGCCGACGTGGCTGATCTCGACGGCGACGGTCGTACGGATCTGCTCATCGCCGACATGGCGGGCACCAATCACTACCGCTCCAAGACCACGATGGGGGAAATCACCTCCATCCGGCCTTTCCTGCTCTCCGCCGTACCCCGCCAGTACATGCACAATGTTCTTTATCTCAACAACGGGGTCGGAAAACTCGCGGACGGTGCCTACCAGGCGGGCCTCGCCAACTCAGACTGGACCTGGGCCGTCAAACTGCATGACTTCGATCTCAACGGTCACGTCGACGCCTTCTTCACCAATGGCGTGTCGAGGGGTTTCAACAATTCCGACGACCAGAGGAGTGCCTCGGACTATATCGGCCAGACCGAGTGGGATTACTACGAGTCCCACCCTCCCCGCAGGGAGGAGAACCTCGCCTTTGCCAACCGGGGCAATCTCAAGTTCGAGAACATCAGTTCTGAGTGGGGACTTGACCACCTCGGAATGAGCTATGCGGCGGCCACCGGCGATCTCGATGGCGACGGCGATGCCGAAATAATCGTGGCCAGCCTGGATGAACCGGTCCGCATATACCGGAACAATGCCCCGGACTCCGCCCGGAGAGTGACCGTTCGCCTGAAGGGCGCAGCGGGAAATCGCCACGGCCTGGGAGCTGACGTCTGGGTGCAAAGCGGCGGCCGTCTGCAGAAAAGCGGGCTGCAACCAGCCACCGGATTCCTCTCCTCCAACCAACCGGTCCTCCAGTTCGGGCTGGGGACCAGCGAGAAGATCAGGCACATCACGGTGAAGTGGCAACGCGGACACGTTCAGCGATTTGAAAATCTGACAGCCGGCCGCTCCTACCTCATCGAGGAACCCACCGCTCCTCCACCGAAATGGACACGCCCCGCCCGCCAATCCACCCGCTACGCCTCCATCAACTCGCCCTCTCTGCGGAAGATTGCGCACAGGGAAACACTCTACGACGACTTCATCCGGCAACCCCTCCTCCCCTACAAGCACTCTCAACTTGGCCCCGGAATGGCCTGGCAGGATGTCGACGGTGACGGTGATGCCGACTTCTTCCTTGCCGGTGGGGCAGGTCATCCCGGCCGCCTCTCTCTCAACATGGGCGGGGGCACCTTCCGCGAAGCTCCGAGTCCTGACCTTGCAAAGCACGCCGCCTCCGAGGATCTGGGAGCCCTCTTCTTCGACGCAGATGGTGACGGCCGTCAGGATCTCTATGTGGTCAGTGGTGGAGTGGAATGCAGCCCGGGAGCGGAACTTCTGCGCGATCGCCTCTACCTCAACGACGGATCCGGCCACCTCGCCCACGCCGCAACGGCCCTGCCGGATCTGCGTGACAGTGGGAGTTGCGTGGTGGGTGCCGACTACGACCGGGACGGCGACCTCGACCTGTTCGTGGGCGGACGCGTGATTCCGGGTGCGTATCCGGAAACCCCCTCAAGCCGCCTTCTGCGAAATGACTCCACCCCTCAGGGGGTAAAGTTCACTGACCAGACCTCCCTGGCTCCGGGTTTGCAGCGCGCCGGTCTGGTGAGCAGCGCCCTCTGGTCCGATGCCAATGGCGACGGCTGGATCGATCTCCTCATCTGCTGCGAATGGGGACCGGTGAAAGTGTTTCTCAATCGAGAGGGACAGCTGATCGAATCAACCGGAAAATCCGGACTGGAGAATCACCTCGGTTGGTGGAACGGAATCGCGAGTGCCGACCTGGATGGCGATGGAGACCTCGATTACGTAGCAACCAACCAGGGCACCAACACGCCCTACAAGGCGAGCAGGGAGAAACCCGGACTCCTCTTCTACGGCGACTTTGACGGAAGCGGCAACAAGCGCATCGTCGAGGCCAAGTTCGAGGGCAAGACCTGCTATCCAAGGCGGGGATTCAGCTGCTCCAGTGGAGCCATGCCCATCCTGCGCAAGCGACTCAGGACCTTCGAGAACTTTGCCCGTTCCACTCTCGGGGACCTCTACGGAGACGAACTCTCGGACTCCCTCCGTCTTGAGGTCAATACGCTTGAGTCCTGCGCCCTGCTGAACAACGGCCAGGCGCAATTCACCGTTCGCCCTCTTCCCCGGGTCGCCCAGTTTTCGCCCTCGCAGGGAGTCCTTCTCAGTGACCTTGATGCCGATGGACACGTCGACTGCGTGCTGGCCCAGAACTTCTTCGGAGCTCAACCGGAAATCGGCCTGCTTGATGCCGGCCTGAGCCTTCTGCTCCACGGGCGCGGGACGGGAGATTTCGTGACGGCGGGACCTGACCGGAGCGGGATAAGAGTTCCAGGGGCCGCCACCGCCATCAGCAGCGCCGATCTCAATGACGACGGGCGCCCCGAGTTGATCTTTGCCCTCAACCGTTCACCCCTCATGATCTTCTCCGAACCACCCGCCCGGGAGCAAACCAACCGACTGCTCGAAGTGCGCCTGACGGGAAAACCGGGGAATATCCAGGCAGTCGGCGCCAGGATCACGGTGACGCTGACAGGAAGCAAGCGAGGCCAGACCTCCGAAGTCACGGCTGGCTCAGGCTACCTCGGCCAGTCGGAACCCGTGCGCTGGTTTGGTCTGGGGCCAGTGGCCGCCGGTGCCCGCCTGGAGATCACCGTGCGCTGGCCAGACGGCGCCTCCAGCACCACCGAAGCCATCGCAGGAGCCCGGCAGGTGGTGATTCCACAGCCTTGATGTTCACCTCGTGCAACCTGACCGGCAGAGTCCCGGATTTTGCATTGCAGCACAGGTGGGCAGGGCATACAGGTAATACGACCGCGTCATCCCATAAATCGGTTCAAACCCCCAATCCCACCCCGTGCCTTCTTCCCTGTTTGCTCGCCTCTCCTCTCTCCCGGGGGCTATCGTCCTTCTATCCGCCGCGGTCCTTTCTGCCGCCCCGGTCATCAACGAAATCCACTATAATAACGACGTTAACTACATCCCCAACGAATTCGTCGAGATCTACAACCCGGGACCGGGATCCGCCGATCTTTCCGGCTGGCAAATCACCGGAGGAGTCGAGTTCCTCTTTCCCGAGAGCACCCTCCTTGACGAGGGCGCCTACCTCGTGGTGGCAGAAAACCCGAGCACCCTTAACGCGGAGTTTCAGATTGATGCGCTCGGCCCCTATAGCGGCGGACTGAGCGGCGAAGGTGAAACCGTCGACCTCGTCGACTCCTCGGGTGAACGCATCGACCGCGTCAACTTCGACAAGGACTTCCCCTGGCCCATCGCAGCAGATGGCGCAGGAAGCTCCATGGAACTCATCAATCCTGCTCTCGACAACGACCTCGGCAGTTCATGGCGCAGCTCAAACACCAACGGGATCCCCAGTGCCCCCACCCCCGGACGGATTAACAGCGTCGCCACTACGACGGCACCCCCCAATATCCGCCAGGTTCGCCACACCCCCCAGCAACCCACCGGTTCCGAGGATACCGTCATCACCGCCAAGGTCACTGACCCTGACGGGGTGGCCGGGGTCAACCTGCAATATGCTCTCATTCTTCCGGGGCGCTACGTCCCCGCCTTCCTGGCAAAATCCCACTCCCAACTCCTCGCCAATCCGACCGCACCCCGCACCCCCAACCCCGCCTACCTCCGGAACTGGCTCACCACCCCCATGCTCGACGACGGCCTGGGTGACGACGCTGTCGCCGGCGACAATATTTTCACGGCCACAATACCGGCTGAAGATTATTCCAACCGGACTCTCCTCCGCTATCGCATCGCAGTCAGCGATTCCGATGGCGCTTCAGTGACCGTTCCCTTCTTTGACGACGATTCTCTCAATTTCGCCTGCTTTATTTACGACGGGATCCCGGACTACGTCACCACCACCCGCACCTACCCGGCAGAGCCCATTCTCAGCACCCTCCCTGCCTACCACCTTCTCACCACCCAGGCAGACTATGACGACTGCGTGGCCTACGACGCCAACCAGATCCCCCGCAACAGCTATGACGCCCGCAGCGCCTTCAACTGGAGTGGCAGTTTCGTCTACAACGGGATCGTCTACGACAACATAGGCTACCGCCTCCGCCAGAGAAACGCCCGTTACTCCAACCGGGGCAAGCGAAGTTTCCGCTTCCGCTTCAATCGCGGGAATCATGTCCAGTTCCATGACATGTGGGGCAATCCCTACCCCACCAGGTGGCGGACCCTGAACTCGCACAAGATGCACGCGCGAGGCGGCACCAACTTCGGCCTCTACGAGGCGGCCAACAGCATCCTCTGGAATACAACCGGAACTCCCTCACCCTTCACCCACTGGTTCCACTTCCGCGTTATCAAGAATTCCGAGGAGGCCCCGGATCAGTATCACGGCGACTTCTACGGGTTTCTCCTCGCGATGGAAGATTACGACCGACGCTTCCTCAAGGCCCACGATCTGGAAGAAGGCAATCTCTACAAGCTCAAGTCCGGCCTCACCGAAGGACTCGACGTGATCCGCTACCATGCACCCCGCGGCACGCGCGGGGGCGCCGATTACGAAAACATTATCTTCAACCTGCGTCCCCATCAGAACGATGCCTGGCTGCGTCGCCATGTCGACTGGGATTCATGGTATCACTACCACGCCATTGTCGATGCGGTGCGACACTACGACGTGCAGCCAAATACCAGCGAACACCTCAAGAACCGGTCCTACTACTTCAAGCCGGATCGTTCCCGCTTCGGACTCCTCCAGGTTTTTCCCTGGGACTCCGACACCAGCTGGGGCCCCAACTGGAACGGCGGGGAGGCTTTTTGCAAGTACGCCATGGGAAACCGTCCGGAGTTCAACAAGGAGTACCGCAACGTGGTCCGCGAGATCCGGGACCTCGTGTGGCAGCAGGACCAGATCCACGGACTCATCGACATGCTCCAGGACCGCGTGCTCAGTTTCCAGCAGGCCGACCGCCTGCGCTGGACCAGCGCACCGTCCTCAGCCGGTTCACAGAACGACGGCGACATCCGCCTGCGCACCCGCGACATGAAAAACTTCGCCTTCACGGGGGGGACCTGGACCGGGGGTGACAGCGGCACGATGGAACCCGGTTCCCGCGACAGCGGAACCTCCGGACGCGAGGGCCGCGACGCCTACCTCGATGAACTGGGAGCCGATCCTTCCATCCCGGACACTCCCACCATCACCGACCTCAGCGAGGAGGGCCACCCCGCCAATGGATTGCGCTTTGAATCATCAGCCTTTTCTGACAGTTCCGGTGATTTCGGCGCCATGGAATTCCGCATCGCGGAGCATGCCCCCTATGCCCGGGGCAGCAACATTCCCTTCCCCTTCGAATGGGCGGCCACCTGGGAAAGCAGCGAGCTCGACACCTTCACCTCCACTATCACGCCCCCGGCCTCTGCGGTGCGCGGGAACAGGACCTATCGTGCCCGGGTGAGACACATGGACAATACTGGTCGCTGGAGCCACTGGTCCGAACCGGTCGAATTCGCGGCTGCCGATCCCTTCGCCACCGACCATCAGCAGGGTCTCGTCATCAGCGAGATCATGTACAACCCGACAGGATCGGATGACCTCGAATACATTGAACTGCGCAACATCGGCCCCATTCCGCTGGATCTCACCGATGTCCGCTTCACCAAGGGCATCGACTTCGATTTTACTGCCGGCACCATCATCAATCCCGGCCAATACCTTCTGGTGGTGCGAAATGTTGCCGCCTTTGAGTCGCACTACGGGACCGATCTTCCGGTGGCCGGGGAGTATCAGAATGAGGACGAAGGCCGCCTCGAAAACGACGGTGAACGTATCAAACTGGCCCTGGGCACCTTTCCCCTCCACGAATTCGTCTACGACAACAATCCCCCCTGGGCTGAAGGGGCTGATGCGGGTGGCTACAGTCTGGAACTGGCACACACTACCGACAACGCCGACAACGACCCGCTCGATCCCCTGGGACACGGCATCCCCTCCAACTGGCGCCTGGGAGGATCCCCGGGGGCTTCCACCAGCCAGACCTTCAGTGGCCCCGACCCTCTTGCTGATGACGATGGTGACGGACTTTCCGCCTTCCTCGAGCACGCTCTCGGAAGTGACGATGGTGATCCCGCCAACGGACCCGGTCTGATCTCGGCGCAACGCGGGGAAAACTCCCTGACCTTCACCTTCCAGCGCCACCTTTTTGCCGATGATGTGCACTATGAGGTAGAAGTTTCCCACGACCTTCTTACCTGGAGCTCTGAAGCCTCCCTTCTCTCGGAAGTCGTCAACGATGACAGGACCTCTCTTGTAACCTACCGATCTGACCTTCTCGCTGACGAGGAGACCACCCTGTTCATGAGGCTGCGCACCACCTTGGTGCAACCGCTTCCCTGATCCCGGCTACGACAGTTTCAGCAACCTGAGGCTCTCCCCAATGCCACCTCATGGGGCCGCAGGCGATGGCCCTCCTCTCCAGCTGAAAACCGGAATCGCGGTCACTCGTCTCAGTTGAACGCGTGATTGCGCCCCTCCGACAGGCCGCTATCGTGCTGACAATGAATCTGGAGCGCGAACCCTGCGATCTCTACAAGCATCTTCTCACCCGGCGCCAACTCCTTCGCCGCGGATCGACCGGCATCGGCTCACTGGCCCTGGGATCATTACTGACACCTGAGGCCTTTGCCGCCGGACTGGCCGGTAACGGTGGAAGGCAATTCGCGCCCAAGGCCAAGAGGATCATCTTCCTTTTCATGAATGGGGCCCCCTCCCAGCAGGACCTGTTCGACTACAAGCCCCAGCTGGCCAAGCATCACGGTCAGGAACTATTCAAGAAACTCGACGCCAAGACGAAGACCTGGAGCAAGGAAGGCTTCATTGAGAAAACCCAGCGCCTGACCGGAATGACCTCCGGACAGAGTTCCTTCCCGGTAGCCCGATCCAACTGGGAATTCAAGCAGCACGGGGAAGGCGGAGCCTGGATCAGTGGGATCCTGCCTCATACGGCCGCCATCGCCGATGACCTCTGCTTCGTGAAATCAATGCACACCGAGGCAATCAATCACGATCCGGGCGTCACCTTCTTCCAGACCGGACACCAGCAACCGGGCCGTCCCAGCATGGGCTCCTGGATGAGCTATGGATTAGGCACGGACAATGCCAACCTCCCGGCATTCTGTGTCCTCATATCCAATGGGACCGGACGCCCCGGCAGTCAACCCGTCTACACCAAGCTCTGGAGCAGCGGATTCCTGCCCGGCGTGCACCAGGGCGTGCAATTGCGGGGCGGAAAAACTCCAGTTCTCTACCTCAACAGCCAGCCCGGTGAATCCGTGGCGGCACGGAAACGGATGATCGAGCGCATGGAAGCTCTCAACAGGATCCAGTTCGACGCCTTTGGCGACCCGGAGATCGCTACTCGCATTGCGCAGTATGAAATGTCCTTTCGCATGCAGATGTCCGTGCCCGAGGCCACCGATATCAGCAATGAACCCAGGGCCATCCTCGATCTCTATGGACCGGAGTGCCAGCAACCGGGCAAGTTTGCCGCCAACTGCCTGCTTGCCCGCCGACTCGCTGAACGCGGAGTGCGCTTCGTGCAGCTCTACCACCGCGGCTGGGATCAGCACGGCGGGCTCATAGGCGCCCTGCCCAAGCAATGCAATGACACCGACCAGGCTTGCGCCGCCCTGGTGACTGATCTCAAGCAGCGGGGAATGCTCGATGAAACCCTGGTCGTGTGGGGCGGGGAATTCGGACGCACCACCTACTCACAGGGCGGAGCAGGAAAGGCTGCCAACGGCCGGGACCACCATCCACGATGCTTCACATACTGGATGGCTGGAGGCGGCATCAAGGCGGGGATCACGCACGGGGAAACCGACACCTTCGGATATAATATCGTCAAGAACCCCGTCCACGTGCACGACTGGCAGGCCACCGTCATGCAGTTGATGGGCATCGATCATGAACGGCTCACCTTCAAGTACCAGGGACGCCGCTTCCGTCTCACCGATGTTCACGGCAAAGTCGTCAAACCCATCCTTGCCTGATGAAACACCTGGCCTCATCCCTGACTGTCGCCACCGTAATTCTCGGAGGCTGCGGAGCACTTGACGCGAACGACATCTCGTTCAACAGGCACATCCGCCCCATTCTCGCAGATCGCTGCTTCTCCTGCCACGGACCCGACTCCGCCACCCGCAAGGCCGACTTGCGCCTCGACCTCGAGGAGAGCGCCAAGACCGCTCTGACCGCTGAGGTGACCGCCATTATACCGGGAAAACCGGAAGAGAGCGAAGTCATGCATCGCCTCACCCACAGCGATCCCGATGAGATCATGCCCCCGCCTGCATCAAAGCTCACGGTGTCCCCCGGGGAGATCGCCCTGATCCGAAAGTGGATCGCCCAGGGAGCAGGATGGGAACGGCACTGGGCCTTCCTCCCACCGGAATCCTCCCCCCTCCCTTCCAAGGGAGACCATCCCTGGCCCCGCAACGAGATCGATCACTTTATTCTCGAAACCCTCACCGAGCACGGGCTCAAGCCTTCGCCTCCTGCTTCCCGGGCCCTGCTCCTGCGCCGGGTGACATTCGATCTTACCGGATTGCCACCCACCATCGCGGAACTCGACGACTTCCTCTCCGATAAATCCGATAATGCCTACGAGAAGGTAGTCGACCGCCTCCTGGCCTCCCCGGCCTTCGGAGAACGGATGGCCCTGGAATGGCTCGATGTGGCGCGCTACGGGGATACCGACGGCCTCTTCGAGGATCATCCCCGCAGCATCCATGCCTGGCGGGACTGGGTGGTAACCGCCTTCAACAACAACCTGCCCTACCGCGATTTCATTACCTGGCAACTGGCGGGCGATCTGTTGCCTGGAGCTACCAACCCACAGAAGGTGGCTACTGGATTTCTCCGCAACAATCCCACTTCCAACGAGGGCGGAATCATCGATGAAGACTACCGCATCAAGTATCTCGTTGATCGCGTCAACACCACTTCCACCGCGTTCCTGGGACTCACCATGGAGTGTGCCCAGTGCCACGAGCACAAGTTCGATCCCATCACCCAGCGGGAATACTACGAACTTGCGGCATTTTTCAACAGCCTGACAGGTCGAGGCAACACCAAGGGAGCCACCGCGCCCACCATCAGGCTGCCGAGACCTGGGCAGGAGCAGAAACTGGGAGAAATCAGCACCGAGTTATCCACCATTGAAAAACACCTGCAGGCCACTTCCCCCGGGTTAAGGAAAGCCTTCGAGGAGTGGGTCCAGACTCTGGATCAACCCGTGGCATGGACTTCCCCCAGGGTGGTTTCAAGCTCCCCTCCGGCAAAGGCGGGACCGCAGAACGCCGCCCCACCCGAATCAAAGATCCGTGGACGTTTCGTGCGAATTGCCCTCCCCAAGGGACACAAGGGTTTCCTTACCCTCTCCGAAGTCGAGGTCTATTCCGCGCAACAGAACGTTGCCCGGGCAGGCAAGGCCCGGCAGTCGAGCACCTCTCACAATGCTCCCGCGGCCAGGGCCATCGACGGCAGGGCCGACGGCTCCTTCAACTCCTGTTCCTGCTCCAGCGAACAACAGGACGCCTGGTGGGAACTCGACCTCGGGCTGGAGACTCCAATCGACCACATCGTGGTCTACAACCGCAATGACTGCTGCCCGGAACGCCTGGATAATGCATCCATCACGGTGCTCGACGCCAATCGAAAACCTGTTGCTGAAAACCGGATCGGAGATGCGCCCTTCCGTAAGGTGATCACTCACAACCCGGAGGCACCAAACCCGAAGAACGGAGGACAAACCCATGAAATCGTGCTGGAGCTCAAGCCCCCTCAAGACGTCCTGGCGGCAATCCGGTTCACGAGCAGGAACCCAGGCCTGCTGCAGTCAGTCCGGGCAGACATTCTCGGTCCCTCTCCGCGCGAATTGAAACTGCATGACAACAGCAACCGGAAAATCGGACCGGAACAGGAACCTCCCATAGCCCACCTTGAGGTGCCGACGAAACTCACCGGGGACGAACGCCTGAAACTGACCATCACCGGGTCGAACACCTCGATAGAGATAACCTCGCACTACCCTCCCGCCACCAACCAGAACATTCCCAGGGAGCGCGACAAGCGCCTCGCACATTTTCGTGGCATCTGGCCCGGTTTTGAAGCTCTTCGCAAGAAACGTGATGCTCTCACCGCCGAGAAAACTCAAATCGAGAAGTCAGCGGTAGTCACCATGATAGCAGCCGATGAGGGAAGTCCCCGCAAGACACACATTCTCATGCGTGGCGAATATGACAAACCCGGTGAGGTTGTCAGTCCCGCGGCACCCGACAGCATCCTCCCCTTCTCCGACAAGCTTCCCCGCAACCGTCTGGGTCTCGCTCAGTGGATGACTGATCCCGCCAACCCGCTCACCGCCCGCGTAGCAGTCAACCGCTACTGGCAATTGATCTTTGGCACCGGAATCGTGGTGACTTCCGAAGACTTTGGCACCCAGGGTGACCATCCCAGCCACCAGGATCTCCTCGATCACCTTACCGTCGGCTTCCTCAAGTCCGATTGGAATACAAAGGCTCTCCTCCGCAAGATCGTCACCTCCGCCACCTACCGCCAGTCCAGTGTCCGCAATGACCACCCTGCCGAACGGGACCCCGGAAATCGCCTTCTCGCCCGCGCTCCACGACAACGTCTGCAGGCCGAGTTCATTCGTGACCATGCCCTGGCCGTCAGCGGCCTCCTGGTTGACAGGCAGGGTGGGCCCGGGGTCCATCCCTACCAGCCTGCTGTCCTCTTTGGACGCAACGCCATCGGTGCAGCTGGTGCCTCCTTCAAACAGGGCTCCGGAGACGATCTCTACCGACGCAGCCTTTACACCTACTGGAAGCGCCAGATCCCGGCTGCCAACGTGCGTATTCTTGGTGCCAACGGCCGCAACGCCTGCCGCACCCGCCGCGAACGGACCAATACCCCCCTCCAGGCTCTCGTCCTTCTCAACGACCCTCAGTTTGTGGAAGCAGCCCGCGTGCTTGCCGAACGCATCATGAAAGAAAACGGCACCGACATCCGCACCCGACTTTCCTCCGCTTTCCGCCTCTCCACTTCCCGTCTCCCCTCCCCGGCCGAGTTGTCCATCCTTCACGCGGAATTCAAGAACCGACTCAAGGAGTTCAAGGCGAACCCCGAGGCGACCACGGCCTACCTGAATGGAGGAGGAGCCCGCAAACCGGACCCGGCCCTGGACCAGGCCGAGTTGGCCGCCTTTGCCGCTCTCTGCTCCCTTATCCTGAATCTCGACGAGTCGATCTCGAAAAGTTGACCCCACCGGACTGCCACAACCGGGCGGACCGGATCACTCTTTCCGGAACCAGGCGTCCTTCGGAATGACCTGGGCCGAGAGATCCGGCCCTTCCCAGGAAACCTCCAACTCTTCCCCGCCCCCCTGTTCGAAAAAGGTCACCTCCACGGGATGGAGACCCTGCTTCAGGCGAATCAGCCCCCCGCTCTTCATTACTCCGTGGAGGCCATCGTTATTGACCACCACCTCTTTCCCTATCCTGAGCCGACTCCCGTCATCAGAGCTGGTAAAAAGAGTATAGAGCCCCTCCCTCGGAACCTTGAGGAAGCCCCGAAAACGCAGCCCGTAATTCTCGCCATTCTCCGTCTTGTAGGCTTCCTCGGTAGGCGCTTCCACCTGGCCACTCGCGACAGCCTCCAAACTATCGAAATCCGGAAGATGATCCCACTTTCCGTCGAACCCCTCGAACTGCAGACCATTCTTCATTCCCTCCTCTGCCACTGGTTCCAGCAGTTCCAATTCGCCCAGTTCAACCTCAGCCACCACCTTCTCCCCTTCCCGCTCGAATTGAATCTTCAGGCTTTCGCCCGGTTTCCGGTCGACAAGGGCCAGGTGAAAGTCGAATCCGTGGCCAATGTCTTTCCCGTCCAGCTGGACAATCACATCTCCCGACCCGATCCCGGCTCTGGCTGCCGGCGAATCCTTCCTCACTTCCGTCACCCTGCCCAGGGGGGCATACATGTCCACCTCCACTCCCAGCGCAAAACCGTAACGCAACTCTGCCGAGAGCAGGGCCGGGAACATCTCCCGCACACGATCTGCCGTGATGGCGAAATTGATGTTCTCTCCGTCAAGCTTCTTGGAGGTGACTACTCCGATCTGCTCCCCCAGTGCATTAATGAGCGGACCGCCTGAATTTCCTCCGCTCACTGCCGCACTCGTCTGCACCATCCGGGGCAGGAAGATTCCGCCCACTGCGGTCGAGCGGCGGAGCCCACTGACGACCCCCGTCGAAACGGAGTGAGTAAGTCCCCCCGGATTCCCGATGATGAGCACCGGCTCCCCCAGCATGAGGTCATCGCTCCTCCCGATTGGAATCGGCCTGAGAGGTTCACCCGCTTCCACCTTGATCAGGGCCAGATCCTCGGAGCTCATCCTGGCGATGATTCGGAAGGGCAACTGCGGGCGTCCCGGCAACAGGGCCTGCCCCTGGTGCATGCGCTTCAGCACGTGCTCATTGGTCAGGAGGTAGCCATCCCCATGGATCACCGAGGCACTCCCGATTCCCATGGTGAAAACCCCCGGGGCCTCCTGCCCCTGCACGGTCTGAATCGAGGCCACTGACGGCAGGGATTGCTCAACCAGTCTCACGGCAGGGGTGTAGCGCGCCAGCGGTTTTCCGGTCTCGGCAGGCGACCGCTCCCCGGTTTTGTGGGCCCAGGCTATCGACCCGCAAAGAATCGCGCCCAGGCAGAGGAGAATGGTTGGAGCACGGCTCATACGGCAGAGAAATGAAATTTCATCAGAACGGTCCAGCAATAGCGCGATTTTTGCCGTCCCCCAACAACCAATCTCTCTCACCCTCTTGACACTGCAGGCCGAAGAGGAACAATACGCCCATCAGCGAGATCGAAAAACACCTCTATGTCATCATGTGGCCGAATTACGCCCTGGTGGCCTCAAACCTCCCTCCTGAGGAATTTGGCAGACACTACACCGTCGGCAGCTCACGCTACTACCACGGCCAGGTCATTTTTGCCCAGATCCAGGACGATTACCGTCATGACTACTTCCAGATTGACGAACTGCTGGAGGATGTCGTTCCCAACCAGGCCGGACGTCCCAAGCGCACGAAATTCATTTCCTGTTACCGGGTGCTTGAGCACATGGACCTCTCGGCCTTCATGGACCTCTACATCACCTCCGCCCCGGGCAAGGTCCTCCGACTCCAACAGGCTCCCTATGAGCGCACCCACGAACCGGGCTTCATCCGCACCTACCAGGAAATCTGCCCCTTCAGCGCCATTGTGCTGAGCCACATGGCGCCGCCCGACTTTGGAGAACACATCACCGATCTCACCCTGCCCAAGAGTGCGCCGGAGGTCATGTTCACGCAGATCGACTTTGTGATCGAAGACTTCCTCAATCAGCTTGAGGCCAATCCCTTTCACACCTCTCCCATTCCCAACGTCCATCCCCACAAGCTCAAGGAGCAGATCCTTGAATTACAGGGCAATCCCGAGAAGTCCACCAAGGCCATCAGCCTCGACTCCGTGCTGGGCAAGATCTCCTTCTTCCAGCTCCGCACCGGATTCTGGATTGCCGCTCAGGACCGCGAGATCTTCTACCCCATTCCGGACCGCGACGCCCTGGAGAACGATCACCCTGAATTCTACCGGTCTCTCCTGGGATAACCCTCGCCATCAAGGCGCCTGGTGCCCCGCCCTGGCGCCCTTTGACTGGCCGATTTCAGCGAGCATTGCCCCGAACCAGGGAAGATCGACATCGAAGGGCTTGCCCCCCTTGATCCGGGGAAACTCGATGCAGGACATTTCACCTCCCTTGTCTTCGTCCAGCCCCGCCACCCCGCACTGGCCATTGAGGGCGTATTCCGCTCCCGCGAAGGCGCTCTTTCTGATCAATTCCAGGTCCCGTGCGTTGGGAGCGGCGGAACGGCCGAAGTAACCGCTTTTCTGCACCAGGACCTTGTCCGCCCCCAGACTCTCCTTGAGCTTGGTCGCAAACCACTTGCCGGGATTGAGTTCATCGAGACGTGCGTGGCCGAAGGCATCACGGCGAACCTCCTCTCCCCCGGCCTCCTTCTCACGAATGATGGCATCCATCCCCGCGCCCTCGCTCAGGAAAAGGTTCACGCAGTCATGATCGGCCATCACCTTGCTGAGGCGCTCCACCTCTGCTCCGAGGTCGATATCCATCTCAGGCACCCACACGGCGTGGACATCCCAGCACTCCCGGGCGAGCCGCATACCGGGCAGGAATTCCCAATCATCCAGTCGTTTGCGATAGGCCTCGGCGGTTGCCCCGGTGAGCCAGCCACAGTGACGTCCCATCACCTCGTGAATGATGAGGTGCCTCGTGCTGGTCGTGTTTTCATTGGCGATGTTTTCAAAGAAGACCGCGCCCTGTTCAGCTGCCGTCCAGGCCCCCAGGGTCTGCTCGATCGGGAAGACATCGTTGTCGACCGTCTTGGGCAGCCCCACCACCGTCAGCTCGTAGCCGTTATCGTGCAGATACCCGGCCAGATCAGCGGCCGTGGTATTGGTGTCGTCACCACCAATGGTATGAAGGATGTCGATGCCATCCTTCTGGAGTTGCTCCGCCGCCACCTTGAGCGGCTCCTCGCCCGGTTGCACCAGACCGCGCTTCTCGCAGTCCTCCACATTGGTGAGTTTCACCCGGCTGTTCCCGATCGGACTGCCCCCAAACCGGTACAGGATCTCATGCTTCTCCTTCGCCTCGGCGGGAAACGGCATACGCCGCCCCAGGAGAAGTCCCTGGTAGCCGTTGAGGTAACCGCTTAATTCTGCCTCCGGCGCCAGTTCATTATATTTTTCAATGAGCCCGCCAATCGACGAGGAAAGGCAGGGCGCAAGACCACCGGCAGTGAGAAATGCAATCTTCTTGGGCATGAGAAAGGCGCAATCTGGCGTCCCTTCCGCCAGCCTGTCAACCGCGGGGTGATTTTCCGATATCACCCATCGTCCCCGGGAGCACTTCCCCCCCAGTGGAAGGGACCCTGCAGAGAGCCTTCCAATGCCGGCAGGGGGCTTTCAGGTTCCCGGAATGACGCCCAAAATGCCCCGCGTTCCCTCCCTTCACCCCTTCTGGGAGGCCAGGAAGGCCACCAGCGAGGCGAACTCCTCAATACTCAGCGCATCGGCCAGACCGGCCGGCATCATCGATATTTCCAGTTCCTTGCGCTCCTTGATATTGTCCACCTTGATCCGCGTCGCCTTGCCCGCGATATTCCGGATCTCGATGGCCTGCGCACTTTGAGCCGTCACAAAACCCACGTAGGCTTTCTTGTCCCTGGTGGTGACCTGCACGGTCGCAAAACCCTGCGAAATGGAAGCATTTGGCTTCAGGATCGACTCCGCGATCTGTTCCGGCGAAAGAACCGCCCCGACCTGTCCCATGAAGGGACCCTTCAGGGGTTGTCCCTTCTCGGTGGTGTGGCAAACGATGCATCCCTGGCTGGCAAACACCTCCTTGCCCTTTGCCACCCCACCCTTGGCCCTCTTCAGGATGAGCAGCACATCCTCGATCGACATCTTGCCGATCTGCCCTTTCTTGGCGGCGATGCTGGCCAGATCGACCGTGGGATCAGCCGGTTTGATGGGGGTCTTGGCCGCCACCGTGTCATTGATTCCCTTGAAACCAACCCGGTGTTTTGAAACCGCACGCACAATCGCACTCCGCAGGGCGAGATCACCACTCCGGAAGGTCTCGTGCACAAACAGCTTGATCTTCTCGGACTCTTCCCAGGTGTCGTACTTGTAGTAGGGACCATGGGTGTCGGGACGCGTTCCCCACCACCACGAACCATCGTAGGGAAGCTCCTTGTGATAGAGTCGCAGGAGAGCGGTCAGGATCCCGAGCCTCGCTCCATTTGTAGCGGCCGAACTGTAGCGGTCCATCAACCCCTGCACGCCCTTGGGATCGTGCATGAGGCGCAGGGCCCAGAGGGCCCCCTTTCCGTAGTCGGTGTTGACGGCAGACAGACAGGCGTCCGTCGCCTTGAGATCCACCAGGGCCTTCACCGCCAGGTGGGATAGCAGGATCTCAGGGTTGGGTGTTGCATGCTCTCCCTCCTTGCCCATGCCACCGGCACTGATTGCAGGCCTGGAGTCATTGACAATGAACTGGACCGTGCCGCGCTGGGAAGTGGAAGCCAGTCCACCGGTCGCCTGGAAGCGAACCGCACCCTTCGGCACATCGTAGATGATCAGGGAGTCCGCATGGGTTCCCAGTCCGGTTGGAGAACTCTTCCCGTCATGGGACTTGAGGGCAGTCCCGGTCGCACTCACTCCAAATCCGATCCGCCCCCAACCACTCTTGGCAGACTTCCACTTGAGGGACTGGAGCTTCACTTTCCTGCCGGTGGCGTCAACAAACACGGGATCAAACCAGGCGGCGTGATCCGTGCTGGTCCCGTTGCCCCCGTCAGCAACCATGAGGTAGAGCTCCTTGAACCTGGAAACATCCACATCGATGGTGACCGTCTCCTTCTTACTGATGATCTTGCTCTGGAAAACCGGTGGCTTGGGGGCTTCAAGGGCCGACTCCTCACTACTGCTGACCACCGTCGCCGCCAGGAGATCCTTCGCTGCCGACACGTCGCCCAATCGGCCCAGGCTCACCGCGGCAGCCAACTGCACGCGGGGATTCTTGTCCTTCAATGCGGATACGAAAAGATCCTTGGACACCCCGGCCAACTGCGTCTTGCGGTCGGTGAGGGCACGCAGGGCCCACTCCCTTACCGCAGGATCGGTGGCCAACCTGATCAATCCTGCATTGGCCCTGGCTCCCTCCATCTGCTTGTAAGTGAAAATGGCCGCGACCCGCGACTCCAGGGAAGCAGCCGTATCGACCGCTACCACCGCTACCGCCTTCGCCGCGGCCGGACGGTTCAGCAATTCCTGGGATGCTGCGGTCCGCGCCGTCGCACTGGCCGAACGCAGCAGTTCTACCAGGGCCTTGTCCTTGAGCTTGGCTGGATCGGAGAATTGCCGGAACGTCCACCCCTTGGGAACGTAACGCTGCACGTAACCCTTCTTGGGATTGCCCGAGTAACCCGCACCGTCCCAGGCTGCCCCATACAATCTTCCAGAGCCATCCACATCCACATCCGCGATCTGCGAAAGGCGGATGAAATTTTCCGGCTTCTGGGTAAAACTCGCCCCATCGGGCGTCAGGCGGTGAATGATGAGCTGGCTCCGTCCCCAGTCACACATCATGGGCACATTGTTGAACTTGTCCGGCCAGGTTGGCTCCTGAAGGAAAAGCGCTCCCGTTCCCGATCCCCCTCCCAGATCCTGCAACGCAGGAATGATCTCGTCCGTGAAGTGCTTGAAGAGCATCGGGTAGCCATACTGACCGGATTGAATGTGATGAATGAAGCGAATGTTCCACCCTCCCCCGTCGTTGGTATTCCCCCGCGTAAACATGTTCATGAGAGGATCGATCGCGACGTCATAGATATTGCGCAGACCGCGGGTGTAGAACTCCATCTCGCTTCCGTCCGGACGCAGGCGCACTACGCCGCCGCCCAGCATGGTCAATTCCCTGCCATCGGTTCCCCTGGCACCGACGATTCCAAAGTCGCCCACCGCAATATAGATCCACCCATCAATTCCGAGTCGGATGCCATTGGTGGTATGATCAGCCCCGCGGGCCTGGTTGTGCTTGGGTGGACTCACGTTGGAAACCAGGATCTTCCCCGCCCCGTCGGCCACT
Organism: Akkermansiaceae bacterium UBA7890; assembly: GCA_002501065.1. Classification (GTDB taxonomy): domain Bacteria; phylum Verrucomicrobiota; class Verrucomicrobiia; order Verrucomicrobiales; family Akkermansiaceae; genus Roseibacillus_B. Next base: position 59,892 of record DLRK01000117.1, read on the forward strand.
CCATCCCAGTCCTTGTCTTCCAGAACCGAGAGATGCATCGCTTCCAGCTTGCCGGTAGTGGCGGGAATGACCGTATGCAGGACGTAGAGCTTCCTGCCGATCGAGATCAGGCCCCGCGGATTGTCTATCCTGGCGAAGATCGTGCTCTTCTCCGGTTTGCCGTCTCCATCAGCATCAACCAGGCGCACAATCTTTCCCTTCCCGGGCCCCTTTCCCAGCGAACCGAGCATGTCCACGCCCACGAAGACCTCCCCAGTGGGGGCCGCGCAAAGACAGGCAGGACACGGCGTGAGCTCCGGACCGGAGAACCGGACTGATTCCAGCTCAGGAGGAGTCTGGGCCACAAGCGAATGAGCAAGCAGAACACCCATCGCAGGCGAAAGTCTTGTGAGGATCAATTTGAGTCGTTTCATGATGAATCTACCTTGGCAAAAACAGCCTTCCCTGCCCGAAACACCCGGCCAGCCCCGGGAGAGGGATTTTCCTCCGAACTATCGGATTTCTCGGCCTGCCGGGCTTTACTTCAACTTGTCTACGGTCCAGAGCAACCCACGGGTAACGAGGTTGAGATAGACCTCTTCCTGCATCGTTTCGTTGTGGTGACCCAGGGTGGTGCCGAAAACCTTGCCCTTGCCGTACTCGTTCACCCACACACAGTCGTGGAAGGCTTTCCCACCGTCGATACTTCCCTTGGCCAGAACCTTGGCCGTGGGCCACACTTTCTTGATGTGGTAGAGTTCACCCTTCGGCGTCTTCCATTTTCCCGGGAACCCCTTCATGACGGGATGGTCGGCGGCCAGATTGGTGACCTCGATGGGAGCGTGCCGCCCATGTCGCGGGGATGTGACTCCCAGCATGGCCGGCCAGTGCTTGGTTTCACCCGGGATCTTCCAGTGATACGAGTGCATCGAACAGTGGATCACCACCGCAGCCTTGCCCTCGTGGTGCACCTTGCTGAGCCCTTCCACGAACTTGCCGTCGGTTTCGTGGGCGTGGCAGAGATTATAGACAATGACATCGTAGTCCTTCGCCCAGCTCTCCTGGCTCAACTTCTCCTTGGTCTGCTTCGCATCTCCCGAGAAGATATCCCATTCGACGTCGGCCCGCTTGCTGATCCCCTCCGTGAGAATCTTCTTCTGGGTCTTGTAATCGTGATAGCCCCCCCCGGTGATCAGCAGGGCCTTGATCGCCTTTCCCTTGCTTTGGACTTTTTCTTTCTGGGCGGTGCCCACGCCTCCGACCAGGACAAGTAGCCCCAGAGTGAGGAGCGGCAACAACAGGACAAGGGCTCTCTTGGGTGACCTCATACTGATCCTCTAGGCCTTGGCGGGACTGCAGGCAAGTCCCATCCCGGGGTTGAGGACGGAAGCAGGGGTGAGGAGAAAGGGTCACCCCTTCATGTTATCCGGCAACATCAGCCCTGCGTTTTCCGGGGCAAAGCTCCACCGGAGCAGGAGAGGGTCGTTGGCCTACTTCGCTCCGCTCACCGGATTCTTCGCAGACGGCACCCCTTTCTCCGGAACTTTCACACCCGATGTCCAGGCGATGGCATTGAGAACAAGGGTGCGCCAGTTATCGCTGTCCCAGGTGGCATGGTAGTGTGCCCCCGTCGTTCCGAAGCCCCGGCCCTTGCCCCCCGGACGTTCATAGGCCCACCCGATGTGCTGGATCTCCCCGGCCGCCATCGATTTGCGGACATGCGGATTGTTGGAATGCGGACCATCGGGACGCTTCATGGTCTCCTTTGGCGGATGAGCGGAGAGAATAGGCGTGACTCCTTTCATGTCCGGGGCAAAGCGCATGTGGTAGTACCATTCGTCGTTCTGCACAAAGGGCGTGCACCCGCGGGTGATGGGATGCTTCGGTAACTGCTCAATGGTGGCAGTCCAATGTGGGTTGACCGACCAGTGGGTCTCGAAGTAGCCACCCATCCCCTTGAGCAGGAGATCCCCAGCCTTCCCTTTGGGCGCCTCCACGCCGTAGTGCAGGCACACCAGACCCGCCCCGCTGTCGATGAGCTTCTCGAACTGTTCGAGGTGCTTCATGATGAGATGTCCCCCGCCCCCATTACAGAAGATCACGATACAGTCGACTCCCGCAAAGGCATCGGCTTCCTTGGGCCACCCCTTGAACTGGGCAGTCTCGAATCCCAGGCCACTTTTCTCCAGGGCTGCGGCAAGCACGGCATTTCCCTGAACGTGATTATGGGTTTTGCTGTTCTTTCCACCGTCAGCCAGAAAAACCACCTTCTTCTTGTCCGCGACGGCCGAACCTGTGAGGGAGGCGATGAGAGAAATAACGACAAAAAGCTGGGAAGTGAAACGTTTCATGATCGCAGATGCTTTCCGAAGGGGCCCCGCTTGACAAGGTGAATGAAAAAGTTGCCGGGCCGTCCCCTTCCTCCCTGATCAGGACGGGAAGCCATAATTGCCCGTTGTGCCGCTGGCTCTTTCCGGGTGAAATACCACTCTTCGTCATGAAATCGCTCGTCCTCGTCCTCGCCAGTCTCTGCTCCTCCCTTGCCGCCTCTGCCGCGCCCCGGGTCCTTCCGGAAGGCACCCTGCCAGACGACAGGCGCCTCGCTCCCCTCCGGGATCTCAACGGCTATTTCCCCTTCACTCCTCCCGGATCAAAAGACCAGTGGGCCACGCGCGCCAAGAAGATCCGTCATGACCTGAAGGTCGCGGTGGGTCTCTTCCCGGAACCGGATCGCAACCCACTCAACGCCGTCATTCACGGCCGGATCGACGGGGGAGATTTCACGGTGGAGAAGGTCTACTTCGAAACCCGCCCGGGCTACCTCCTCACCGGCTCCCTCTATCGGCCCAAGACCATGAAAGGGAAGATTCCCGGAGTGATCTGCCCGCACGGTCACTGGAACGAGGCACGATTCTTCGATTGTGGTGAAGAAGCCGCCAGGAAACTGGTCCAGCAGGGTGCGGAAACCGACGTGGAAAGCGCCCGCAACCACATCCAGTCACGTTGCGTCGGTCTCGCCCGCCTCGGGTGCACGGTGTTTCAGTACGACATGATCGGCTACTGCGACAACGACCAGATTTCCTACCAGCTCGGCCATCGCTTCGCCAAGCAACGACCGGAAATGATCTCCGAGAAGAACTGGGGGCTCTACAGCCCGCAGGCGGAATCACACCTGCAGAGCATCATGATGCTGCAGACATGGAACTCCATGCGCGCGATCGACTTCCTGCAGAGCCTTCCCGAGGTCGACGACCGCCGAATCGCAGTGACCGGTGCAAGCGGCGGCGGCACCCAGAGTTTTGCCATCTCAGCACTTGATCCCAGGGTGGCGGTGTCCATGCCTGCCGTGATGGTCAGCACTGCCATGCAGGGCGGATGCACCTGTGAGAACTCCACCCTCATGCGCATCAGTGAGGGGAACATCGCCTTTGCTGCGCTCTTCGCGCCCAAGCCCCTTGCTCTCACCGCCGCCAACGACTGGACCAGGGAGATGTCCACGAAAGGGTTCCCCGAACTCAGGAAGACCTACGAACTCCTGGGCGTTCCGGACCATGTCACGCTGCATGACCGGACCGAGTTCGATCACAACTACAACCTGCCCTCCCGCCAGGCCATGTACAAGTGGTTCAACAAGCACCTCGACCTGGGAGCCAGGGCTCCGGAAAAGGAACGTCCTCACAGGCGCCTGACGGAAAAAGATCTCACCGTCTTCGACAGGAATCATCCCAAACCTGCAGGCGGGGATGACTTCGAACGCAGGATTCTCGCCAAGCTGGCCGCCGAATCCGGAGCCAGGATCGCGGCCAGCCCTGAAATTGCCCGCCAGGGCTGGAACTCGATCCTGGGTTCCAGACTTGAACACCCTGGTGATGTGAAGTGGCAACTGGTGAGCAAGAAGGATCGAGGCTCCTACCTTGAGATGCCGGGACTCCACAACAACACCACTCACGGGGAACAGGTTCCCGTGATCTGGCTCTATCCCAGGAATTGGAAAAACCATGCCGCCATCTTTCTCAGTCCCCACGGCAAGGCTGGCCTTTACGATGAGCAGGGGAATCCTCGGGCAGAGGTCAGGGCTCTCCTCCGGAACGGAGTCTCAGTGTGTGGGATCGATCTCTTCCTGCAGGGTGAGTTTCTCAAGGATGACGGACCCCTGACCCAGACCCGCCGGGTCAAGAATCCCCGCGAGGCGGCCTGCTATACCCTCGGCTACAATCGTCCCCTCTTCGCGCAAAGAGTCCACGATATCCTCAGCACAATACGAATGATCCGGACTGATGGCCACGGAGCAGAGAAAATCGATCTCGTTGGCCTGAAAGGAGCCGGTCACTGGGCTGCAGCCGCCAACTTCGCGGCCGGCGAGGCCCTCGAACGGGTGGCCATCGAATCCTCCGGATTCAGGTTCATCAAGGTGAAGGACATCCGTCACCCCGACCTCATGCCCGGTGCCGCCAAGTATGGCGACATCGACGCCCTGCTGAACCTGGCATCCCGCAAGGCCTGGAATGTGGATGCAAAGGGTCTCCCCGGGTGGCTGAAATGAGAGGGGACAACACCCGCAGTCGACTCTCGAGTTTCAGCTGGAAACCGACGGGGACCCCATGGACCGGGAACCGCTTCTCAGGCCACCACCTTCTTCTCTCTGAACTCCTTCTCCATCGCCAGTTCCAGTTCCTGCAGGGCCTCAACCTTCAGACTGACCTCCCCCGCTACCTTGCCGTGACTGCGCGCCTGCAACACGCCAACCACGGCGAACCACCAGCAAGTCCCAATCATCAGGGAGAGAAATGATGTTTTCTTCATACGAAGGACATCCCGTCAGATTGCAGCCGACCCGGCAAGTCTCTCCGGATTCTGCGGAATGGGCCTCCTCCTTACGCATTACTCAGAGAACTTCAAATCCAGTCATCGGAACCTGATTTTCAGTGCTTTACTGCAATCAGACACCTTACAGGCCTGTTGGCCCTTACCATTGCTGAACGGATCGACCTGTAGTATCCACCCACTATCAAGATGCAACCCTCCGACGACCATCCCCCATCCTCCGTGACTCCGGAAGAGAGTCCGCGTCCAGGGGTGCTTGGGATCGTGGTGCGTATTGTTCTCCCGGTCGTCCTGCTGGCAGTGGGAATCATTGGCTACGAAAAGCTCTCCATCAAACAGCCGGAAGAGGCTCCGCCCCGACCGAAGGCCAGGCCCATCGAGGCCCGGGTCCACGAACTGAAACGGCAGGACTACCAGGTGCTCGTTCCCACCCAGGGACACATCCGGGCCCATAGCCTGGTCACTTTCACCGCCCAGGTCTCCGGCCGGGTGCAGACCATTCATCCCGCCTTCGAGGAAGGGGCCTTTTTCAAGAAAGATGATGTCCTCCTGGAAATCAATCCCATCGATTTCCAGGTAGCTCTGATCTCCGCCCGGGCGCAGGTGGCCAACGCCCAGCTCAACCTCGACAAGGAAGAGGCTCTCGCTGAGCAGGCCCGCCTGGACTGGAAGGACCTCGGCTACAAGGATGAACCCAGCGCTCTCGTCCGGCGCGAACCACAACTCAAGGCTGTCCGCCAGGCTCTTGCTCTGGCCCAGGCCCAGGAGGCCAGTGCGCTGCGCAACCTGGAACGAACCAAGATCACTTCTCCTTTTGACGGCCGCGTCCTCACCCGCACGGTGGGAGTGGGGCAGACCATCGGGGCAGCCACTCCACTCGGAGAAATCTTTGCGACCGATTACAGTGAAGTCCGACTCCCGGTATCCACCCTCCGTCTCGGGGATCTCACCCTGCCCGAGGACACGGACGACCCACCCCTCTCCGTCACCCTGCAGGATGGTCTCGATGAGGACTCCACCACCGCATGGGATGCCAGCATCCTCCGCACCGAAGGAGCCCTCGATGCCCGCACCCTCGAACTTTTTGCCATCGCCCGCATTGAAGACCCCTATGGATTGAAGTCGGAGAAGGTTCCCCTTCGCGTCGGCCAACCGGTCACCGCCGCCATTCCGGGCAAGACGCTCGAGGATGTCTTCGTCATTCCCCGTGAAGCGGTCTCCCGACTCAGCCGCATTCGTGTCGTCGACCCCGAGACCATGAAACTCGGCACCGCCTACATCCATCCCCTCCACTCCGATGACGATCACATCGTCTTCAAGAGCTCTTCCCTCGAGGACGGCACTCTCCTGATTCTCACCCGTCTCGTCTATGCCCCCGATGGCGGGGATATCGTGGTGGTGGTGGACAACGTCTCTGAGGAAGCGCCCGAGAAGGACAAGGAGAACAAAACGGTCACTCAGGCCGACAAGAAACCCGAGAAGACGGGCAAATGATCTCCTGGTTCGCCAAGAACAGCATCGCTGCCAACCTCCTCATGGCCGGAATCCTGCTGGCCGGAATCTACGTCGCTTTCTTCCAGATCACGCTTGAGATGGAACCCGACGAATCGTGGGGATCAGTCTACATCTCCAAGAAATATCCCGGTGCCAGCCCGACCGATGTTCAGCGGGAGATCCTCATTCCGGTCGAGAACGCCCTGGAATCCCTCGACGGCGTCAAGCAGCTCAATACGGATGCCGACCGTGGGCAGGCCCGGATCTACGTGGAGGCAAGGAAAGGCAAGGACCTGCGGGAACTGAAGGAAGACATCGACTCCCTCCTCAAGACCATCAGCAACATTCCCGCCCCCAACGAACCCTTCCGTATCCGGATCCCCAGCAAGAGCGACTACAAGTCGGTCATCTGGGTGGTGGTCACCGGCGATCTTCCCGAAGATGAACTCCACACCGCCGCCAAGCGCGTCCGCGACGATCTCCTTGCCCTGGATGGCATCAGCCGCGTGCGCGCCTTCCTGCCCAGGGAACATCGCATCGCCATCGAGCTCAACACTGAGAAACTCGAAGCCTACAGCCTCACTCCCGATGCCGTCGCCAACGCCATCCGGCAATCCTCCATCGACCTCCCCGCCGGGGCCATTGATGGTCCCACCGGTCGCCTCGACATCCGGACCAAGGGCCAGGCCTACAGCCTCGAGGAATTCGCCTCCATCACGGTGCGCTCCTCCAACGGAGCCCGGCTCACTCTCGGCGAGATCGCCACCACCATCACCGACACCAATGACGAGGAGAAGTTCATCTCCGAGTACAACCGCCGTCCCGCAGTGCGCATCGACGTGGGACGTATCGGAAATGAAAACGCCCTCAAGATTGCCGAACTGGTCCACGGGTATGTCGACGACTCCAGCGGCCGTTTTCCCGAAGGGATCATCCTGAGCACACATGCCGACCGCGCTCTCAGCCTGCAGTCCCGTCTCCAAACCATGGGAAGCTCTCTCCTCCAGGGTGCTCTCCTCGTCATGGTCGTGCTCGGACTCTTCCTGCGACCGCAACTCGCCTTCTGGGTGGTGGTCGGCATCCCCGTCAGCTTTGCCGGTGGAATCGTCGTGATGCAGCTCTTCGGTATTTCCGCCAATATGATGAGCCTGTTCGGTTTTATCATCGTGGTTGGAGTGGTGGTGGACGATGCCATCGTGACCGGAGAGAGCGTCTACACCCGCCTCCAACGTGGCGACAACCCCCTGGAAGCCGCCATCGATGGCACCAAGGCCGTCACCGTCCCGGTCACCTTCGGGATCCTCACCACCATTGTCGCCTTCCTGCCCCTTCTCTTCTTCGACGGAATGACGGGGAATTTCGCACGCCAGATCCCCTTTGTGGTCGCCCCTGTCCTCCTCTTCTCCCTGGTCGAGTCCAAGCTCATCCTCCCGGCCCATCTCAAACACCTCAGGAACAGCACGGCCAAGGTCCGCAGCCCCATTCGCAAGGTGCAACGGGTGGCCGCGACCGGACTCCAGATCTTCATCGACAAGGCCTACGCACCGGCGCTCAAACTCGTGATTGCCCACCGGGTGGCTGCCATCGCGCTTTTTGTCTGCATGGGTCTTCTCATGCTTGGCTATTTCGCGGGAGGACGCCTCGGCTACGTCTCCATCCCCTCGGTGGAACGTCCCGAAATCTCCGCTGTCCTGAAACTCCCTGAACATGTCTCCCTCGATACCACGTGGAAGTACGCGGACCGCATCGCCGATGCCGCCGAGAAGATGCGCGCCGAGTTCGTCGATCCCGAGAAAGGCTCGATCGTGACCAACCACTGGCGACTCATCGGTACCGAGCACCCACGCCACCGCTCCTACAACAAGGCACACTCGGTCACCTTCCTCGGCCTCATGCCGCCCGGCCTGCGCACTGAACCGGGTCCCAGCAATGATGTCGTCATGGAGCGCTGGCGCGAACTCATCGGCGACCTCCCGGACAATGCAACCCTCAAGATTCGAACGCAAAAGACCCGGGGTGACGAAGGGGAAAAAGAAACTGATCCCCTCGAAATGGAACTACGGGGACCAGATTCGGAAGCAAAACAGGATCTCGCCAGACAGATTGATCGCATGCTGGAAGGCTATGATGGCATCGCCAATGCCTGGGTGAACCAACGACAACCACAAACCGAGATTGAACTCAGCCTCACCCCCCGAGGGACGGAACTGGGGGTGACCCAGCAGGCCCTTGCCTACCAGGTTCGCCGGGCCTTCTATGGTGAGGAGGCCCAGCGCGTCCTCCGCGGCCACGACGAATACCGCGTCATGGTCCGCCTCCCCAAGAAGCAACGCGAGACCTTCAACACCCTGGAAAAAATGAAGATCCGCACGCTCGCAGGAGCGGAAGTCCCCCTCTTCACCGTGGCCAGGATCAACTTCGTGCAGGCCCCCACCTTCATCGAGCGCAATGACAAGGCCGAGGTCGTCCGCATCGGTGCGGAACCGAAGGACAAGAGCGTTGACCTTGTCCGCATTGCCAAGTCGCTCAAGTCACGCACCGATGACCTGCTCCGTGACCACGAAGACCTCCACATCGTCTTCACCGGTGCAGTGGCCGAGGCGGAGGAGACCAAGAAACGACTCATTATTGGCAGCGTGGCCCTCATGTTTGCCCTCTTCGCCCTCCTCGCCATCCCCTTCCAGTCCGTTCTGCAACCGCTCTACATCCTGATCGTCGTTCCGTTTGGTGTCATCGGCGCCCTCCTGGGACATATCATCATGGACATCACTCCCTCCGATCTCTCCCTCTTCGGAATCCTCGCCATGGCCGGGGTGGTGGTGAACGACTCCCTGGTCATGGTAGATGACATCAACAAGCGGGTCCGCCGTGGCATCCCGCTTCTTGATGCCGTGCAGCAATCCGGTCGCCGGCGCTTCCGTCCCATCTTCCTCACCTCGGTCACCACCTTCGTCGGGTTGATGCCCCTCATGTTCGACAATTCCCTGCAGGCCCAGTTCCTGATCCCCATGGCCGTGTCCCTCGCCTACGGAGTCCTTTTCGCCACCGGGATCACCCTCTTTCTCATCCCCTGTGTTCTCCTTGCCGCCGATGACCTCCCGGAAATGGGTCGACGTTTTTTCTCCTGGTATGGGCGTCCCTTCCTCCCGTCTCCCGAATTTGAAGTATCGGAAAAGAAAATACTCCCTGCGTTCGTGATATGCTGGTTCCTCGGCATCCTGGGTATCCACAGGTTTTATGTGGGAAAGGCAGGGACCGGAGTTGCCCAATTGCTAACCTTGGGAGGTCTTGGCCTATGGACCTTGATCGACTTCATCATGCTTCTGTGTGGATCCTTCAAGGACAATGAGGGGAAAGTCCTTAAAGAGTGGACATAGGCTAAACCAAGCCTTGGCCTGACCCCTCCCAGGCAGAACCTTCGGACAGCAACTTGTAAAAGAGACATGCCAAGGAAACCCCTGGCACCAATCCCACGGAGACTAGAAACGTATCATCCAGATTTCACGCCTTGAATCGCCCCATGAAGATCCACCGCATTCTCCTCTCGCTCCTCCCCTTCTTCCTCGCCGCCCCGCATCCTGTTGGCGGTGAGGAACCTCGCCCCAACGTCGTCCTCATCATGGCGGACGACCTCGGTTACCATGATCTTTCCTGCTACGGCCACGACCGGATCAGGACCCCCGTCCTGGACGGCCTTGCCCGGGAGGGGGTCAAATTGACCGGTTTCTATGCCGGCGCCACGGTCTGCACGCCTTCGCGCATGGCACTTCTGACCGGCGCCTACCCAACCCGCCTCGGCTGGACCAGGGGTGTGGTGGGCCACCTCATGAAAAAGGGAGAGGGGCTGAATCCCGAAGCCCTCACCATGGCGGAAATCTTCCAGGCTTCGGGTTACCGGACCGGGATGTTCGGCAAATGGCACCTGGGCGACGAGCCACCCCTGCGCCCTCACCGGCAGGGATTCGAGTTCACCTGCTACCTCAACAAGAGCAACAACCAGACCAGGGAAGTCTGGCGGGGCGACGAGGTGATCACCAAGCCCTTTGACAACCGCACATTGACCGAGCTGTTCACCACCGAGGCCATCGAGTTCGTGAACACCAGCAAAGCGCGACCCTTCTTCCTCTACCTCCCCTACACCGCTCCTCATTTCCCGGTCCAGGCCCACCCCGAGTGGAAGGACAAATCACAATTCGGCGTCTTCGGTGACGTGGTGGAGGAACTCGATCATCGTATCGGTCAATTGCTCAACACCCTCAAGGAGCGGCAACTCGAGAAGAACACCATCGTGATCTTCCTTTCCGACAACGGCCCGGAACCTCTCACCAGGGAATCCAGGGCTGATCCCTTCCGGGGAAAAAAATGGTCCGCCCTGGAGGGTGGCACCCGGGTGCCCTGTCTGGTTCGCTACCCGGGATCGATCAAGCCCGGACGGAAAAGTGACGCCCTCATCTCCGCGATCGACCTCCTCCCCACCCTCGCCCATGCCTGCGGCATCGACCTTCGGAAACACAGCAAGGGAAGCCCGGTCATCGACGGTTTAAACGTCTGGGCTACTCTCCAGGGAGAGGAAGGCATCCCCCATCCCCGCCAGGACCTCCTCTACTGGCACGGGGGTGATGGGTTCCAGGCCATCCGGATGGGGCCCTGGAAACTCTTCCCCGATCGCCGCCACGCCGGACTGAAGGGAACCCCCGGTCCGGCCCTCTTCAACCTGGAAAAAGACATCGAGGAAAAAATCGATGTGAGCATGGACCATCCCGAAAGAGTTTCCGCTCTGCGAAGACTAGCTGAGCGACGTCTCTCCGGAATCGAGGAAAACAAGATGGCCCTCGGTCAGACAAAGTGACATACTGACGCAGTATTTTTCATGTCAACCAGAGTCACTCTCCTGCTCGTTGCGGCCGGATCCTTCTCAATCGGAATGGCCCTGGATCATTTTCTGTTCTCATCACCAGAGACAACGGCGAGGGACGCGGCAACGGAAGTGCCGACTCTCACACACAAGAGCAACCCGGATCGCACCCGATCCGGGGAATCCACCCTGGAGAACCCCGGTAAGAATGCGGAGGAACAGGACAACCCTGAAGACGAGCACCTCGCCTCGCAGACTCTCCGGAATCTCATTGAAACCCTGGACCAGGGAAGACCCGCCGATTTCGCGGCCGCAGCCCGGACCATCCTGGCCATGCCGCCCGGACCCCGGCGACGCGAGGCTCTTCATCGCCTGGCCTCCCACTGGGGCCGTAGTGATCCCCGGGCCGCCCTGCGCTGGACCGAAGAACTCACCGGGCGCGACCGGTTCGCCACCATGGAAAACGTCCTGCGTGAGTGGTCCGAGAGCGACCCCGCTTCCGCAGTGGACTACGTCGCCCAGTTGCCCGGGTCCGAACACACCCTCCATCTCCTGCGCGACCTGAGCCACCGCTGGGCGGAAAACGATCGCAGTGCGGCCCTCGAATGGAGCATGGCCCTGAATGACCCGGCCCTTCGGATGCGGGCCCTCCAGGGGGTCGCCTCCTCGTGGGCTCAGCATGACCCTGCTGAAGCGGCCGCTTTTACCACCAACTCCCTCGAAAGTCCCGATGAGCGCCATCGCGTCCTTGAGGCAGTGGCGCGCCGCTGGGCGGAGCGGGATCTGCAGGAAGCCCTGCAATGGGCACGCGACCTCGAACCCGGCGACCAGCAGCGGGCCACCCGGGCCGTCCTGCGCACGGTGGCTGAGCACAATCCCTCGGAGGCCGCTACCCTCTACCACGAAATAGCCAATGGCCTGCCTGCCACCGGCTCCATCAACCGCGAGTATCGCCACATGGCCCAGGAAGTCGCCTCCGTCTGGTCCTCCTCCAGTCCGGTGGAAGCAGCGCAGTGGGCCCTGACCCTCCCTGAACGCGGCTCCATCCGCCGCGGAGCAGTCGGTGATGTCACCGAACAGTGGATGCGCATCGACAGCATGTCCGCCGGCGAATGGGTCCGATCCCTGCCTCCCGGCAACACGCGGGACGAAGCGTCCGAACGCGTGGTCCACATGACCGTCCACTCTGATCCGGGTGCCGCCTTTGCCTGGGCCGAGAGCGTCAGTGAGAACGACCGCCGCTTCGGACTCATGCACCACACCCTCACCCAGTGGAGCGAGGTCGATCGCCCGGCCGCCCAGCAGGCCCTGAGCACAGCCGACATTCCGCCCGAAGTCCGGCATCGCTTCGGAGAGGAACTGGGCCTTGCCCCCGCCCCCACGCCCGATCCCAGTCCACCTCCGGGAGGGCAACCGGATGGAAAATCCGGGGAGAACTAAGTCAACTGCCCGTTCAACGCTTCTCCGCTTCGGCCCACCTGGCCACGTGGTCCTGGTCTGCCTCACTCAACGAGCTGATCGGGATGACAAAGGTTTTGCCGTCCTTTCGCGCAATGGTCACCTTCTCTCCCCTGCTGCTCACGATCCGCGCCGTGATCGTCCTGCCCCCCTTGTTGGTGAAGGTGCGGAAGGCCTCCTTCACACTCTCTGCCGGATTCTCCTTTTTGAGTGAGTTCCCATCAAAGAAGTCAAAGACCTCGGCCATCAATCCGGGGTTGTTGTGGATGGTGGGACCGTGATTCCCGCCGGGAATTTCCTTGTAGATGTGATTCATCTTGAGCTCCTTCATCCTCTGGACAAAGGGGCGCACCATCTGCACCGGCACGACCGTGTCCTTCTCTCCGGTCACAATCATGACGGGGGCCTTGATCTTCTCCAGAATGTCACTACTTCCCATGTAGGCCGGGGACATCGGCGCCAGGGCAGCCCAGATCCCGGAGTGTGCCGCTCCCAGATAGATCGTTCCACCTCCTCCCATCGAATGGCCGGCCAGATAGATGCGTTGCGGATCAATGTTGAACTCCTTCCGCACAATCCCGAGAACATTCATGACATCCTTCTCGCTGAGTTCTCCCAGATTCTCGGGATCCTCCGGTCTTCCACCCAGAAAATTGCCCTTTCCTTTTCCCTGGCTGCCATACCAGCCCCGCTCGTTGTAGCCGTAGGGGGCGACCACCAGATAACCCCGCTCCTCCGCTTCATCCGTGATCCCCTCGTAACGGATCACCTGGTCCGGATTACTCCCCAGGCCATGGAGCAGGACGAGCAGGGGAGCCTTCCTGGACTTCTTGTAACTACGCGGCACGTAGAGAGTGTAGTCGATTTCCCTGCCTGCCTCCTTGAACTCATAGCTCCGCTTCTGAATCTTCCCGGCTTCCGTCTGCGCGGAGATCGTCCCTGAAAAAAGGCCCAGAAACAGGCACACGCCTGGGATTGCGAATATCCTCATCATCTTCACTCCGTTTGCTGACCTCCACCAATAAAGGATTCCATCGCGCGCAGCCCTTCCGTCGCCCCCCGGAGTTGACGACTCTGGGACTCATTGAAAGCCTCCACCTGTTGCGGTGACAGCACATTCGCCACCCCCGCGCTCATCGCCTCCTGGCCCGCCTGCCAGTCCGCTTCAAGTCGATCGGCAATCCCCGGCTCGGATAATTGATTCAGCACGCCCCGTCCCCTCCACTTCTCATTGACGTCTCCCTGCTGCCGGGCCTCATGCATCACCTCCACGAGCTGCGTTTCCTGTTCCGGGGTGAGAGGCACTCCTGCCCCTTCCATCGCACGGCGAATGTCACCCTGGACCTGCTCATGCTCTTCTATCCTGGACTCGTAGTCCTGGTAGCGCTTCCAGTCGGCCTCGTCATTGAGGAACTCGCGCATGGCAGCTTCGCGTTCATCGTTCGCCTCTTCCCATTTCTGCAGGACCGCTTCCCGGTCTTCCTGCCCCGCGAACATGAGCTCACCCCATAGTTCATCCTCCGAGCCCCCCCCTGCCAGCCCCAGAAAGTAATCCCGATCTTCATCACTCAGGCCAAGTTTCTCCACCAGCGAACCATAAAGCCGGCTGGCCTTCCGTTTGTTCTCGGCCTGCTCCATCCGTTTGCCTAAATCGCTCTCCGACCAGGCCTTGATCGCTTCCCCCAGCATCTTCTGCGGATTCTCCTCCCATGCCTTTCTCCGCTCCTCTTCCGAGTCATTCTTCTCGACGACCGCCCGCTCGCTCTTTGAGGGATCACTGGTCCGGGAAGAGGACGACTGCAATCGTCCGGTCCGGGACCCCGTGCCAGTCCGGGTTGAACTCCCAACGCTCTTGGCAGGTTTTTCCTCCTTCAGGGCACTCATCTCCTTTTTCAGTTCGGAGACCTGCCCCCATCCAACCACCACCACAACGGCCAGGATGATGGCCACCAGCGTCGAAATAATAAATCCTGATTTCATGACTTTTGTTTTTTGCCGGATAACACACCGGCATGTCCTTCACCACCAGTAATACCCTGCATTTTGGACGGATCAAATCCTTCCTGTTAGTAATGGCGCAACGGCCCTTCTGGCTCCGCAGAGAAAGCCCGGCGATTCCCTCTTTTCTTCTACAAGGACTGAGCGTTACAACCACTCCCCACCCACGAAGATCACCGATGAGAGCCGCCCTCCTTGTCCTTTCCCTGTTCCCTGCCCTTTCCCTCCTGGCCGGCGAAGTCAACCCGGGCAATACCGCCCAACTGCCGGACCCGAATGCTGAACTTCCCGCTGATCTCTCCAAACTTCCCCCCACCACCGGTCTCCCTGACCTCCTCACCTTCGAGGACGGAAGCAAGGTCGAAAACCTTGCCGACTGGAGAAATCGCCGAAGCGAACTGATCCCCCCCCTCCTCTTCTATCAGTACGGCCGCATGCCTCCCAGGCCCGACCGCGTCACGGTCCGGGTTGACCGCGTAGGCGAGCACAAGAGCGGACTTGGGACCGAGGAATGGATGACCCTGGTCATCGACAGCAGGAAAAAACTCAAGATGCGCATCCTGGCCTATGTCCCCCGGACCAGGGGACCCCACCCGGTAATCATCGAGGAAGAGGGCTCCCTCGGAGGGAGCAGCAACGCCGCCATGTTCATGAAGAAGAACTACCTCTTCATCGAATACGCCCGGGGCGACCTGGCCCCCGACAAGCGGGGCAACGTCGGTCCCGCCCAAGAGGCCTACCCCGAATTTGACTGGGCCATGCTGGCCGTCTGGGCCTGGGGAGGAATGCGGGTGGTCGACTACCTTGAATCACGACCCGACGTCGATCACGACCGCATCGCCATCACCGGGCATTCGCGGGGGGGAAAGGCCGCCCTCCTGGCCGGCGCTCTCGATGAACGCATTGACCTGGTGGTGCCCTGCCAGTCGGGAGCAGGGGGAGCCGGTTCCTCCCGGATCCTCGGACCGGGCGCGGAATCCATCGGCATGAACGACAAGCCGAACTGGTACCATGAGCGCATTCTCCTCTTCGCTGAAAAAGAAGCCCACCTCCCCTTCGACCAGCATTTCCTCAAGGCCCTGGTCGCCCCCCGCGCGCTCCTCTGCCTGGAGTCCTCTGACGATCTCTTCGCAAACCCGGTGGGCACTCACGCGACCAGCAGGGCGGCCATGCCGGTCTTCCAGTTGCACGATCGCGCTCACTTGAACGGCCTGCTCTATCGTCGGGGTGGTCATTCCTATTCCGATGAGGACTGGAAATCGCTCCTGGAGTTTGCCGAGTTCGCCTTCTTCCAGCGCCTCCCCCCGGAGGGTAGATCCTTCTGGCAGGAACCAGTCGCGGTGGAACCGGAGAAACCCTCTCCTGCGAAGGCATCCTTCGTCACCATCGGTGATCCCGGCAACAAACCCGACGAGGAACGGCCCCGCGTCGGCTCCCACGGAGCAGTCGATCACACCTTTGAAATCGGAACGCACCGGGTCAGCAATGCAGACTACTGCTCCTTTCTCAACGCGGTGGCGCGCAAAGCAGATCCCCATGGCCTCCACCATCCGAAAATGCGCATCCGGCGCCTTCGCTCCGGGACGGAGCAGGGGGCCTTCGATCACCGCCCTGATTCCGGGACTTCGCATCTGGCTGTCACCTACCTCTCCTGGTTTGATGCGGCCCGCTACTGTAACTGGCTCCACGGCGGGGAAACCGAACGCGGAGCCTACCACTTCTCCGATGCCACGAAAGCGGGCCCACGTGCGGAAGGGGCCAGAATCTTCCTTCCCACCGAGGATGAATGGTACAAGGCCGCCTACTACGATCCCGGGAAGAAGAACTACGCCCACTTCCGGCGCGGATTCGGAGGAATTGCTTCCGTCTTCAACTCGAACCTTCCCGGAACAAAATGGCAGAACAGTCCCTACGGGATGGCCGATATCGACCACCAGACCTGGGATTGGACCGAGTCACGGGGCGGAGTCCTCTTCCGTGGAATCCGCTCAAACTCCTGGTTCCAGGGCAACAACCGTCAGGCTGCCGGCCGTTTTTACAGCAATGCGGATCTTGAACTCGGTAATCTCGGCTTTCGGGTGGCCCGGGCCCTCATCAATCCACGCTGAGCACCTTCGACTGACCCACCGATTCCAAGGACGGAACCACCGCCTGACCGACGTGCACGGCAAGGTCGTGGAGAACATCCCGGGGTGAACCAACCAATCGCCAGAGCGTGATGAACTTGCGCTTCGTTTTCACTTTGATTGCGGGCCTCTTTGCCTCGGGACATCTCTTCGCAGAGCTCAAGGCCGATGGACTTAACTCCCGCCCGATCCTCCACACCCCTGCAGACTATTCCCTCTCCAGCTCGTAGACCACCTCGGTGAGACGCCTGGCCTTTTCAAGAAGGCCCGGAGCCAGGCTCGGCTGCGGACCCTCCTTCCCCCCGTTGTGCCACTTGAGAATCTCACGCCGGTACTTGGTCGCCTTGGCTGCCAGATCGGCGGACAACATGCGCACCTGGATGACCTGCCTCCCTTCATCCTTCAACTCATGATGGATCTTCTCAGAGAAGGAACGGTTGCCTCTAAGCTCCTCGCTGAGAGGGAAGAGGAAGCCCGACTCACCAATCGGCCGGAACAACATGACGACCTGCCCCTCGGGAATGTTGCTCGACCGCCCCTTGGCGGTGAAGTGGTAGTCCACTTTCTCACCGGACTTGGGCGTCCGGATCCGGGCGGCCGGTTCCTCGTCAGCCTGCACCGCACAGGGACACAGCAGAATGGTCAGCGCCAGGACAGGAATCGCTCTCTTCATGCCGACACTATCGTCCCCACCCGTATTCCACGCAAGGACACAGCTCTTGCCGCCCTTCCCCCGCCTGTCAGACTGGATTCGTGAACAATTCTTCCCTCACCCGCCTTCACCACCTGACCCTGGCTACCCGGGACGTGGTCGCCTCCCGCGAATTTTTCCTCAATACCCTCGGCTGGAAACAGATTCCCCGTCCGGGCAACATCGACATCCAGGCCGCCTGGCTCGACATCGGAGACGGTCAGCAACTGCATCTTCTTCATATAGAAGGATTTGAAGCTTCCCCATTCGAAGCCGAATTCGGCCGCCACTTCGCCTTTGACTACCCCCTCGACGAATTTTCCGCTCTCAAGGAGCGCCTCCTCACCCACGGCGCTGAACTCATCGATCCCATCCGGGAAACCCCCTTTGAACGCTTCTTCTTCAGGGAACCCAACGGCTACATTTTCGAGGTAGTCGATGCCAACCGTGAACCGGAGATCTGAGCATCTCCAACCGAATCGAAATCACTCCCTGTCGCTCATGAGATCTCTCACTCTCATCCTTCTTGCTCTCTCCCAGGTCCCCGCCTTCTCCCGGGATCCTGAGTTCACCCACCCGCTCCCCACCTACGACCACTACACCGAACTCGAAATCGCAGCGCTTGCCGACCAGGTGCGGCGCAGCAACCCCCAGATCCATCGCGGGGGCTGGGAGTGGGACCGCCTGCTCTCCCGCTACCTCGACAATGACCGCCAGGAGGAGAACGCACTGCCGATCCTGAAGGCCTACTTCATGAGTATTCTGGATCGCTACGACCGGGCCTCCGAAAAGGGCGAACAGTTCACTCTCTTCCATAACCACAGATCCTGGGGCAGCGGCGGCCGCATGCGCATCTTTGCCGAACTGGTGAAACAAAAGGCCCTCACCAAGGAGGAGCAGGAGAAGTTCAAAACCCTGGTAACCGAGAGCCTCCGGTTGGACTTTCCCGATTACTCCACCCTCGAGCGGGGCGTCAACAACCGACCCTACGGGATCAATGGCGGACCCGCCCTTGCCGTGAAGATGTTTCCCGATCATCCCCTCTGCAAACGACACCAACCCTGGCTCAACGCACTCTGGCGGGAACTGGTGGAATATGGCGACACCACCGAGACAAACTATTACCCCTATGGTCCCCTCTACCTGCAGGGGCTTTACGACATCGCCCAGGGCATGGACAAGTTCGAGACCGAGCGGGACTTTCTCCATCAGCATCTCCGCCGCTACCTCTCCTATGTCCACGGCGGCGGAGTGCGCGGCAATCCCAATTCGGGAGTGCGGATCAACCGGGAGGAGGGAGCCCGGGCGCGCATTTACGCTGATCCCTGGAACTCCCGCTATCTCCTCGATGAAGCTGGCGGAATGGACGGTCACATCTGGTATCTCTTCGCCAGGGAGTTCAAGGATCCTGAGTTTCTCTGGGCTTCCGAACAGGCCTGCCTCGGAGGACGTCCACCGGCAGGGGTTCCCGTGCCCACAGGATACCAGAAGGCCTACCGTCGCCGTTACGCCTGGTTCATCAAGCGCGGGATCGAACCCAGGGTTCCGGCCGGCCGTTCGACCGTTGGCTACCACAGCGCCCACAAACACCGCAAACCCGAGCGACTCTTTCTCTGTCCCGGCCGGGAAAGCGGCCAGCCCTTCGCTTCCTTCTACATCTACGATCGCAACAACAACTACATGCACTATTGCGACGACTCGGACGGGAAACTCTACGAGTACTGTGTCGACGGGGCCAAGTTCCTTCACACCAGCGGCAAATACACCAGTGGTCGCGCCGGCATCGGCGAAGGGGCCTATGATCTGCTCACCGTCCTGCCACCCGACATGAAATTCCCGACGAAGGAGGGCCAGGGAATGGACTCCCCCTCCGGGGAGGCCTGGAAGATGGCTTCCATGTCGGTGAAGGTGACCCTGCCCAGTCGCGAGGGTCCCGATTCGAAGAACTGGGTCTTCGACGACAAGATTGGAAAGTTCCGCCGTCGTGACGAACCGGGATTCGGCTTTTCCTACGGAAACATGGACGGCTACTGGAATCTCAACGACGACTATCACCTGACTTCGCTGCGGATCGGCGCCTTCCCGGCCGGAACCCGGGTCCAGAACATCCGGTTGGCAGGTCCCGGGGGCGAAAAGATCCTGGCCCCCCTCGATGAATTCCCGCCCAACATGAAGGTGGAACTTCGCCACGGGGAGCACACCGTGGAACTGACCGGCGCACGGCGCAAGGCGGCCTGTCGCTTCGTAGCGGGTGGGCGCCGCCCGGGAACCTGCCTTGAGGTGTCTGATATCGGCGAGGGGGCCTCTCTTCTCCTCACCCTTGAGAACCTCGACGAGAAGTTCAACGGCCAGACCGGCTACACCCGCATGGCCTACGACTTCAAGGGAACACAGGGGGGGACCATCACCCCAAACGTGCGCGTCAATCCACGCTATTTCACCCCCCTCTGGCACCGGGGCGCCATTCTCGACCAGAAAGACCTCCGGGCAGAAAACAAGGACGATGACTCCTTCGGACGCTTCACGATGAGGAATTACTACGGCGCGCGCAGCAAATGGACGCGGGAATCCGTCCTCACCTCCGAAGGCTACCTTGTCGTTCGCGACAGATTTCTCCCCTGCGGGGATGTCGCCGGCTACCACGCCTCTCCGTGCTGGTTGATTTCAGCGGGCGAGAACACCCGGAGCGGTCCCAACTGGTTTGAAGCACCCGCCCGTGATCATGCCTGGTGGCAGACCCGCCGGAAGCGCCTCGTCCTTCACCTTCATCAGCAGGAGAACCTGACAATCGGCCAGGTTGAACACCGGGTCTCACAGGACATCGGGGGCGGCAATGTCCGGAACACTTTTGCTCGGGCCACCCTCCAGCCCGGCAAGCCGCAATTCTGGCTCAGCGTCCTGCGCCCCTTCAATGAAGGAACGGATGCACGAAAGATCGCGGCCGGGATCAGGACCCTGCTGGGCCCGGACGGCACCGCTACCGCAACGATCGGCACCGTAACCGTGCACCTCGATTCCATCGGCCGGTGGAGCGTCTCGCGTGAGGACAGGTGACTCCCTGATTACCTGGTCCCGACTGTCCTGATGACAATCCTGCGGAAGGAGACCGGATCGCCGTGGTTCTGCACTCCGATCAGTCCGGAGTTACGTTTCAGGCCGGGCACCTTGCGACCGAATTTTCCCGCCACCTTGTCGAGGTCGGCATTGATGATCTGTTCACCATTGACCCACACCGAGCACCTGCGCCCGACACACAGGATCCGCATCGTCTGCCATTGTCCTGCCTTTCTGGTCACGCGCCTGGAGGGAGCGACCGCGGCATAGATTGCTCCGGTGAACTGATCAGGCTTCAGGTTCTTCCACTTCTCACCGTAATCGTCGAGCAACTGAATCTCCATCCCGTCGACATAGGGAGTTCCCACCCTGGGAGCGCGGATGAAGACCCCGCTGTTGCCGTTCACCGGCAACTTGAACTCGAGGCTGAGATCGAAATCCGAGAACTCCTCCTTCGTGGCGAGCCAATGGGCACCCTTGCCGCCGGTGCAGGTCAGGATGCCATCCTTGACCCCCCAGTTGTCAGCGGGACCCTGCATCCCCTGCCACCCCGTCAGGTCCTTTCCATTAAAGAGGGACCGGCCTTCGTCTGCACTCACCGCAGGAACTCCGGCAGTCAGCGAGATCCCCACGATCAGAGCACGTAATGGATTCATGGAGGCAGAGAATCACCCCCAGCGCCCGTCGTGCAAAGAGAAAATCTCGCTCTTCTCCCAATCATCGTGTGATCCGCCCGTCTCCCTGGCGGCAGCCGGGCCCTGGGAAGAGGACCCACTACGAACTTCAAAACCGGGCCACAACCTGTCTATTAGGAGGACGCCGAGCATCCTGCCCATGACCCTTCGCCCGCTTTGTCCGCTCATCCTCTTCTTCTGCACCGATTCCGGCGCTGCGGACCAGCGCCTCCCCTTTGCCTCTCCCGCGGAGGTGGGCATGTCCGCCGAAACACTCGGGAAGATCGACGAGATCGTGGCCAGGAAGTTCATTGAGGGCAAACAACTCGCAGGCGCCTCGGTCCTCGTCGCCCGCCGCGGCAAGGTCATCCATTTCGGCACCTACGGAATGCGCGACCGGGCCCGGAACAGGCCCATGGAGCGGGACACCATCGTGCGCATGTACTCCATGACCAAGGCCGTCATCAGCGTGGCCGCCATGATCCTGGTCGAAGAGGGAAAGCTCGAACTGGAGGCCCCCATCTCGAAATACGTTCCCAAGGTCAACGCCATGAAGGTCGGCACGGCTCCCGCCATGAACGAGATGACTGTCCGTGACATCCTTCGCCATACCGCGGGCTTTCCCAACAACGTCACGGTTGATCGTCTCTACCGCAGGGCCGGATTGCCTGCCCTCGCCGACAGCACCCTCAGGGAAATGACCGAGCGCCTCAACCGCATCCCCCTGCGCTCGGAACCGGGCACCAGGTGGCACTACAGCTTCGGGACCGATGCTCTTGCCCATCTCGTGGAAGTGGGATCCGGACAGACTATTGATGTCTTCCTCGAAGAACGGATCTTCAAGCCCCTCGGGATGGTCGACACCGCCTTCTCCTGCCCGCAGGAGAAGTGGGAACGCTTCTCCCTCGTTTACGGGAGGAACCTGGAACCCGTGTCCGCACCCCAACCGGGCACCTCCGGCCCCTTCACCTTCGAAAAGCCTCCCAAGTTCCTCTCCGGTGGAGGCGGACTGGTTTCCACCGGAATCGACTACATGCGTTTCTGCCTCATGCTCTCCGGCATGGGCCAGTTCGACGGAGTCCGTCTCCTCAAGGCCGGAACCGTTCAGGAAATGACCCGTAATCAGCTTCCCGATTCCGCCTATCCCATCAGTCGTCCCCCGGGAGGACGTGGCTTCGGCCTCGGATTCGCCGTGCGGGTCGAGAAGGTAACCTCTGAGCCCTCATCCCTCGGGGAATACGAATGGCTCGGGGGAGCCGGCACCGAATTCTGGATCTCTCCGCGGGACGAACTGGTTGTCATCACCCTCTCGCAGGCCCTTCCCATGCGGGACCTGGGAGCAACCGTGAAGCCACTTGTTTACAGTGCCATCAAGGAGTGAATGAATCGAGACGATTGCCCCACGGATTCCCTAGGCAAGAAACCCGTAGACGCGATCCTTCGGACGCCCGATGATCGCCTTGCCACCCTTTAATAGAACAGGGCGCTGCAGGAGTTGCTTGTGCTTCAGCAGAATCTCGATCACGGCTTCCGCCTTCCCGATGTAATGAGCTGGATCAAGCGCCAGTTTCTTGAACTTGGAATCCTTGCGCACCAGGTCTTCCACCGGATCCTCGAGGCCTTCCACGATCAACTCCAGCACCCCGCGGTCCGGCGGAGTCTTGATGTAGAGAATCACCTCATGCTCCACTCCCAGTTCCTCGGCGACCGCCAGGGCATTTACGGAGGAGCCTCAGTGCGGATTATGGTAGATCGTGACCTTGGACATGCAGGCCGGATACTTTCCTGCTGAACCGGGGTCAATACCCGTGTTTCTCCGGCACCCAAAGCAACCATGGCATCCCGCGCCCCCGCGGAGTCCCCTCATCGGACTCTCGTGGGAGATGGACATTCATGGCCTGGTAGCCAACACTCGCTAAGTCCCAGCATGAATCGAATCTTCCCTGTTGCGCTACTCGCCGCCGTCCTCGGCCTCACCTCCGCACCTGCCGCAAAGATAAAATCCATCACCTCCGCCGGGGAGCAGGCAGGAAACGAAGCCAGCAAGGCCTTTGACCAGGATGCCGGCACCAGATGGGCCATGCAGGGCCGGGGAACGTGGATCCAGTGCGAGTTCGACCAGGAAGTTGAACTCTCCGGGATCGGGATCGGATTCCAATCAGCGGAGCGAAACTATTCCTTCGAGGTGACCACCTCCCCCGATGGGAAGAACTGGAGCACCCCCACCAAACTGCAAAGCGGAGGACGAAGCGGAGTGGTGGCCTACAAGATTCCCCGCAGCAAGGCACGCTGGCTTCGCCTCACCGTCTTCGGCAGCAATGAAAACGACTGGGCCAACGTTCACACGATCCACATTCCCGGGATCACACCCGGACCACCCCCCGGCCAGGGTTCGGACAAGAAACCTGAGTTCGTTGTCACCGAATGGGCCACCGATCCCTCCATTGCCAACAGCGTGGCGATCTCCCTGGACGATCAGGGCCGCGCCTACGTCACCGTTGCCAGGCGCCGCAAGCAGAGCAGCCTCGACATCCGGAACCATCAGGACCTCGTGAAGAAGGATCTCAGCCTGACCACCGTGGAGGAACGCCGGGCCTGGTACCGCGAGTATCTCACCGGAAAGAACTGGATCCCTGACCGAAACGGAGATGACATCAGGAACTGGCGCGACCTCACCGTCCAGAAGGACAGCGTGATGCAGGTGACGGACAAGGATGGAGACGGCCAGGGTGAAGCCATTCGAATCCTGGGTGAATATCACACCGAAGTCACCGGAATCGTGGCCGGAGTGCTGGCCGTCAACTCGGATGTCTTCGTGGCGGCGGAACCAGATTTTCTTCGCTACCATGATACGAATGGTGACGGATTTCCCGATGCCCGCGAAGTCGTAGCCACCGGTTTCCAGGTGCACATGGGCCAGGGTGGACACAACATGAGCGGAGTGGTCCTCGGACCCGACGGCCGGGTCTACTGGTCGCTCGGGGACAAGGGGCACTACGTCAAGACCGCGGAGGGGAGGACCTACCACCGCCCCAACAGCGGCGGGATCTTCCGCGGTGAGCTGGATGGATCCCAGGTCGAGCGCTACTCCTCCGGCGAACGCAACGCCCAGGAACTGGCCTTCGACTCACACGGCAACCTCTTCAGCATGGATAACGACGGGGACTACCCGGGAGAGAAGGAACGTGCTCTCTACATCACCGAAGGGAGCGAGCATGGATGGCGCCTCAACTGGCAATGGTTGCGAAAG
The DNA here is from genome assembly GCA_002501065.1 of Akkermansiaceae bacterium UBA7890. Taxonomy (GTDB): domain Bacteria; phylum Verrucomicrobiota; class Verrucomicrobiia; order Verrucomicrobiales; family Akkermansiaceae; genus Roseibacillus_B. Next base: position 84,295 of record DLRK01000117.1, read on the forward strand.
CAGGATTTCACCAGGATCAGCGGAATCGCGGCCTACAATCCCTGGATGGACGAACGACTCTTCCTCCCCGACCGCGACGACCACGCTGCCTACCTCACACCCACCATCGGCAATTTTGGCCCGGGACCCTGCGGATTCACTGCCAATCCCGGAACCGCACTCTCTCCTGACCTCAGTGACTGCTTCTTCATGACCAACCAGCAGGGACAGGTCCGGGTCTTCCGCTTTCTTGAGAAGGGAGCCCACTTCGAATTCAAGGAGCAGGCGGCCATAAAGGGAGGACGCAGCAACACCGGCCTCGCGATCGGACCGGACGGAGCGCTCTATTCGGCGTGCTACGGAGGCGGAAGGGGATCGATATTCCGTTTTGACGTAACCGAAGAGCATCAGCATCCGGCCCGCAGGGACACACGGAGAATCCTGGCTCTTGACGCAAAGAAGATCACACCGAAGGACCTCCGCACGTGGCTTGACCATCCCGACCAGCGGGTGCGCATGAAAGGCCAGTTCGAACTGGCACGACGCAACATGTCCGAGATCTTTCTGGAAACCCTCCAGGCTTCCGGAGCGATCCGACTGGCCCGGCTCCACGCAATCTGGGGCCTCGGACAGATCTCCCGCCGCGAACCCATGGCCCTCACTTCTCTGGAACCTGCATGGCAGAGCGACGATCCTGAACTTGTCGCCCAGTGCGCGAAAGTGGCTGGCGATATCCCGGGACATCTCCCGAGGATTGCCGGATTGCGCGAACACCTGCTGGCAGCCCTCGAGCACAATTCACCGCGTGTGCGGTTCTTTGCGGCCATCTCCCTTGGCAAGCACAAGGTGGAAGAGGCCGCACCGGGGTTGATCAATCTCCTCGCAACTGGTGGATCCAAAGATCCCTACCTGCGTCACGCTGCCATGATGGGCTTGAAAGGAGCTCTTTCTCCCGCGCGACTCGCCAGCCTCCACGAGCACGACAACAGGACCGTCCGTCTCGCCGCCATCGTGGCCCTCCGCAACCTCCGGGCACCCGAGATCACCGCCTTTCTCGAGGACAAGGACGAACTGATCCTCCTGGAAGCCGCTCGTGCCATTCATGACGATCAATCCATCCCCGAGGCCCTGCCTGCCCTGTCCCAGCTCCTCGGTCGCCCCGGCCTGACAAACGAAGCCCTCGTGCGCCGCATCATCAATGCCGCCTTCAGGGTCGGCACCTATCCGGCCCTGTTACAACTCGAAGGCTATCTCAAGCGCAGGGAAGGCTCCTCCCGGATGAGGCGCACCGCCCTGGCTTCCCTCCTCTGGTGGTCCCAGCCACCCGTCCTCGATGCCGTGGAGGGACGCCACCGAAAACACGCACCCCGGGATTCCAAGCCCGTTAATGAAGCAGTCTCCAGGCTCAAGGCTGTCATCATGGAAGACAATGAACTGCGCGAAGTGCTCCTCAACGGCGTTTCCGTGCGCGGGGAAGCCAGTTGGCTGGAAGGAACCAGCGAGCACTTCGGGAAACTGTCTTCCTCCCTGCAGATGAAGGTGCTCGATGGACTCGCCAGAACGAACTCCCCGGACCTCAGGGAGTTCGTGCAGGCTGCCCTTGCTTCTGATGATCCCAAGGTTCAGGAGAAAGCCCGGACCTACGCGGCACAGGCAGGGGTGCCCATGCTCGATCTCCTCCTCGATATTCTGGAGAAGAAGGGATCCGCCGGACAGGGCAAGGCCATCAAACAACTGGCCGAAGACAAGGATCCGCGGGCCCGGAAAAAATTCGCCTCTCTGGTTGAGCAATACCGGAACGGAAAGGCCGATCCCCGATGGAAACTGGAATTATGGCAGGCGGCTCAGACCAGGGGGATCAAGCTTCCTGAAACTCCCGACCGCCTTGAGCATGGAGGTGATGCGGAACGGGGCAAACAACTCGTAACCAACCACGCAGCCGCGCAGTGCATCCGCTGCCACAAACTGGGCAAGGAGGGAGGAAACCCCTCCCCCGAACTGACCATCGGTCCCGAACTGAACAGGATTGGATCTCAGCGGGACCGCAGGCATCTGGTTGCCTCGCTCCTGACCCCCAGTAGCGACATCTCCGATGGTTACGGAACGGTCGTCCTGAAAACGAAAGAGGGCGAGGAGGTTTCCGGAATTCTCAGCAGGAAAACCGACCTCTTCTGGACCATCACCCTCGCCAACGGCAAGAAGCGCAATCTCCGTCCCGACGAGATCTCCAGCCACATCCTCGCTTCGGCCATGCCGCCCATGGGGGCCCTCCTCAAACCGGAGGAAATCCGGGACATGGTGGAATTCCTCGCCAGCCTGAAATAGGCTGACACCCCCGGCCTAGGAACCAAGCGTCCAGATCGCCTGCCTCAGGACCGCCCGCGGGGAACCCGCCATCTTCTCGTACCACACCGTCACGAGTTTTCCGTCATCCCGCTCCACGGTCGAAGGATAGCCCAGGTCATGACTCGGACCATCGACTGAAACCATGATGGGATCCGACCAGGTCTTCCCCCCGTTTTCGCTGACCCGGGCCTGGTTCCCGAACGGGTCGCGGCGATAACCGTAGCTCATGAGGAGACGTCCATCCCTGAGAGGCAGCAGGTGCGAGGGCAATCCCCACACTCCGATCGGGCGGGGGTCACTCCATGTCTTGCCCCCATCAGTTGATTCGCACTGCAGGGTCTCACCGGAGTTGGCTTTGTTATGATTCCGAATCTGCGTTACCAGCACTCCCTCCGGGGTTTCCACTGCATGCAGTTCATGATAGTCCCTGTGATTGTCGCCCTTCCGGGCCGGGATATCCGCCAACCACGACCAGGTCTGACCATCGTCCCTCGATTCGCAGATGCCCACTTTTGACTCCTTGGTCCAAAGCGCCTTGCCGGCATAGAGGAGCCGCCCGTCCCGGAGCTGGACCGGACCGTGGGGACTATTAACCGGGACGCGGTAGCGACCCGAGAAGGTGAGTCCGCCGTCCGTGGAGCGGATCATCCAGCTCCCCAGTGACTTCCTGCGCCCTTCAGCGTCGGTTCGGTTGTGGGCAACCTGCCAGCGCTTCCCCTTGTTCTTCAACTGCGGCTCGTAGGCAAGAGACGTAAAGTTGGTGATCAGAATGCTTCCCCTGGCGGTCTCTAGAACGCCCGCATCACGATCGTCAATGGGGCCGTCCATCACAACCCGTGGAAAACACCAGGTCTCTCCCCCGTCAGTCGAACGCATGAAGTCCGTGCGCCCAAATGGGCACACATGCTCCTCCCGTCCCCCTGAGCACACCAGGAGAAGCTCCCCATCCTTCCGCCGGGCCAGGGTGGGCCAACCGTGATACAGATCCGGCAACTGGCTCACCACTTTCGTCTCCAGAATCCTGGCTGCCGGAGCCGCCCGGCTGGAAGCTCCCAGGAAAAGGGTACTGACGGAGGAAGAAATCAGGAATGCGCGACGCTTCATCAATCTCAGCTAACCTCAACCGCCAGGGGGGAGCGACTCATTTCTGCATGGCCACCAGGATCGCCCCGCATACCGCCAGGAGAACTCCCAGGATCTTGCGCTTCGTCAGGCGCTCCCTGAGAAAGAGGACTGCCAGGATGATGATAAAGACCGTGGAGAGCTGATTGTAGATCGCCGCCCTCCCCGCAGTGGTGTGCTTGAACCCTGCCGTCCAGAACATGGTTCCGATGAAGGGACCCAGAAAACTCATCGGGATCATGATCTTCCAGATATCACGGCGACGAAACCCCAGAAAGACTTCCCGGACCGGGAACCGGATGGAGGCGACGGCGATCAGCACGACGGTACCCGCCAGGAAACGATACGCTGAGATCCAGACAACCGAATGTTCCCTGATCACGTCCCGCACCATGAGGATCCCGAATGCCATGATGAGGTGGGAACTCACCGCCATGATGACGCCCACTACCAGATCACGCTGGCTATGCACATCCCTGGTCTTACGCATTCCAACCGCTACCCCGGCCACCACCAGTCCGCCGCCGAACAACTCCCACCGTCCCAGCATTTCCCCAAAAAGCAGAAATCCCACCGCCACCATGGAGGGTGAGTACATGACCCCGGCGAGGGCCTGCAGACTGGCCCCCAACCTGTTGAGAGCCGCCGCATAGAGAGTATCAGCAATCGTGATACCCAGAATGGCGCTCACTGTCAGGCGCAGATAATTGCTCACTGACAGGGAGGGAAAAAACGATTCACCGATCAGTGGAATCGCAATCACAAAGAAGATGGTGGCCGTCCCACCCTTGAAAACCGTCAGGGCCACCGGCGGAATCTGGAATCCCGCAATCCTCATCAGGATCACGCAGGAGGACCAGATCAGGGCGGCCAGGACTGCAAAGATCTCACCCTCATTCATCGCACCGGTAACTGGGAGAAGGAACCTGCCGCCTGGAACCGGAACTGGCAAGCATCGGCCCTCTCCATTTGCAGATGGTGACCGGTCCGGACTACGGATTGCCTCCCCCGGTATCGGCCTCATACTGCACCCATGACCAGACTGCTTCCCTGCCTCGCACTCGCCCTCGCCCTCGCCGGGGTTCTGCCTGCCCAGGATGCCGGAAAAAAACTCCCCCTACCGGGCACCTCGTTCGAGATCGAGGGGCGCATCGCCTTCCTGATTCTTCCCACCAGCGATCAGCGCAGGACAGGTCCGGTGGCATGGGTCTGGTACGCCCCGACGCTGCCCAACCTTCCTGGCAGGGAAGAGAGATGGATGTTCGAACGCTGGCTGGCCCGCGGCATTGCCATCGCCGGGATTGACGTGGGAGAATCCTACGGCAGCCCGTCCGGCCGCAAACTCTACAACGCCCTGCATGAAACCCTGGTGAAGAAGCATGGCCTCGCCCCGCGGGCCTGCCTCCTTGGCCGGAGCCGGGGAGGGCTGATGCTCTATAACTGGGCCGCCGAGAACCCGGACAAGGTGGCCTGCATCGCCGGGATCTACCCCGTGTGCAACCTTGCAAGCTGGCCCGGACTTCCACGGGCCTGCGGTGCCTACGGATTGAGTGCCGATGAACTCAAGGCCTCTCTCCGACAGCACAATCCGATCGATCGCCTCGCCCCGCTGGCCAGGGCCAAGGTGCCCATCTTCCACATCCACGGCGACAAGGATCGTGTCGTTCCTCTGGATGCCAATTCCCGCACTGTCGCGGAACGCTACAAGACACTCGGAGGTCCCATCACTCTCAAGGTGATTGAGAACCAGGGCCACAACATGTGGCCCGGATGGTTCCAGAATCAGGAACTCGTCGACTTTGTGATCAAGCACGCCGCTGGCAACGCAGGGAAACAGGAGTGAGCCCTCCCCGTCTCAAACTCCCTTGCCTGGCCGCGCAATCCACGAATACTTGGACCACCGTGCATCCCCTGCTCATCATTCTGACAGCATCACTCCTCACGTTGACTCCATCATTTGCGGCAGACTCCAAGCCGAAGACGAAGGCCGGGGATCCGGCCCGTGAAATCGCGGCTTTGGGCGGGCATGTCTTCAAAAACGCCACGACCGGAAAGGTGACCGAAATAACGCTCAACAAATCCGCCACACTCAGCGACGAAGACCTCGTCCACATCAGTGGTTACCAATCCCTGACCGATCTCTCCCTGGAAGGCACCGCGGTGAACGGTTCCGGCCTGGTCCACCTCGCCCATCTCGGAAAACTGGAGTGGCTTAACCTCTGGCAAACCAACATCGACGACAAGGGACTGGCACACCTCCCCGCCTTGAAGTCCCTCAAATACCTCCCGATCGGCAAGACCAGGATCACCGACGCCGGACTCGATCACCTCAAAGCCATGCATGGTCTCATTTATCTTGGTCTGCGCGACACCGCCGTGACCGATGAGGGCGTGGTCAAGCTCATCACCCTGCCCGCCCTGGAGGAGATCAATCTCCGGAATACCCGGGTGACCGACAACTGCATCGCCTCCCTTGTCAGAATCAAGACCCTGCAGAAAATCTGGCTGGGCGAGACCAAGGTAACTGCCAGGGGGCGAAGCCGTCTCCGCTCCGCCCTGCCCCGATGTGAGATTGATCTCACGGAGAAATAACGGGGTCCTTTGCGGCCCGGTCCGGACCTCCCGCCACCCGGTCTCCAGTCAACAATCCGGCCTGCCCTCATATTCCATCCATGGCGTCCCGCAGGACCTGGACGGTGTGCCGCACCCGGATGGACACATCGAGCTTTCCAAGATGCATTTTCACCTGGGTCAGACAGCCGATATTACCGCTTGCCACCACTCTCGCCCCACTTTCCATGATCGCCCGCGCCTTCTGCTCTCCAAGCGAGGCCGCCACCTCCGGCTGATCGATATTATAGGTGCCGGCCGATCCACAGCAGAGATGCGCCCCACGAAGTTCCACCACCTTCACCCCCGGTATTCTGCCCAGCAGTCGACGTGGCTCACTCCGAACCCCCTGCCCATTGGAGAGGTGGCAGGCATCGTGGTAGGCAATCGTCACCTCTTCTCCACGATCGGGAATCTCTCCCGGCCCACCCAGTTGCTCCAGGAACACGCTGACATCCACCACCCGGGCAGCCAGTTCCGCCGCGCGCTCCTCATCCTCCGTTCCTCTGAGAATCAGCGGATACTCGTGCATCCCGGACCCACACCCCGCTGCATTGGTGATCACGGCATCCACTTCAGGGAAAGCCTCGATATTCCGGCGGGCAAACTCCCTGGCCGCCCGATGATCTCCCACGTGCCAGGAGAGGGCCCCACAGCAGGTTTGATCCCGCGGCACGAGCACCTCCACTCCGCTGCGGGTAAGAACGTCGATGGTGGCCGCGTTGATATCAGGATCCACCACCTGCTGGGCACAACCGGCCAACAGGGCCACGGTGGCCCGGTGCTCGCCCTGTGCTTCATACCGCTCCTGCAACTTCTGCTCTACCGGCAACGGGGACGGCAGGAGGTCCATCATCGATCGCATCGACCTGGGCAGGACCCCGGCAAGCGGCTTGATCAACCCGGCCATTCTTGCCGCGGTCCGGAAGCGATCCGGATGAGGAAGCACCCACGAGACGAGGCGCCGACGCACCTTCTCCCCGAGTGGACGTGAGCACTGGTCTTCCGCCAGCGCCCGGAAGGGACTGATGAGGTTCCGGTAGTTCACTCCTGACGGACAAGCCGATTCGCAGGCCAGGCACCCGAGACAGGCATCGAGATGAGGAAGCGCCTCCTCAATCTCCAATCCACCCTCCAGTACCTCCTTCATCAACACGATACGACCACGCGGCGTATCGAGTTCCTGTCCCAGTTCGGCATAGGTCGGACAGACCGCCAGGCAGAACCCGCAGTGCACGCAATTTCGCACCGCCTCCTCCATTGCCTCTCCGAACGGTCCGGCCTTCCCGGTATCAATGTCATGCAACATGAATATCTTCCTCCATTGCCCGGCCAGTTCAGATCTCCGGGAAGCGACTCCCGGGATCGAGGGCCTCCTTCACTTCCCCCAGGATTGCGTTCGCTCTCCGCTCCCCCAGCCACGGACCGCTGGAACCGCTCCCTCTAAGGGCCAATCCCGCCATTGAATATCCCCTCAACATCTCATCAACTGCATCAAGCTCGTTCCGCCCAAACGACAACCAGGCAACATTCCCCCCTGACGAGCACCAGCATTGCACCAGGCCTCCACAGCCATCCACCCAACGCGCCAATTGACTGACTCCGGAGAGTGCGATCGGCACCTTCACAAGAAACTCCCCGCGGGCCCACCGGACTTCGCGCTGATCCCTCCAACCCGCAGCACCCTTGAACCGTTCCACCTCACCAGGCCAACGACCCTCAATCTCCTCACAAATCTGATCGAGTGCCTCTCCGGGCCCGCCGAGGCGCAGACGAATCGCCTTCCCGGAGAGATCATAGTCGAGCGCATCGGCCTCCCAACGGGACGAAGCCACCCCCGCCAGGCGTTCCACCGCACTCCCGTGATCCGGACAAGCAACCGACAGGGTAACCGTCTCTGATGGTGCCGGGAACACCTTGAAGCTGAGTTCGGTCATGACCCCGAATCTTCCCATGCTTCCCACCAGCAACTTGGGGAGATCGAATCCCGCCGCATTCTTGACCACCCTGCCCCCCGAACGAACCAGCTCGCCCGCTCCGTCCACGAACTGCACTCCGATAAGAAAATCGCGCAATCCCCCGAAACGGAAGCGACCCGGTCCACACGCGCCCGAGGCCACCGTCCCACCCAGCGTCGCTCCAGACTCTGCAAAGAGCGGATCGAAGGGCAAATACTGCCGTTTCGCCTCCAGGGCCTCCTCCACCTCCCTTACCGGCGTGCCCGCTCGGGCCGTAAAAGTATACTCGGACGCCTTGTAATCAGTGATCCCCGTCAGCCCGCTCAATTCGAGCTCTTCTCCCTCCCCGACAAGAGCAGGTTTGGTGCGCCCGCCCACTGCGCTGATCCGCGCATGCGCTCTCACCACCTCGGCCACCTCTTCCGCACTGACAGGTTTTGCTACCATCATTCCCTCGAAATTACGCCCGCCTCCTCAAGGGGATGCAATCCGGACCGGGACAAGGAGGGAGCCTCCGGTCCCGGAAACATCTTGCCTGGATTGGCCACCTCCTTCGGGTCGAAAGCCGCCCGCACCCGCTTCATCACCTCGATGTCATAATCCGAGAACATCCCGGGCAGGTAATCGCGCTTTTCCATTCCGATGCCGTGCTCACCCGTAATGGAGCCCCCCATTTCCACACACATCTCAAGGATGCGGCCCGCCAGAGCTTTCGCCCCCTCCAGACTGCCTTCCAGCCGCCCATCATAGAGAATGAGGGGATGCAGGTTGCCATCACCGGCATGGAAGACATTGGCCACGCGAAAACCGGTCTCCTTCGACATCTCGCTGATCCGGCGCAGGGCTTCACCCAACCGGGTCCGTGGAACCACACCATCCTGCACGATGAAATCCGGGCTCAGCCTGCCCACCGCAGAGAAGGCGCTCTTGCGCCCTTTCCAGATGGTCATGCGTTCCACCGAGTCCGCCGCCACCCGTTTCTCGAAGGAACGGGTCTTCTCCAGGATTTCATTCAACTGCACCCGCTCCACTGCCACCTTTTCCAGTGGCCCCTCCAATTCAACAATGAGGACCGCCTCGGCCCCCGCCGGGTAACCACAGGACACCGCCGCCTCAGCCGCTTCGATCGCCAGGGCATCCATTATCTCAAGAGCGCCCGGCAACAGTCCCGAATCGATCACGGCGCTCACCGCATTCCCCGCCTCCTCCAGGGAACGGTAGCCCGCCAGCACAGTGTGGAAACACTCGGCCTTCGGGAGCAGGCGCAGGACGAATTCCAACCCCACTCCGAAGAGCCCCTCTGAACCACAGAACAGACCGGTAAGATCCGGCCCCACCTGCTCACGGCTCCGCCCTCCGAACTCCACCACCTCCCCGGTGGCGAGCACCGCCTTCATCCCCAGCACGTGGTTGGCGGTCATGCCGTACTTCAGACAGTGCGCCCCCCCTGAATTGAAGGCCACGTTTCCTCCGATCGTGCAGATCGTCTGGCTTGAAGGATCGGGGGCGAAGTGAAGTCCATGTCGTTCGGCGGCCCGGCTCACTTCGAGATTGATAACACCCGGCTCCACGACCGCCACCCGGTCGACTGGATCAATCTCCAGAATACGGTTGAGCCGGTTGAGGGTGATAACAATCCCCTCCTCCACCGGCAGTGATCCGCCCGAGAGAGAGGTCCCGCTTCCTCTTGCCACAAAGGGCACACCATGCTGATGACACCAGCGCACGACCCTGATAACCTCCTCACCGGTCTCGGGCACCACCACCGCCCGTGGCTTGGTCCTGAAGGCCGTCAACCCGTCTGATTCGTAAGCCGCAAGGTAAACATCCCCGGTAAGAACCCGGTCGACCGGAAGCAACGCTCTCAGCGATTCAATCATCCCATCACTTCTCCGAGCGCTGCCAGCAGCAGGTCCACATTGCGCCGGGTGGCCGCATGTCCCATCAATCCAATCCGCCAGGCCTTCCCCGCGAAGGGGCCGAGCCCCGCTCCAATTTCGATGGAGTACTCGTCCAGCAAACGGCTCCGGACCGGACCGTCCTCAACCCCTTCCGGAATGGAGACGCAATTCAGGGTGTGAAGTGACTTCTCCGGGATGTAGGAAATGCCCAGGCGCTCCAACCCGGTTCGCAGGCGCTCGTGCACTACCCGATGCCGCTCGAAGCGCGCCTCCAGCCCCTCCTCCAGCACAATGGCCAGAGCCTCCCGTAAACCATACACCATGTTGATCGGCGCGGTGTGATGGTAGGCCCGGGTGCCGCCGTCGGAGTAATAGTCCCGCAGCATGGAGACGTCGAAATACCAGCTCTGCACCTTGCTCTCACGCGCATCCATCACCCCGAGTGCACGTTCCGAAAACGAGACCGGAGACAACCCGGGAGGACAGGACAGACACTTCTGCGTTCCCGAGAAGATGGCATCGATTTCCCACTCATCGACATTCACCGGATGACCACCGAGGGACGTCACTGCATCGACTGCCAGGAGCATGCCAGCCTCATGCACCATCTTCGAGATCTCGACCAACGGTTGATGCACCCCCGTTGACGTCTCCGCGTGCACAATGGTCACCAGACCGGCCTTCGGATGCGCCTGCACGGCCTCCCCCACCGCCTCGTCAGTGATGACTTCCCCCCACTCCGCTTCCACCGTGTGCACAATTGCTCCACAACGCTCCATGATATCCTTCATCCGTCCTCCAAAAACTCCGTTGATACAGACAATCACCTCATCACCCCGCTCCACCAGATTACTTGCGATCGCTTCCATTCCCGCCATGCCGGTGGCAGAGACCGGAAAGGTCAGCGCGTTCCCGGTCCGGAAGACCCGCCGCAACATGGCGCAGCACTCATCCATGACATCGATATAGTCCGGATCAAGATGCCCTATCGTCGGTGACCCCAGGGCCTTCAGGACCCGAACCGGAACGGTGGACGGACCAGGGCCCATCAGGATGCGCTCGGGGGGACTCAGTTGTGCAAATTCACTCATGACTCCCCCTCATCCTCTTCCTGCAACCGGGCTTGCCAACCGAAAAACGACGGACCGGCTCCCGCGATTCAAAGCGCCCCGGATCAGGACTGCTCAACTTCCCCGCTCAATCCGGAAGGGGCGGGCCTCTTCCTCCGTTATCGCTTCTTCTGCGGCAACGACGAAATCACTCCCAACTCACGCAGTTCCTGTGCGGCCCAGCTATGCTGTGCGCGGAATTCATCATTGTCGGTCTCACTCTCCATGAGACTCTCCCAGGTCGCCACCGATTCCCGGAGATAATTGACGGCCTCATCCTCCTTGAGGGCATCGTGGGCGGCCCGGCCAAGATCCCCGGTGAGGTAGGCCAGTGAGCGTTTTATCTCGCGTTGACTGGGATAACTCACCTTTTGAGCAATGAGATCGATGAAGGTCTGGCGCGCCTTGACTCCCAGAGGCAGGGCATCGGCGTGCTTCCCATCGGCACTCAACAGCCCGCATTGCTGCCAGGCCAGGATCCCCAGACGAAACCGCGTGGCCGGATTCTTGGCATTCCTGAGCAGTGCCGCCTCCGCATGAGCCTGGCCTTCCTGGACGAGGCGCAGCGCATCCTTGGAGTATCCGGTCCCCGCCCGGCAGGCCGCCAGCACACTCTTGAGAGAGGCCAGCTGATTGAGAGCCTCTTCGCGCTCCTCGGGATTGGCCACCGCCGTCTCCAGCAACTCGAGGGAGCGGGCTGCAAGATCGCCTGCCCGGTCCAGTTCGCCCTCTTCCAGCGCCGACTGGGCAATCGCGCCCAGCGCCTCGGAAAGCTCCACCTGCACATCGGCCCGGTTGGGTTGCACTTCCAGCAACTCCATCAATTCAACCGCAGCCTGCTCACGCAGGAGAATCGCAGCATCCACTTCGCCGGCTCCCGTTGCCGCCTGGGCCGCCGAGGTATACCCCCGGGCCCGCCAGATACGCAGGGCTGAGAGAGAAGGCTGTTCCTCACACAACTGGTTCATTTCCGCGAAGGCGTTGCGGTAGGTCTCAAGTGCCGCCGTGTTGTCGCCGTTACGGAACTGCATGCGTGCCTCCGCCATCCGCAGAGCCGACTTAAGGCGCCGCGTCTCGCGCTCGCCTTCCGGCAGGGAGGCAAGAGCCGTTTCAGTCTCCGATAACTCCCCCGGCGTCACCTCAGTGTCGGGATCCTCTGATCCGACCAGACACACCAGCACCCGGGTCCGGGCCAACCGCTTCTGGGCATCAAGATCGGTCACTGCAGCCTCGCCAAGAACCTCCAGCATCTTCTCGCGGGCCAATTGCGGCCTGTCGCCGGCGAGAGCCACCTCGGCCAGGGCCAGTTTCAAGCGCCACGAGTTCTTCCGAAAGTCTTCCGGCAACTGCTCAAGCACTCCGAGCTGGCGCTCCAGCCTGTCCTGCAACATGGAGAGCCGCCCCATGCGACCCTCCAGGGTGGGAAGCTGCTCTGCCCCCCGTTCAAGGGACCAGGACAGGAGTTGATCACTGAGCTTGTGCGCCTCCATGAGATCGTTGGCCATTTCGTGGACCGCGGCCTCCTGCTCCTTGCTCACCTTCTCGAGCTGGCTGCGATTCGCCAGCATCTCGAGGAATTTCTGGCGTTGCTGGCGCAATTCCTCCGAGTCGGCCTCAGGTTCCACTTCCACCGGTTTCACAACCTCCACCTCCACCACCTGAGGCTCAGGTTTTCCCTGACTGATCAACTTGTAGGCCAGCGCCGCTCCCAAAGTCACGCAGGCCGCTATTCCCACCGTGGCAGTAGTGCGCCACTTCTTCTGCCTGCGTTCGATGATTTCGACCCGCCCCTGGTCGGCTTCGTCTGCGAGGCGCTGTTGACGGGAACTCGCAATGGCCTCCAGAGCACGCAGCACTTCGCGCATGTCCCCATACCGTTTCCAGGCATCAAGTTGCAGACAACGCTCGACAATCAGCCGGCCTTCTTCCTCCTCCCGCGTGGGTGCCACACCCTTCCACTCGGCAAGCTGGGTCTTCTCCAGCTTAACCGCGATACGCTCGCAATCAGCCTCCACCCCGCGACGGCGCTGCTCGCCCATCGCAGGGGCAACCTTCTCGAAGGTTTCATGGCAGCGCGGAAAGACCCCGTTGAGAAGGCGGAATGCCAGAGCCCCGAAGGCATAGACATCCCAACCGTAGCCGGCTCCTTCCAGATAGCCGTCAGGATTCATGAGCTGCTCCGGCGGGGCGTAGAGCAGGGCATCCGTATAGGAGAGTTCCTTCAGGCCCGGCATGAGCCCCTGGGCGTAATCCGACAGGAGGATCTCGTTGTCAGAATCAAGAAAGATATTCCCAGGCTTGAGGTTGCCGTGAGCCACCCGGCGGCGGTGGAACTCCGCCAGCACCTGTGCCAAGCGCCGGATCAGCATCCATGATCCGCGCTTGCCCAGGTAGTCCCCCAACTGCAACTGCAAGGTCCGGGGAACAAAACGCTCCCCGATCCCCTGGATAACGCGATCGGCCATCAAACCGCCAATGAGCAGATAGGGCTCTTTTTCGAGGGAGTGGGCAATCAGCGGGACCGTCGTCTTGGGTGGACTGGCCCGATAGAGGCGGTTGACCCGGTTGACCAACAATTCGGGATTGATGGAATTCGGGTCCAGAATTTTTACCGCAACGAGACTTCCCGAATCATGCCGAGCGGTATAAACAGTACCGCACGCTCCCTTCCCGATTAACGTGTCAATCCGGTAGCCGGGGATTTCAGGGAGGCTCATACAAGAATAATGCTGCTCGGTGGAGCGGCCTGGCTAGGGAGGATCTGTCATGAAGGGAGGCCCTTGGCGAGGTCGCAATCCGCGCAAAAGTGCCTGACTTTCTAGGATTAA
>DLRK01000117.1:98474-130057 GCA_002501065.1 Akkermansiaceae bacterium UBA7890
ACTTTCTAGGATTAATCTTTAAAGAACCCTAACATCTCTCTCAAAGGATCACCATGAAAAATATACAGTGTCCCGGCAACCCTCTCGCCCAGGACTATTCCCGGCGCGAATTCCTCTCCGTGGGAATACTCGGCAGCCTCGGCCTTACCCTGCCCCAGTTGCTTAAAATGGAGGCCCAGGGTGCCCAGAAATTCTACGAGACACGGGAGGGAGTGGCGAAATCCGTGATTCATGTCTTTCTGCCCGGGGGCGCCGCCCACCAGGAAACCTTCGATCCAAAATACCTCGCCCCGACCGAGTACCGCGGACCGCTCGGAACGGTTAACACCGCCATCAAGGGCGAACGGTTCAGCCAGCACTTCGATAACCTCGCCAAGATCGCGGACAAGATCACTGTCATCCGCTCCATGGCTCATGGTGAGGCCGCCCACGAGCGGGGCACCCACAACATGTTCACCGGTTATCGTCCGTCGCCCGCCATCGAGTATCCTTCCATCGGTTCGGTAATCTCCCACGAACTTGGATCCCACAACAACCTTCCTCCCTACGTCTGCATCCCCAGCGTTCCGAATACCTTTGCCAATTCCGGCTACCTTTCCTCCGCTTATGGCCCCTTCGCGCTTGGGAACGATCCCAGCCGAAAGGACTTCAAGGTCCGCGACCTGAACCTCCCCTCCGGGGTCGACCAGAAGCGCTTCAGTCGTCGGCGCTCTCTCCTTGAAACAGTCGACTACCACTTCAAGTCCCTGGAGGAATCGGACGCCCTCGCCTCGATGGACGCGTTCTATCAGCACGCCTACGCCATGATTTCCTCCCAGAAGGCCCGTGAAGCCTTCAACCTGAACGCTGAAGACCAGAAGACAAAGGAACGCTATGGAGTCAATGCTCCCGGTCAGCGCATGCTTCTGGCACGCCGTCTGGTGGAAGCGGGAGTGCGCTTCGTCTCCATGACCGCTGGTGGATGGGATCACCATGACAACATCAAGGGCGCCATCGAAAGCAACCTTCCCCCCGTCGACCAGGCCCTCGCGGCCCTCATCAGCGATCTCGATGAACGCGGTCTCCTGGATTCCACCATTGTTCTCCTCTCCTCCGAATTCGGTCGCACCCCCAAGATCAACAACAATGCCGGCCGCGACCACTGGCCACGCGTCTTTTCCGTCATGCTGGCTGGCGGCGGCGTGAAGAAGGGAATGATTTACGGATCATCGGACGCCCTCGGAGGCGAACCCGAAGAGGACCGTGTGGGTGTCGAGGATCTTGCCCAGACCATCTACAATCAGCTTGGCATCACCGGAGACAAGGAACTGCTGGCACCTGGAGACAGGCCGATCGAGATCGTCGCCGGGGGACGCGTGCTGGATGAGATTCTCGAGAAGAAGGCGTAACAAGTCGCCCTCCCGGACTGGAACAATTCGCTGCCACGGAAGCCAGGACAACAACACCGCACCCAGATGAACAAATTCACTGTCCGAATCCTCGGGTGGAGTCTCGCGCCCTGCCTCCTGGCTCTCCCTTCCCTCGCCTTCACCCCCTCCATCGGCACCGTCCAGCCACGGGGCGGCCAAAGAGGAACCGAAATGACCATTCGCCTCAGCGGGGACCGGCTGTATGAGCCGCAGGAAATCCTCCTCTATCAACCCGGGATCAAAGTCACCAAGCTCGAGAAGGTTGACGACCAGCACAAGGCGGTCAATGCCACCATCACGATCGCTCCCGACGCTCCGCTCGGCGAACACCTCCTGCGTCTGCGCTGCAAGGGCGGGGTGACCTACCAGAGAAGTTTCTGGGTAGGCCAGTATCCCACCGTGATGGAACGGAACGTGGAGGGTCGCGTCCTCAACAGCAGCTTCAACGAACCACAGGAGATTGAGCTCAACCAGACCGTCCAGGGTGTGTCCGACCGGGAGGATGCTGACTACTACCGTGTCCAGTGCACCAAGGGACAGCGTCTCTCCGTTGAGGTTGAGGGCATGCGGCTTGGTCGGACGCTTTTCGATCCCTACGTCGCCATCCTGAACAAGGATCGCTTTGAACTCGCATCCAGCGACGACACCGCCCTGCTCTTCCGTGATTGCGCCGCCTCGATCGTGGTGCCGGAGGACGGGCCCTACACGGTGCTCGTCCGTGAGTCGTCCTACCAGGGAAGCGGTGCCTGCCAGTACCGTCTCCATGTCGGCGAGTTCCCCCGCCCCACCGCAGTCTACCCGCCCGGTGCACAACCGGGCGATTCGCTGGACTTCACCTTCGTGGGAGACCCCACTGGAAACCTTCTGACCAAAATCGAAGTTCCCAAGGCCCGGCAGAACTTCCGGGCTCTCATCAAGGACGGTGAATGGTCTCCCCCCTCAGGCATCCCAGTCCGGATCAGTCCCCTGCCCTATCACAACGAGGTGGAACCCAATGAGGGCGGCAAGGAAGCCACCCCCCCCGAGGCGCCGGCCATCCCGGTCGCCTTCCATGGCATTCTCTCCAAGAAGGAAGACAAGGACTGGTTCCGTTTTGCAGCCAGGAAAGGGCAGAAACTGCGCGCCCAGGTCTTTGCCCGGCAACTCCGCTCTCCACTCGATCCCTACATCATCGTACGCAAGGAGGGAGACTCCAAGCAGGTCGGGAACAACGATGATGGCGGCAACGGGGATCCTGACAGCCGACTCGACTTCGAGATTCCGGAGGACGGCACCTACAACATCAATATCCGCGACCAGCTCTACAACAGTGGCCCGGACTACACCTACCGGATCGAAATCACCGAGCGCAGTCCCGCACTCTCCGCCACCCTCCCCTACGCTGCCCGCAATAACAGCCAGAAGTGGAAGATGATCTGCGTGCCGCGCGGAAACCGGGTGGGCCGGGTCATCAACCTGGGACGAAGCAATATCGGCTGTGACCTCGACCTGGCAACCTCCAGCCTTCCGACCGGCGTCTCCCTCGACAGCGACACCGCTCCCCGCAGCATCAACACCATGCCCGTGATTTTCGAGGCGACTCCGGACGCCGGAATCGCAGGAGCTCTCTACAACCTTCAAGTGAAAGACCCCAAAAGCGGACTCACCGGCGCCTTCACCGAGAGCATCCACCATATTGAGGTCAACAACGCCGGGACCTTTCACAGCTACCACGACGAACGCGTCACTATCGCGGTCATTGAGGAGGCTCCCTTCGAACTGAATCTCGAAGTGCCTCCGGTGCCCCTCGTCAAGAATGGCACCATGAATCTGAAGATCACAGCCAAGCGCCACCCGGAATTCAAGGAGGCCATTCGAGTGACCCTGCCCTGGCGTCCACCCGGCATCAGCGCACCTTCCAGCGTGACCATTCCCAAGGAAAAGAACGAGGTCGTGATGGCAATCAACGCAAACGGAGGAGCAACCGTGGCCAAGTGGCGCATATTCGTCTCCGGTGAAGCCACCTGCAGCAAGGGACCGCTCCTCCTCTCCTCCAAACTGCAACCCATTGAAATCGCGGATCCCTATGTCGGGGGCAAGATCGAACTGGCGGCCACCGAAATAGGACAGGACACCGATCTTGTGTGCACGATCACCGTGCACACGGAATTCGAGGGCGAGGCCAGGATCAACGTCAATGGACTCCCCCACGGGGTGACCTCCGAGGAACTCACTATCACCAAGGAGTCCAAGGAAATCACCTTTCCCCTTGCGGTGAGCAAGGACGCCAGGAAGGGCAAGACCTCCAACATCTTCTGCACCGTGGTGATCACCAGGAACGGACATCCCATCCGTGGCACCGCCATGGGTGGCGGGGTCCTGCGCATCGATCCCCCTCCGCCGGCTCCCAAGAAACCCGTGGTGGCAAAGAAGGAACCTCCCAAGCCCGCGGAAACCAAGCCGGTCAAGAAACGCCTCTCACGGCTTGAGCAACTCCGTCTCCGGAGCAAGAACGCCAACTGACTGGAAACAAATGAAACTCCTCTTCACGACAAGCTTTGCCACCGGTCTCTCCTGCCTCTGCTCCATGGCCCTGGCCGCCGGAGAGGCCGCTCCCCCCGCCACGACTTTCGAAAAGGTCCGGGTGATCCTGGAGCAGAACTGCCTTGAATGCCATGACTCCAAGAAGAACAAGGGAAAGCTGCGTCTCGACACCCATGAGTTGACGCTGAAGGGCGGCGAATCCGGAGAGACCCTCGTCGCTGGCAAGCCGGATGAGTCCGAGTTGCTTCAGCGCGTCATTCTCGCACCTGAGGATGACGACCTCATGCCTCCCCTCAGCGAGAAGTCCGACCGTGAACCACTCACGGCGAATCAGATTTCGATCCTGAAGTCCTGGATCGAAGGCGGTGCCCACTGGCCGGAGGGTGTGACCCTTGCAGCCAAACCACACGCTCCTGCCGCCGAGGATCCCAGCGTACCCGATCCTGAACTGGCCAGCCTGGAGGTCTATCCGGAGAGCGTCAACCTTGAGACCGCAGCCGACTTCCATCGCGTGGTGGTGATCGGAAAATACAGGGACGCCACCGCTCGCAACGTCACCGCGTGGGCCAAGTTCAGCCTCGCCAATCCTGAACTGGCCAGCCTGGAAGGGAGCCTGCTCAAACCCAAGACCGACGGCGGGACGGTCCTGGCCATCGAGTTCCGTGGTCAGAAGGCGGAGATCCCCGTGACGGTGAAAGACGCTGCCGTGCCGAGGCCCATCAGCTTTCAACTCGACATCATGCCCGTCCTGACCTCTGGAAACTGCAACACGGGATCCTGCCACGGATCCGCACGCGGACAGGACGGATTCATGCTCTCCATCTTCGGCTATGATCCGAAGGGTGATCACCAGCGGATCACGCGCCAGCTTTCCGGTCGCCGCGTCAACCTCGCTCTCCCTGAGGAGTCGCTCCTGGTCACCAAGACCACCGGACAGGTGCCCCACACGGGAGGAAAACTCTTCGAACGCGACTCTGCCAACGCAAAAACCCTCATCGCCTGGATCAAGGCTGGCGTGCCCTACGACAAGGATGACATTGCCCTTCCGGTCGGCATCGATGTCGAACCCAGGCAATACGTCCTCAAGGGAGAGAAGGTCAAGGTTCCTCTCACCGTCCGCGCCCGTTACTCGGACGGCACGGACCGCGACGTAACCAATCTCTCGAACTTCAGCTCTTCAAACGACAACAGCGTCGAAATCGACGGGAGCACCGGCGTGGCCAAAACCAAGAACCGCGGCGAGGCCTTTCTCCTCGCGCGCTTCCACACCTACACCGAGGGAACACAGGCCATCGTTATCCCGGCCAACCTTGACTATGAAAAACCCGATCTCAAGGACTTCAACTATGTTGACACCCACGTGCATACGAAGCTCCACAAACTGCGCATCTACCCCTCGAACCTCTGCAGCGACGAGGTCTTCGTGCGCCGGGTCTACCTCGATATCGTAGGTCTTCTCCCCACCGAAGAAGAGCACAGAACCTTCCTCGAAAACCAGGATCCCGGCAAAAGGACGGCCCTCGTTACTCAACTGCTCAACCGCAAGGAGTTTACCGAGATGTGGGTCATGAAGTGGGCGGAACTCCTGCAAATCCGCTCCACCGGCAGCAACGCAAACCAGGTCAGCTACAAGTCAGCCCTTCTCTGGTACGAATGGCTGCGGGGCAAGATCGCCGACAACCAGCCCTTCAACCGGATCATCTATGAGTTGCTTTCCGCCCGCGGGGGCACCTTCAAGAACCCGGCCACCAACTACTTCAAGCTTGAGAACGATGTGAAGAAGCGCACCGAGAACGTGGCCCAGGTCTTCATGGGAACGCGAATTCAGTGTGCGCAATGCCATAACCACCCCTTCGACCGCTGGACCATGGATGACTACTACGGCTTCGCCGCCCTCTTTGCGCAGATACGAAAAAAGCGGGCTGAAGATCCACACGAGCAGATCATCTACGACGGTGGCGGACAGATCGCCCACCCGGTTACCAAGGCCAATGCCGTTCCCCGGTTCCTTGGTGCGGACGGACCGGCCGAGATCAAGGACAAGACCCGCCGCGAAGCGGTGGCAGGATGGCTCACCTCCAGGGAGAACCCGTGGTTCTCCAAGAACGTGGTGAATATCGTGTGGGCCCACTTTTTCGGGATCGGCATTACCGACCCCGTTGACGACGTGCGCATTTCCAATCCTGCCAGCAACCCGGAACTGCTTGAAGCCCTGGCGACCAGATTCGTCGAATACAACTATGATTTCAAGAAGCTGGTCCGGGACATCTGCACCTCGCGCACCTACCAGCTCTCCAGTCGCACCAATGAGACCAACGAGAAGGACCTCACCAATTTCTCGCACTCCCTCATCCGGCGCATGCGAGCCGAGGTTCTCCTCGACACCCTGGCCCAGGTCACTGAGACCCCCAACAAGTTCCGAGGACTTCCCCTCGGCGCACGAGCCGTCCAGATTGCGGATGGAAACACCTCCACCTATTTCCTCACCACCTTCGGCCGCGCCACCCGCCAGACGGTCTGTTCCTGTGAGGTCAAGATGGAACCCAACCTTTCCCAGGCCCTCCACCTTCTCAATGGCGATGCCGTGCATAATCGGGTGCGCAACGGCGGGGTGATCCGCAAGCTCTTCAAGGAAAAAGAGAGTCCTGAGGCCGTGATTGAAGCCCTCTACTTCCGTTGCCTCAGTCGTGCCCCGACCGACACCGAGAAGAGGAAACTCATGGAGACCCTCAAGGAAGCCAAGGACGACAACGCACGCGTCGAAGTCCTCGAGGACATCTTCTGGGCCATTCTTAATTCCAAGGAATTCATTTTCAATCACTGATGAGAGCCTTCGATTATCAGCTCCCATTCATGGGCACTGCCGGTGCCCTGGTCACCTGTTCGGCGTTCCTCGCTCCCTTGCAGGCAGCCGCAAGGATCACCTACGACGATGACATCCTGCCCATATTTGAGGCGGCCTGCCTGAACTGCCACAATCCCGACAAGAAAAAGGGCGACCTCGATCTTTCCAACTATACGGGGGTGATGGCCGGCGGCTCCGGGGGAACGATCGCCAATCCCGGTGATGGAGCGGGTTCCAAGCTCTACGCTTCCATTACCCAGACTGCCGAGCCCTTCATGCCTCCCAAGGGCGACAAACTTGAGAAGAAGAACGCGGACCTCGTGCGAGCCTGGATCGACGGAGGTCTGCTGGAAAACAAGAGCTCCAAGGCGAAGAAATCGAGTGGTCCCAAGATCGCGAAGCTGGACATTGATCCCTCTGCCAAGCCGGAGGGACCACCGCCCATGCCTGGCAACCTCAACCTGGAGCCGATCGTCATCTCCTCCCGCAACACGGTGGTCAACGACATGGCCTGCAGCCCCTGGGCCCCTCTCCTCGCCGTCACCGGACAGAAGCAGATCCTTCTTTACAACACGGACACTCTCAAACTGGCCGCCATCCTCCCCTTCCCCAGGGGATTCCCCGAGACGGTCTCCTTCCACCCCACCGGCAAGTATCTCATGGCAGGTGGTGGAATTCCCGGAAAGTCGGGCACGACCTACACCTGGGATGTCACCACCGGAAAAATGCTCATGACAAACGGGCGCGAATTCGACTCCGTCCTGGCCGCCAGCCTGCGCCTCGACCTGGGAGGCGTGGCCCTCGGCGGCCCCTCCCGGCTCATCAAGCTCTGGGACACCCAGACCGGTGAAGAGATCAAGTCGATCAAGAAGCATACCGACTGGGTGACCGCCCTCTCCTATTCACCGGACGGCGTCCTCCTGGCCACGGGTGACCGCAACGGCGGGGTGTGGATATGGGAAGCGCACAACGGAAACGAGTTTCACACCCTGCGCGGTCACAGCAGCGGCATCACCGCCATTTCCTGGCGGGCCGACTCGAACATCGTGGGAACTGCCTCCGAAGACGGGCAACTGATCTTCTGGGAGATGAACAGTGGCGGACAGGTTAAGAAGTTCACCGCTCACGGCGGCGGCACCCTCTCGCTCGACTACGCCCGCACTGGTGAATTCGTTACCTCCGGCCGCAACCGCGAAGTGAAGATCTGGAAGGCCGACTTCAATCTGAAGAAAAGTCTGCCACCTTTCAGTGAAATGGTCGTCGAGACTGCCATCACGCAGGACGGCAAACGGATCTTTACCGCGGACTGGAACGGCGTGATCGAAGCCTGGGACGCCAACACCTTTGAGAAACTGGGTCAATTGAGTGGCACCCCTCCCCGGATTGCCGACCGCATCGTGGTGCTGCAGAAGGAAATCGCTTCGGTTCCTGAAGCCACCGCAGCCGCCCGGGTGACCTTCGAGGCGGCCCAGAAGGCCGTGACTGATGCCAAGGCCGGCCTCGCCAAGGCCACGGCCGATCACGCCGCCACGAGCAGGCAGATCAGTGACCTCAAGACGGAAAAAACCAAGCTTGAGGCCGCTCTCGCCAAGACCGACATCGATCGCACCGCCCTTGTGAGCACCCGCGAGGTCCGGGCCAAAACCCTCACCGAAATCCAGGCTCGTGCCACGGCACACAAGGAAGCACTCGCTGAGGCGGGTGCCGCAGTGAACCAATTTGAGATTGCTCCCCTTGAGGAGGCCGAAAAGCAGCTCGCTGCCGAGGCCCAGCGCCTGCGCAAGGAATCTGAAACCAAGCCTGAGAATCCCGCCCTCAGGCAGCAGGCCGAGGAGGCCGCCAGGAAACTGGCTGATCACCAGACCAGTTTGGCCGAAATGCGCAGTAACATTGCAGGGGCCCGGTCACGGCTTGAGGAGCTGAACCTGGAGGACGAAACCATCGCTTCCAACGCGGAGGCGGCCAGCAAGGCGCTCAAGGAAACCGACAAGCAACTGCAGGCCCTGGATGCCGATCGCAAGACGACGGTCGATCGGACCGCTGCCGTGGCCACCGGGTTGCTGACCGCCAACAAGCAGCTTCCGCCCCATCAGGAAGCCCTCAAGGCTACCCAGGACAACCTGGCCGCCAGGGAGAAGGCCCTCCCTGGACCCAAGGCTGCCTTCGAAAAGGCCCAGGCCCACGAGACCTCCCTGCGGGGCGATCTCAAGTTCTGGAGAGCCGCTGAGGTGAACGCCAAGGTTCTGGTGGTCACTGAGAAGCGTGATACCCTGAAAGCCGCCCAGGAGGAAGAAACGACCGCTGCAGATTCCATCGCCAGGCAGCTTGAAGAATTCCGTGCCGAACTCAGCAAGATCGAGATCCGCAAGGGAGAGTTGATCCCTCAACTTGACAAGTTGGGAAAGGAGGTCGCTGCCCTGAAAGAATCACTGACTAATCGCAAGCCGCTCCTTGACCAGTCGGAAGGGGAAGCCAAGGCCCTGCAGGATCGCTACCAGGAACTGCTCAAGTAGCCTGGACTTCTGCTGCAACCACGACGAAATCGTTCATTTCCTCATCGTCCCGTTGCCTGCCTGATTCCGTGTCCGGACAATTCGGAGCAGATAACGGGGATGCCGGGATTTCAAACCCCTCCGGTTGTTCACATGACTCTCTGCCGGTCCCTTGACATGGAAATCATTCGGCGAAACACTCTCCATCGACAGGGGAGTCCCACCGAACGCGGGGCTGAGATTTTCCGGCGCGCGGAATGCACCCTCCGAACCTGATGCGGGTCATGCCGACGCAGGGAGTCTGGCATTCAAAAGACCAACTTCCTTCGCCACGCGGTCCCGCGTGGCGATTCTCATTTCAAGACAAACGATCATGATCAGCCCCGAAGAAAACGGAACAAGTCACCCGGGGGAAAGCCTCTTTCCCGCATCCAATCGTATCTACGTCAAGGGCGCGCTCCATCCCGACCTCCGCGTGCCTCTTCGTGAGATCACTCTGGACGAAACCAATCATCCTGATGGCCGGATCGAACAGAACCAGCCCATCCGGGTCTACGATTGTTCCGGCCCCTGGGGAGATCCCGACTTCAGCGGCGAAGTAACGGAAGGACTGCCCGCTCTGCGACGGGAGTGGATCCTGGCCCGTGGTAATGTGGAAGAATATGAAGGCCGCGACCATCGCCCCGAGGACAATGGCTACCTCTCTGAAGAGCACGCTCGCAAATTCAATGAAAACAAAGAGTCCAGGAACAGGCTGAAGGAGTATCCTGGCCTGAAACGCAAACCGCTCCGTGCGACCGACCACCCCGTCACCCAGCTCTGGTATGCACAACAGGGCATTGTCACGCCCGAGATGGAATTCATTGCCATCCGCGAAAATCTGGGCCGGGCCGCCTTCCGGGCGCGCCACGACAGCTACCCCGACGCTCCCAATGCCCTGAACACCACCCCGGAGGGCTACAACATGCCGCGACCTTCCGAAATCGACCCTCTCAAGCAGGTCCCGCGCAACACCCTCGATCACCAGCACCCGGGACAGAACTGGGGAGAAAGTCTTCCGGAGTCCATCACCCCTGAATTCGTACGGGACGAGGTGGCGGCCGGGCGCGCCATCATTCCCGGCAACATCAATCACCCGGAGGCTGAACCGATGATCATCGGGAGGAACTTCCTCGTGAAGATCAATGCCAACATCGGAAATTCAGCCGTGGCTTCCACCATCGATGAAGAAGTGGAAAAGATGCGCTGGGCCACCAAGTGGGGAGCGGACACCGTGATGGATCTCTCCACGGGCAAGAACATTCACGCGACCCGCGAGTGGATCATCCGGAACTCACCCGTGCCCATCGGCACCGTCCCGATGTATCAGGCACTGGAAAAGATCAACGGACGCATTGAGGATCTCACCTGGGAACTTTACCGTGACACTCTCATCGAGCAGGCCGAACAGGGAGTGGACTACTTCACCATCCATGCCGGAGCCCTCCTCCGCTTCGTCCCGCACACCGCCCGCCGCATGACCGGCATCGTCTCCAGGGGAGGATCCATCATGGCCAAGTGGTGCCTCCACCATCACCAGGAGAACTTCCTCTATACTCACTGGGATGAGATCTGCGACATCGGTGCCGCCTACGACGTGGGCTTCTCGATCGGGGACGGCCTGCGCCCGGGATCCATCGCGGACGCAAACGACTACGCCCAGCTGGCCGAACTGGAAGTGCAGGGCGAACTCACCACCCGGGCCTGGAACAAGGGCTGTCAGGTCATGAACGAGGGACCTGGCCACATCCCCATGCACCTTATCCAGGAGAACATCCAGAAACAGATCGAATGGTGCCACGGGGCACCCTTCTACACCCTGGGACCGCTCACCACCGACGTGGCTCCCGGCTACGATCACCTGACGAGCGGAATCGGAGCCGCCATGATAGGCTGGTACGGATGCGCCATGCTGTGCTATGTCACTCCCAAGGAACACCTCGGCCTCCCCAATCGAGACGATGTCCGGGAGGGCGTGATCACCTACAAGATTGCCGCCCACGCCGCCGACCTCGCCAAGGGACACCCCGCGGCCCAGGAGCGCGACAACGCTCTCTCCAAGGCCCGCTTCGAATTTCGCTGGAACGATCAGTTCAATCTCTCTCTCGACCCTGACAAGGCCCGGTCCTTCCACGACGAGACTCTTCCCCAGGAGGGCGCCAAGACCGCTCACTTCTGCTCCATGTGCGGACCGAGCTTCTGCTCCATGAAGATCACCGAGGATGTCCGTAAGTATGCCGAGGAACGCGGCATTACCACTGAGGTGGCGATGGAGGAGGGCATGCGGGAAAAAGCGCAGGAATTTGCAGAAGCAGGAGGGGAAATCTACGGATAAGGAACTGGCCGGCCCCGGCCACCGCGCCATCCATCCGAAGCCCTAGACCATGATGGCTTCGGCCACTTCCTGCACCGCCTCTTTCCCCTCCAGGAGCGCCGCGAGAGCGAGGCCAAATTCGACGGCCGTTCCCGCCCCCCGGGAGGTCACCAGTGAACCGTCCACGATGACCCGTTCCTCCCCTTCCGCGGCCAGGAGTTCCTCCTGCGTGGTGAAATGAGCGGTATGACGCCTGCCCTCCAGGAGACCTGCATCGTGCATCAGAAGAGGAGCGGCGCAGATTCCGGCCACCACCTTGCCCGCCTCTCCGAAGCAACGGACCAGAGACACCATCCCCTCCTCCTTTCTGAGCGCGGCCACTGCCGGACCACCCGGCAGAAGAAGGGCGTCAAACGCCGAGGGGTCCATCCCGGAAAGAAGCGCATCGGCCCCGATCCTGATCCCCATTTTTCCCACTACCTCCCCCCTGGCACCTGGAGTGGCCATCACGACCTCCGCACCGGCCCGTCGCAGGATGTCAACCGGAGTAACCAGCTCGATCTCCTCCACTCCGTCAGTCAGGATACAAAGCACCTTCGCCGCCATGGAATCACCCTCTCCCCCTAACCTTCCAGCAGGGCCCGGAGATGCTTCTCAAACTCGCTGAGATCCGCTTCCGTCGGCTGGTAGCCGGAGGTTTCGGGCTCGATGCCGGGGCGGCCATATTCATCAATCAACCAGATCGCCTTCTCGCCATCACTGAAGGTGACACTACCGCTGATGACCGCACCCGGGCGCGGGGTTTCATCGGTGACCACCTGGACCGGACCAGCCGGAGATTCCGTCTGTCCCGGATCGATAATCCCGACCTCCTCATCGGCAACGGGCTCATTCTCCTCCGGTTCGGAAGGCGCTTCCTCTTCAACGGATTCAGACTTGAGCTCGATGCCGAGATCAAGAACGATCATCCTGGCATCCATATAGGTCACGTTCACCCCGAACTGCCCTTTGAGACGTTTCTGGATATCCGCAAGATCGGAACCATCTTCGGCCCATTGCCTGATGGCCGTGATCTGTTCCTCAGAGAGATTGTTCGCGCTGGTCATCTGTTACGTCCTGATCCTGACAGGACTCCGCCAAAGCGGAAGAAACTTGTCGCATTCCCTCCCGTGGATTCTATCGGCGACCTCTGAAACCACCTCGGCCAACCTCTTCCCCGGCCGCAGCCCGTTCAGCCATTTCAGAGATCCTCTCCCGCGATTCCTCACCGATGGCCTCGGTGGTCTCGAGATATTGCAGAGTGGCCTGGGGATCCTCGCGGGCCCATTCATAAGCCACCCTGGTTACCGCCCGCTGTCGGCTCTCCTCTCCCGAAATGGTTTCAGCCAGTCTGATTGTCTCCGCCGGCGGGGCATCCCGGTTCCCGTAGACGTATCCCTGCACCGCATTGTCACGGACTTCACCGACGGACTGCGAATTGATATACTCGAGAGCACGTTCGGGATTTTCCCGTGAGAGAGCTCCCACCACCCGTCCGATGCCTTCTTCCACCGCACTCTCGCTACCCGACTCGGTCAACCAGTCGAAAGCCGCCGGGGCATCCTGGCGCGCCCACTCCCGGCTCACCTCGGCAACCAGGTCGTCCCGTTCCTCACCTTCCGGAAGTTTGTTCGTCTCCTGCGCGGCCTGGGCGGGACTGACGTTCGCCAGCGACTCCACCGCTGCAAAACGAGCCTCGCTCTTCTCTTCTCCACTCAGACTGTTGATCCATTTATCAGCCGCCGCATAATCACTGATCGCCCAGGACTCGGCAATCGACTCGTAGGCGTCCCCCCGTTCTTCCCCGCTGAGGCCGGTCGCCATCCTCAGGGCCGCCCCGGGATCCTGCTGTGCCATTTCGTTGAAGATCCCCGAGATGGCATCACCCGCTTCTCGACCCTCCAGGGTCCGGGCCCACTTGAGCGCGGCTTCAGGATTCTGCTTGGCCCACTCGCCCGCAATCATGGCCACGGTGTCCCCGCTCCCGCGACCACCGGGTCCCATGCTGAAATCGTCCGGATTACTGGTATACTCCCGGGCCAGTCCCTCCGGGTTTGAAGCCGCCCAACCGGAGACCGCCCCGGCCCGCGCCATGAACATTTCCGGGAAGCCCATCTGGCGGCTCTGCTCCAGTGCTCCCTTGGGATCGGTTTCCGCCCAGCGCGAGAAGAGCAGGTTCATCGCCAGCATGCGCTGCGACATGGGGAGCCCCTGCAGCTTCTTGATTTCGGATTCAAACTGATCGGGATCAAGGTCGGAGTAGTACTCCAGCAGGCTCATGATGCGATTGGTCTGACCGGGCTCGGCAAGAATCTCGCGCAGTCCACCTGACGACTTGCCGCCCCGCGGAGCAGCTGGCGCCGCCGATTCAGAGGTTCCTCCGGATCTTCCCGTGACGGATGTCCGGGCGGGGAGATTCCCGCTCTGCTCCGACTGGGTTCCCTTGGCCTTATCGTTACCGGCCCCACCAATGAGAAGTCCACCGGCCCCACCAATGAGAAGGGCTGCCACCGCAATCAGTATATTCGGTTTCATCGCCTTTAAATGCGCCCAATAGAACTCAATGACGACCAAAAAGTTGCAAAGTTGTGCCGAGAAACAGCCCCTGCCGTGGAATTCCGGCTCCCGTCGGCCCTGCCGGAGGAGAAAACCCACCACTCTTGTCAGTTCAACCTCCAACCACCATCGTCCCGGCGTGCCCAATGATCGAACCTTCCGCCTCCTCTTCGTCTGCTGGGGGAATATCTGCCGCTCTCCCGCCGGAGAAAACGTCTTCCGTCACCTCATGGCTGGAAGCACCCTGGCCCACCGGATCGAATGTGACTCGGCCGGAACCATCGATGCCCATGCCGGCAAATCGCCCGACACCCGCATGCGGAACACCCTCGAGCGGCGTGGCATCACCGTGCGGGGTGCAGCCCGGCAGATCACCCGGGAGGACTTTGAGAACTTCGATCTCATCCTCACCATGGACGATTTCAACCGGCAGGAAGTTCTCTCTCTTGCACCTGACGAGGCAGGGTGCGCCAAGGTGCTCCCCTTCACGGACTTCTGTGAGCAACACGAAGCAGACAAAGTTCCTGACCCCTACTATGGGGGCTCCTCGGGATTCGAGCTCGTGGCTGACCTCATCGAGGATGGTTGCCAGGGAGTGCTTGCTCATATCGAAGCCCAACTCTCCTGAGATGAGCGACCTCGACGCAATCCGCAGGGCCATCGCGGAGGAGACCGGACAGAAAACTACGGAATCCCCACAGGCAATCGGGGGAGGTTGCATTAACGAGACTTTTCGACTCGGGAACTATTTCGTCAAAAGCAATGCTCCCGACCGCCTCGACATGTTCGAGGTGGAACGCCTCGGCCTCGATACCCTGCACTCCACTGGAACCGTCCGGGTGCCGCAACCAATCTGTTCCGGGACATCCCCGGGGCAGGCGTTTCTCGTCCTGGAGTTTCTCCCATTCGGAAGAGTCTGCTCCTCCTCCCAGGCCAGGCTCGGCCGGCAACTGGCTGAGCTTCACCGGACAACTTCAGAATACTTCGGCTGGGAACGGGACAACTTCATCGGCGCCACCAGGCAACCAAACGTGCCAACGGCATCGTGGATCGATTTTCTCCGGGAACAACGACTCGGGCACATGCTCCGGTTAACCGGTGACTGCGGATTCTCCTTCCACGGTGCCGACACCCTCCTCGATCATCTCGATCGCTTTTTCGAAGAATCACCGCCCCCTTCCCTCCTGCACGGCGACCTGTGGGGGGGTAACGCGGGGGCACTGGAGGATGGAGATCCGGTCCTCTTCGATCCCGCCGTCTACTTTGGAGACCGGGAGGCTGATCTTGCCATGACAAGGCTCTTCGGCGGCTTTGCCCCCTCGTTCTATCAGGCCTATCAGGAAATCTGGCCCCTTCCTCCCGGCCATGAAGCGCGGGTGGACCTCTACAATCTCTATCACATTCTCAATCATGCCGTCCTCTTCGGCGGCAGTTACGCCCGCCAGGCACAGGCCCTGATCGAGTCCCTGCTCCGCCACCTGTAGGTTCCCCGCTACCGGGTGAACCTCTGTTCACTTGCCAGCCGCAATCGTTCCACTGGAGAGCTTGCTCTGCTTCCCCATGAGCTGGCTGGCGAGAAAGGCTCTCACCCGTCTGGTCAGTTCCTCACTGCGGAATCCATGACCCGCCCCATCCATGGTGATGAAAACCGTCTCCACGCCCACTTCCTCAAGACGCCCGGCGAATTCCACGGACTGATGGTAGGGCACCAGTTTGTCCTTGGTCCCGTGCGCGAGCAGCATGGGAGCATCCCCGGCGCTCACATGAGTGACCGGAGAGGCGTTGACCGTAACCTCCTTTTTCTCCACGAGCCCCCCTCCCACCAGCTTCCCTTCCGGCGAATCAGCGGCGCTGTGTTTGATCGAGGTAGGAAAATCATCCATGGTCAACAGATTCGAGGGGCCGAAATAATTCACCACGCAGGTCACTCCTGACTCCTGGTCGAGATGCTTTCCAAGCTTCCCTTCCAGTCCGGGCACATCCCCGGACACCCCGAGCATCCCGACGAGATGCCCCCCCGCACTGGTCCCCCACACCGCGATCCTGTCGGCATCGTAGCCATACTCCCTGGCGTGGGCCTTGAGCCAGCGAATGGCCGCCTTGCAATCGTGAATCTGGGCCGGCCAGCTGGCTTCATTGGTCAACCGGTAATTGATGGCCGCGCCCACAAATCCCGTTTCCTCAAGGAACGGACGCAACCGCCCGAAACCACTCTCCTTGCTTCCGGCCCTCCAGCCCCCACCATGGATATAGACCACGAGCGGACGCGGCTTATCGGATTTTCCCCGGGGAACAAAGAGGTCGAGCATCTGACGCTGGTTTCCCGCCCCCACATAGTCCTGGTTCCGCACCGTGCGGTAATCGGGATTGGCCTCCTGCCTCCCTGCGGTTCGCCCCTTCAGGAAGGCAACATGCTCCTCCAGGGAAATGACCCCGTCCCTGTTGGTGTCGACCCGTTCAAAGTTGCGCCGCGCATTGGGCGGAAGTTCCTCCTTCTGGAGCTTCCCGTCCTTGTTCCGATCCCAGTCGGTGAACCGGTCAGCGTGGACAGGAAGGGAAAGAAAAGCGGTTGCTGCGACGAGGAACAACGGTCTCATGAGAAATAGAACCGCCAAGGCAGCCAATAGTAGCACGAAAAATGCACTGCTACCGACCACGCCTCACTCTCCGTCCACCTTGCGATACAGAAAGGAGTCGCTGGTGAGGAGGGAGAGGATGAGTTGCTTCATGCTGCCGCCACTTTGAACGTAGGCTTGATCGGCCTGGCGCAGGGTGACTGCGGTCCTTGATCTCGCGGAATTCACTCCAGGTCGGCTTGTCGTCAAGCATGGACAAGGGAAGCCAGTCGGGCGGGAAATTATCGGTGACCTGAAGCTTGACCTGCGTTTCCAAGTATAGGTCCTCCGCGAGGACCGGATGGATCAAGATGAGACAGAGTGCCAGATTGCATGCAATTCTCATGTTAAGGAAAAAATTCCCCCGTTATGCCATCAAGAGTTCATTGACTTTTCGGCTTCACTGCAAAGGCCGTCCGCAGGAACGCGATCAAATTGGTGGCATCCTGTGGATTGATCTGCGCATGAAGATTTGCGGGCATGAGGGAAAGTTCGGAAGCCGTCATCTTGATGATGTCCTTACGAAGAACGATATCGGTTCCACCATCGACACGTTTAAGGGTCACACTGGTGGGAGACTCGGAAGCGAGCACCCCCGCATAGGCCTTCCCTCCGGCCGCTGAGATCAGATAGAGTTTGTATTCCGGATCAATTTTTCCGTTTGGATCGAGAATATCCATGAGAACGGATTCATCGGGCTTGCCGGTGATACTGCCGAGTGAAGGCCCGACTTCGTTGCCCTGCTCCCCTAGTTTGTGGCATACGATGCAGTTCTTTTGATAAACCACCTTCCCCTTTGCAGGATCCGCCTTGTTGTTGAGCGTACCGCGATAACGTGCAATGCGTGCCGTCAGTTCGGCTTCCGCGGAAGATTCCTTGAACAGCCTGCTGGCACGTGTTGCCAGATTGGCGTCTGGGATGGTTTTCAATTGCTCCCTCTGCACGCCAGAGATGTCGTGGCGATGAACGATACCGTTTTCGATTGCCTCAATTAATGCGGGAAGCCGGTTTCTGCGGGCGAAGATCGTGCGGAGGATCTCACTGCGGGATGTTGGCGAGAAACCCGGCCAGCCCTTGAGGAGAAGCCCGGCGGCACGCTCATCGCCCGAAGTGCCAAGGGCTGCTACCGCGGAAGCCTGAATGGAAGGTGGTTGTCTTGAGTCCAGCAGCTTGGAAGCCACTGGTGACATCGTCTCAAACGGCGCACTGGCGAGGATTTGCAGGGCCTGCCTTCGTTTGGCCAGCCCGCCCCCGGTCTCCAGGGCAGTCTCCGCCGCCTCTGCAAACATCGCGACCAGACGATCACCTTCAGCGACCGGCAGCTTGGCTGAAAGTTTGGTTGCCAGTTCCCTGACCTCAGCATCCCTGCTGCTGAGAAAGCGTGTCAGGGCAGCCCATCCATCGGGGGACTCCGGAGCTGGCGCCCCATCACGGGAAACACTGCTTACAAAGCCCGACAGGCACTCCTTTTGAAGGTCCGTGTCCAGCGATGACACCAACCGCAGGGCCGCCGCCATTTGCTCCCCGTCCCTTCGTCCGCCCACGGTTGTTGCCAATGGCTTGAGCAAGGCCCGGGCATCTGGGCTCAATTCGATTTTGCCCAGCAGCCCGAGGAGCAGACGGCCTCCGTTCCGGTTGTTTGAGGAACTGAGGATGGCTGCAGCCATCCATCCATCGCTGCCATGTCTTTCCGCGAGATCGATCAATGATTCGACCGGCCAGATCTCTTTGGACTCACCGAGCGTCATGGCGAGTTGCAGACGGACCCGGGGATCTGGATCCTGGTTCATTTTGATCAACTGGGAACGGAGGGCCTGGTCCGAGTCAAGCCACCGTTCAGCCAGCCGCAATCCATGCACCCTCACTCCATGATCCTCATGCACGAGGGCGCCCAGGACATCCGAAGACTCCAGGGATTTCAACGAGCGCAAGGTTTGCAGCGCACGAATAACGCCTGCCGATGAAGTCCCCTCAGCCCGGATCAGCCTGACAAGCGAATCACGTGCATCACGATCCCCCCGTTCAATGAGCATCCGCTGCGCAGTGGCCCGGCGCCATGGATTGTCATCTGCAAGAACCTGTGCCAGTTCCCTGGTAATGGCCTTGGCAAGGTCGTCCTTGGCAGCGGGGGTTTTTCCCTTCGGGCTAAGTCTCCAGATGCGGCCGTGCTCCTTCCCCTTATTCAATCCATATTGCTGCTGAAGAAATCGGGGGACTGCAGAATAATCCTCAATGATTTCACGGTACATATCGACAATGTATAGCGCTCCATCCGGACCGACGCGCAAATTCATTGGGCGGAACCATTGATCGGTTGAGGCAAGGAATTCGGACTCCTGCTCACCTGGCGCCCGCCGGGCCTGGTAGCCGGCACCGTCCCGCGTGAGGACCGTGCGATGCACGATGTTGAGCGAAGGCTCGCAGTAAAACAGGTTGCCGTGATATTCATCGGGGAACAGCCGCCCCCCATAGAATGTCGTGCTACAGCCCCCGGAAAAGTAATTGCTGTTGGTTTCGCGCTTTCCATAAAACTTCACCCAGGCCGGATCCCTGCCCCGCTTGACGCGCCAGGGATGTGGGTCACTGAGGCGATAACCGTGGCCGTAGTTTGCAGCCCCCTGGGTTGAACCCGGGGTTGCCACGTGCGGGTTGCGTGCAAGATAGTGGCGCGGCAGGGGGAGCGCATACCGGGCAGGGGTGCCACCGGAGGATGGAAAGCGGTCGCCGACATCGTTCATCGTCAGGCCAAACGTCCCGACACTCCCGTTCACATGCTCGATCGCCGAACCGTCCGCCTTGATCCGAAAGTCAGAACCACCAAGTTCGAAGTGGCCCTTGAGTTTCGACCCGGTGATTATTCCGCCTCCCGATCCGCTCCCGACGTAGATCCAGTCGTCGAGCCCCCAGATCGGGTTGTTGATTCCCCGCTCAATGGTGTTGACCCCGAATCCAGTAAAAAGGGTTTCACGGACATCCGGTTTTCCGTCGCCGTCCCGGTCGGCGAAAAACATGATATGGGGTGCGCAGGTCACAATGACCCCACCCCGCGCAGCAACAATACCATAACATGGTGGGAGGTCATCCGCCCACACCTCCGCCTTGTCCATCACGCCGTCTCCGTTCGTATCGGCAAGCAACTTGACCACCCCATACTGCTGTTTGGCTGCCTCCTCTGCGATTTTTCCTCCCTTGAACTCCCATCGGATGCGCCGCACCGTTTTATCAAGTTCTCCAGTCTTATTGAGTTCCTGCGTGTCGATATGTCCCTCGATGTTGTAACCATGGAGTTCGCACACGAAAACCCGGCCGTGTTCGTCGAAGGCGATCCCGGACGGTTCCGTGACCACCGGTTCGCTCGCAACCAGCTCAATCTGAAAACCCTCCGGCAATCGAATCCGTTTGGCACTCTCCCCGGGAGCAAGCGGCTGTGGCGCGTCTTTAGCCGGCTGGATCCGGGCGTTCGATGAGGCCGGGATGCACAAGCAGGAAAAAAGCAGGCAACAAGGGAGGTGCAAATATCTTCTCACTGGATCGAAGGGTTCATTGTCTTCCGGCTCAGGCTATAATGTCTTGGACGGGATGGCCAAGACCAAGAGCAAACGAAGTCCTGGATCTTCCTGCGCGAATTTCAAGCCCGTGAGCAAACCGGCTACCGAATTAGAATATCCAAGAATTCATCTCTTCATTCGCTTGAGCACTGTTCGCAAGCTCTGCCTTGTCTCACGCCTCGCCGGGGTGTCTGTCAAAGCTACATATGGCTGTTTTTCCAGTGGATCATTGGCCACATCGTAGAGACGGTCGTCATTGTAGAGTTTCCAACGGTGATTGCGCGCCCATTCGTGCAGGGTGAATTGATCCTTATCCCAGCCCGGCCGCGGATCGTAGTAGCAATAAACCCATTCACGAGGGACGCCCGGTTGTCCGAGTAATCGCGGATAAAAGCTAACCCCATCCAAGCCTGCCTTCACCGGCACTGATTTGCCGGCCGCCTCCAGCAGGGTGGGAATGAAGTCGGTGGAATCCACGAGGTCATTGTTTACACCCCGTTTCACCTTGCCGGTCCAGCGCACGATAAGCGGCACGTGCGTGCCGGCATCATCGGGATTGCCCTTGCCTCCCTGCACGGGACCTTCGCACGTCTGGGAGAGCACCTTCTTGTGCGTGCCATTATCACTGTAAAAAATCACCAGCGTGTCGCGTCCCATCTCAAGCGCATCAATCTGGTCAATGATGCTCCCCACGCATTTATCTGTATACTCCACCATGTCCTTGATGAAGCGCACCTCCTCCTGGTTGCGCGTCTTGGGATTGCGCCACTCAGGACTGTCCGGAGTCGGCACCATCGGCCAATGTGGCAGGGCCATGGGATAGTAAATGAAGAAGGGCTGTTTGTCGCTCTTCTGGCGTTTCAGATAATCATTGATGTAGCTCACCCACACATCCGGCCCGTACTTGCCCTTGAGATCGGTTCGAAACTTGCCGTTTTCCTTGATCACCGGATCGGCATAGCGCGAGCCTTTCACCTCCGTGTGGCCGGTGTGCCAGAGGCAATACTCATCAAAGCCCGCCTTCTGTGGGTGCATCCCGCGCCCTCGCCGTTTGTCCGCTCCCGGGTAATCCGGCGGATCATAACTCTGCAGCTGCCATTTGCCGACGATGGCGGTCTTGTAGCCGGCCCCGCGCATCCAATGGCCAATGGTCTTCTCACGTGGATCGAGCAACCCGAACGCCAACCAGTTGCGGTGATTGTATTTGGCCGTCATCACCTGAACGCGCGTGTTGGTACACAGCGGCTGCGAATACGCGTGCCGGAACCGGATCCCCTCGGCCGCCATACGATCCAGTCGCGGTGTGGAATAGCTCGTGCCGCCATAACACCCCAACCCCTCCACTCCGAGGTCATCCGCCATGATCAAAACAATGTTCGGCTTTTCTGCCCCGGCCCAAACTGCAAGAGGCAACAGGAAGGCAAATAGGAATAGGTGGGGTTTGCTCATCTCTTTTTTCTACTGTTCTGGGCTCAGGTCGTTCTTGCCTATTTCGCTTAGCTTGGCTTTCAGTTTTGCCCTCAAGTCGGCAAGGGTTTCGGCGTATGCCGGGGCGTCGATGAGGTTAACGTACTGTCTGGGGTCTTTCTCCATGTCATAGAGTTCCCCGTCCTTTCCGTAGTCGAGCAAAGCCCATTTTTCGGTGCGGAGCAGCCTGCCTTTACCACTGGACAGGGCAGCATCGCGCACCTTGACGGCAGGATCGTCCAGCATGCCCGATATATTCTTACCCTGAATATTGCCGGGTATTTTTAAGCCGCACAATTGGGAGACCGTGGGGTAGAGGTCGATTAATTCCGCCAGGGAATGGCAAACGGCTGGCTTCTTGCCCGGCACGCAGATAATAAGCGGCACCTGGGCCGACTCCCTGTGCACGCTCACCTTGGACCACATGTCGTGTTCCCCAAGGTGATAGCCGTGATCGCTGGTGAAGATCACGATGGTGTCATCACGCTGGCCGCTTTTCTCCAGAGCCTCGAGCACCTTGCCCACCATCGCGTCCATGTAAGTGACCGATGCGTAATACCCGGCCACCAGTTTCTTTTGCTGGAGCAGGTTCATCTTGTAGTTGGCGGTGGTCCTGCGATTTGCAGAGTTGAGTGGAATGTCATCCTGGTCGCCGGGAATCTTCGGGGGGAGGACCATCTTCTTGGGCTCGTAAAGGTCGAAATACTTCCTGGGAGCCACGAAGGGCACGTGCGGACGCACGAAACCCACGGCCAGGAAAAACGGTTTGTCCAAGTCCTTGTAGCGGTGAATCAACTCGATCGTCTTCTGGGCGGTCTTGCCGTCGGAGTGGACCAAGTCGTCTCCCTCGGCCTCCACCACCACGAAGCGGTTGCCCCCGGCCAGCTTCTTCGTGCCGTCGGGATTGTCCTGCAAGGTTTCCCCTTTGCCCGGAGCCCGGGTCTCGGGGCCGCGGCTGTTGAATTTCTCGTCCCAGGAAGCGGGATCGTCGGCACCGTCGCTTCCCTTGGCAATATCGGGCGGCACCCCCATGTGAAACACCTTCGAGACCCGGGCGCTGTGGTAACCGTTCCTGCGGAAATACTGCGGCCAACTGTCCTTGTCGGGACCAATCTTCTCGCGTCCGCTGGTATAGCCGGTTGCCTTGGTGGCATAGGGATAATACCCGAACATGAGAGAAGCCCGCGAGGGCCCGCAAAAAGTGGCCTGGCAATAGGCCCGGGTGAAACGGGTGCCCCGGGTGGCCAGCTTGTCGATATTGGGAGTCTTGCAGATCCTGTTGCCGTAACAGCCCAAGGCCGTCGAGGTGA
This sequence comes from Akkermansiaceae bacterium UBA7890, assembly GCA_002501065.1. GTDB lineage: Bacteria > Verrucomicrobiota > Verrucomicrobiia > Verrucomicrobiales > Akkermansiaceae > Roseibacillus_B. The sequence continues at coordinate 121,632 of DLRK01000117.1, forward strand.
GGTCGTCCGAGATGATGAAAAGGACGTTGCGATTTTTTGCCTCGGTCGCCCCCGCCAGGGACAACAACGCGGCAAACAGGACGAGGGCAAAAGGGATTCGTGTTTTCATCAGTCCTTTGTTTCCATCTTGTGGCTTCTCCTGAGGAGCCTTGCCGTGCAGGCACTTGATGCGAATGTCTTGTGACTCCGCGGGGCCGCGGCGACCGACAACGTCGATGCGGGGAGAAAAAGGAACACCCCACCAAAGAAAGGAAACATGAAGGAGCTTTCATGGGGTGACCCGCATCCTGAATGCAGACAGCAGCGAAACCAATCCTATTTGGAGGATCTGAGAACCACGGCCTTACCTTTAAGCCGGGGATCATGAGCCGCCTGAAATTGACCGTCAAAAAAGCCCACTGCCTGCGTCGCTCCCATGCTGCCGTAAACCTTTAGCTGGTGCCCCCGCTCTCTCAGATCCTTCAAGACAGCTTCGCCCGCTTTTCTTTCAATCCGGATTGAATCGGGCTTCCATTGATGATGGAAGTGCGGTTGCCCCAGCGCGTCCTTGACAGGCAAACCATAGTCCAGGGTGTGAATAAGGGTCAGAAGAGTCTGGGTGATAATTGTCGGCCCGCCCGCGGCCCCCACAGCCAGAATGGGCTTGTTGTTTTTCATTACAATTGTCGGACTCATGCTCGATAAAGGGCGTTTGCCCGGGGCTACCGAGTTAGCCTCAGCCCCCAATAACCCGAAGGCATTGGGCACCCCGGGAGCCGCGGCAAAATCATCCATTTCATTATTCATGATCACCCCGGTGCCAGGAATAACGACCTTGGCCCCGAAGGAAGTATTAATGGTGGCGGTAATTGCCACCCAGTTGCCTTCACTGTCGGCGCAGGAAAAGTGGGTGGTGTGTTTGCTGAACACGTCCTCATTGGCTCGGAGCGGGGTTCCATGGGTTTTCACGACCGAAGCCTTCCTGAGATCAATCCTCCCAGCCAACTCTTTGGCGTATCCCTTATCCACCAGTCCCTTGGGCACTCTGGCAAAGGCGGGATCGCCCAACCAATGAGCCCGGTCCGCAAAGGCCAGCTTCATGGATTCAGTAATAACATGATAAAAGTCAGCCGAATTGGGATCGATCTTCTGCAGATCATAGCCCTCCAGCATATTAAGGATCTGGGCCACATGGATCCCGCCTGAACTGGGTGGGGGCATTCCCAGAATTGTATAACCCCGATAAGTCGTGCGCACCGGATCCAAATCGGTTGTATGATAGCTGGCAAAATCTGCAGCAGTCATGATGCCACCATTATTCTTCATCCAGACGGCTGTCTTCTCTGCGAAAGGCCCCTTGTAAAACCAGTCCGTCCCGTGCCTGGCCACCTGCCGATAGGTATTGGCCAGATCCGGCTGCTTGAGAGTTTGTCCCACCCCCCTGGGATCTCCTGCTTGATCCAACAGTATTCTGGAGGCAGCGGGAAACTTCCTTATCCCGCTCACATTTGCCCGGATTCGCCCAGCGTAGGCACTGGGGATCGCAAAACCCTTTTCGGCAATCCTGGCTGCATTTCTCAGATGTTCACTGAAGGGGAGTTTGCCATGTTTCTCACTCAGTTCAGCGTAGGCCTTCAGCGCCCCGGGCACCCCGATGGCCAACGCTCCGGTCTGGCTCAGATTTGTATCAGCCCTGCCATTACGCAGATACATGTCCCGGTGAGCCCTGGCCGGAGCCCGCTCCCGGCCATTGAGTGTCATCACCTTCCCATTGGCTAATCGCGCCACCACGAAACAACCACCGCCAATCCCTGAATTGTATCCATTGACAACACCCAATGTCAGACCAGCGGCCACCGCTGCATCAAAGGCGTTGCCTCCGTTTTCCAGGGCATGAATAGCCGCATCAGTCGCGATCGGATCGACCGTGGCCACCGCGCCTCCAGGAGCAGCCTTGAGTGGACCGGAAAAAAGAACCAGGAAGACAAGAAACTGTCGGGACAACTTATTCATGAGACAGACAGACTGACTATTTCATTTTACACTACTTCCAGTCCAGCCCCGAGTGGAGGGCACAGGGTGATTACAAGGCAGGCAACAAGTTACTTGCGCATGGTTCTCCCCGATCAGGGCCGACCAGCAGCGCTTGCAGGCCGCGCTCCCTCATCCGGTCCGCTGCTTCAGGCCGCCTTCCGGAGCAGAGCCACCATGACACCCTGGATGACCAGTTCGCTGAGGGGAATGAGATCCGGATACATCTCGTTCTCAGCCTGCAGGTAGGGCCTGCCGCGATTAACTACGTAACGCTTGAGAGTCGTTTCACCGTCGATGAGGGCTGCCACCACATCGCCATTGCGCGGTTCACGCATCTCAAGAACAACGGTGTCACCATCACAGATATGGGCATCGATCATCGAATCCCCGCGGACCTTCAAGGCGAAGGCCTTGGTTGAGTTCGAAAGTCCGATGCTTGTCACATCAATGGAGACGCAACCATCCCTTTCGGGTTCGACATCCTGTGCCATGCCCGCGGCAATTTCCCCATAAACAGGAATATCCATGATTTCTTCCCGCTCAAGATCCTCCGGCAGGACCACCGCACGGGCCTTGCCGGGCAGGCGATTGATCACTCCCTTCCGCTCAAGGGCGCGCAGGTGGCTCATGGCCGCGGTCTGGCTGGCGAATCCAAAATGGGCCTGGATCTCCCGGGTGGAGGGCATGACTCCCGTTTCGCGGTGAGATTGCCGGAGAAAATCGAGGAGCTCCTGCTGCCTGTCAGTGAGTTTATGAGTCATTTGAACAGTTCCTGTTTGCATGAACAGTATAATGGCCTGGAAAGGTGAAACGCAAGTATTTCTTTAACGGAATACCTGCAAAAGAAGGGAATTTGGCTCTTGAGAATACTTCAGCCAGTGAGATTATCAAAGTCGATGTCTATCGCTTCTGGGCCTCCATTGGCCTGTCTGGTGTTGTCCACGGCCCTCGTTGCCTGCGTGGCCCCTCCCGGGAAACCGACTGTCCAGCAGAAACCCGTGGCACCTCCTCCCCCGTCCGTGGTCACCCCCCAGGGCTCGCCGCCCTCGGTCGTCGCCAAGCGGTTGATCGTGGTCGACGTTGCGACCGGGCGGGTCCTGATGGCCAAGAATGCGGACGAGCGGTGCGCAGTGGCCAGCACTCAAAAACTCATGACCGCCCTGTTGGTGACGGAAGCGGGTTCCCTGAACGACCGCGTCGTGATCCAGTCAACTGACACCGCGGTGGAACCGAGTAAACTCTATCTCAAAACGGGACACACCTACACCCGTGGACAATTGCTCAAGGCCATCCTGGTGCGTAGCGCCAACGACGCCTCCATTGCGCTTGCACGGGACGTGGCAGGAAGTGTCGCGGGTTTTGCACGGCAGATGAATCTCCGGGCCCGATCACTCGGAATGTCCAACAGCAACTTCCTGAACCCCCACGGCCTCACCAGGGAGGGCCAGTTCTCCACCGCCCGCGACATCGCAAAACTAGCCCGCCACGTCTACCGGCATGCGTCCATCCGGAGACCGATGACCATCCGTGAGTACAACTTCGTGCACAACGACGGAAAGGTCAGCAAACTCACAAACACCAACAAACTGCTCAAGCGCCTGCCCTATGCCACCGGCATGAAGACGGGAACCACGAGAGCTTCGGGAAAATGCCTTGTCGCGAGTGGCAGCCTGCATGGCCGCACGGTGATCGCGGTGGTCCTGGGCAGCACATCCAGGTCGATCTGGAATGACTCGGAGGCCCTGCTGCGCTGGGCGCTCGAGTCGCCACAGCTGGTGCGTCCGGTGATGGCGTTGAAAGTGACCAACTGAACGAAACGTCATGCGCCAGGCGGAGGACGAACTGGCAGCTCTGCGGGAAGCTGGACTTCTACGCCAGTTGCAGCCGCTCGAAGCAGACCACCCTCCCCTGCTCCGTCTCGATGGTCGCCCAGTCGTCAACTTTGCCTCCAACGACTACCTCGGACTCGCCTGCGACGAGGAATTGATGGCAGCTGCCCGGGAGGCCATCGCGCGCTACGGAACAGGTTCAGGGTCCTCACGCCTCATCTCCGGCTCCTTATCTCCGCATCTCGACCTGGAGGAACACATTGCGGAGTGGAAGGGCATGGAGGCCGCCCTCAGCTTCAGCAGCGGCTATGCCGCCGCGGTGGGGAGCCTCGGCGCGCTCCTGGGCAAGGGAGATGTGGTCATCCTCGACAAGCTCTGTCACGCCAGCCTGATCGATGGAGCCCGGCAGTCCGGCGCCACCCTGCGGATCTACCCCCACAACAACCTCCAGAAACTCGAACGTCTCCTCGCCGATAACCGGGAGAAACTCCCTGCCGAGGCCCGCCTCCTGGTCGTCACCGAGTCGATCTTCAGCATGGATGGTGACCGCGCTCCCCTCAGGGAGATCGTGAAACTGACAGAGCGCCACGGAGCCCTTCTCCTCCTTGACGAAGCGCATGCGGTGGGTGTGCTCGGCCCCACCGGGCAGGGACTGGCAGAGGAACTGGGCCTGCAGGGGCGCATCACCTTTCAGATGGGCACGCTGGGGAAAGCGGTTGGTTCGGCGGGAGGTTATCTGGCTGCCGAGCGAAAATGGATCGACCTTCTTCTCAACAGGGCGCGCCCGTTCGTCTACTCGACAGCGCCTCCTCCCGCCCAGGTGGCGGCCTCCAGCCGTGGCCTCAGGGTCATCGCTTCCGCACGCGGCCGGAATCTGCGCGAGCGCCTGTGGTCCAACATCTCGACTTTCGCGAAACTGCGGGGAACGGAAGCCCGGAGTGCGATTGCCCCCCTGATTTTCGGTGAAAACGAACCAGCCCTGCAAGCCGCACGCTCGCTGCTGGAGGCTGGGTATCTGGCGCCCGCAGTACGCTTTCCCACTGTCCCCCGGGGCTCTGCCCGCCTGCGGATCACCCTCTCCGCTGCCCATGAGGAGGAGCAGGTCAGGGGCTTGCACGAGAACTTACTGACACTGAGCTGACCGGTTTGTCCTCGTCACGACTGATCTCCTCCCTGACCATGACGGGAATGAAGTCCCTGTCCCCTCTGGCAGTCCTCCTGCCGCTTCTGGCCACTTCCCTGGGTGGTGAAACGAAAAAGGATTCCACCGTTCCGGCCCAGGCGAATCCCAAGGCCCTGAGCGCCGCCGGGTTTACCGCCCTCTTCGATGGAAAAACGCTGAAGGGCTGGCGCAAGGCCGGAGGCACCGGAAAATACAAGGTGGAGGACGGTGCCATCGTGGGCTACGGGAAGAATATTCGGGGGAACACCTTCCTCTGCAGTGAAAAGAGTTATCGGGACTTCATCTTCGTATTCCAGTTCCGGTTCGCTGATCCCTCCGGCAATTCCGGATGCCAGTTCCGCTCTCAGCAGCGCAACGGCAACGGCCGGGTCTTCGGCTATCAGTGCGAACACGACAATAACAGGAACCGCTCCTACACGGCGGGCATCTACGATGAGGCCCGGCGTGGCTGGCTCTATCCCGGGAAGTTCACCAGGGAGAGCGGCAGGGACACCGGGAAGGAGTTCACCATCCGGGGCCAGGAAAGTTTCAAGTGGGACGACTGGAACACTATCGTCATCAAGTGCCACGGCAAACGCATCCAGACCTGGCTCAATGGAGTGGCACGCGCCGACTTTGAGGATACCGATGAAAAGAATTTCACTCCGGAAGGCTTCATCGGCCTGCAGGTGCACGGCGGGAAATCCGCCCACGTAAAGTGGCGCCGACTCTATCTCAAGGAACTGTGATGCTCCTGCCCGGACATCTCGAAATGACTGGAGAGTTGTGGTCAGGTCCCGCGGAGTATTGAATCAGGGCCGCTTTCCATGATGAAATCCCTGCCCTGCCTCCTGCTCTCCCTTGCCATGCCCGTCTGCGCCGAACCCTTTATCGTCGCGCACCGGGGCGCCTCCGGGGAGGCTCCGGAAAACACCCTGCCAGCCTTCAGGCTGGCCTGGAAACAGGGGGCGGATGCCATCGAGGGGGATTTCCATCTCACCAGGGACGGGAGGATTGTGTGCTTTCATGATCGGGACACGAAGAAATTGACGGGCCAGAAGCGGATTCTCACGGAAAGCACCTTCGCCGAGTTGCAGGCCCTCGATGCCGGGTCCTGGAAGGACGAGAAGTTTTCCGGCACTCGCATGCCTTCCCTGGAAGAAGTCCTGGCCACCGTGCCGCCGGAGAAGAAGATCTACATCGAAATCAAGAGCGGACCTGAAATCGTGCCCCCTCTCCTGAAGGTTGTGACCGCCAGTGACCTTGCCGACGGACAGATTGTCATCATCTCCTTTGATGAGATGGTGGTCAAAGCCGTCAAGAAGGAGCGACCGGATTGGACCGTGAACTGGCTCTACGGCTTCGACAAGCGCACCCGCAACGCCCCCGACAGGGAACTCCCGCGCCTGCTCGGCGTCCTGAAGACCATCAAGGCTGACGGACTCGGCTCCAGTACTCATCCGGATCTGCACAAGAAACACCTCGACGCCCTGGCCAGGGCCGGGTTCCAGCACCATGTCTGGACCGTCAATGACCCGGCCGTCGCCCGGCGCTTCCTGGAGATGGGATGCCGCTCCATCACCACCGATTTTCCCGGCAGGCTGGGGAAGGCACTGGAGGAATAGGGGCGTTCCGCACCTCTGCCGGGACTGCGATCTCCCCTGAGAGCAAAATCCTTGCCTCAGGGGAAGAATACGAGAACCTCCGGCCGTCTTCGCTCGGCTACGCCGTCGCGAGCCCCCTCCCTCTGCCGAATATCGACCACTGACAACCCCGCATGGCTGGCTTCTTCAAGAACCTCTACAACAAGGTCGCCAACAGGGCGGACGTTGACTGGGACGAACTGGAGGCCGATCTCATTGCGGCCGACCTGGGGGTGCGAACCTCGCTGGAAATCGTCGAGAATCTGCGCACCCTGGGGCGCAAGATCTCCGCCGACGACGTGGTGGAGGCCGCGCGTGAACGCATCCTGCAGGTATTTCCCGATGACAATCACACCCTTGAACTGCCTGAGGATGGCTCCCCGCTGGTCATCCTGGTGGTAGGAGTCAACGGGACGGGCAAGACGACTTCCGCCGCCAAACTCGGCAATCTGTTTGCGCAGCAGGGAGTCTCGGTCCTGCTGGCTGCAGCGGACACCTTCCGCGCCGCAGCAGTGGAGCAGCTGGAGCAATGGGCCGAGCGCCTTGATATCCCGCTGGTCAAGGGTTCCCCCAATGCCGACCCGGCCTCGGTCTGTTACACCGCCCACCAGAAAGCCCTCACCGACGGGGTGCAGGTCCTCATCTGTGACACCGCTGGACGCCTTCACACTCGTCACAATCTCATGGAGGAGCTGGGCAAGATTCGTCGCACCCTGGGCAAACAGGACGAAAGCGCCCCCCACTACACCCTCCTGGTGGTCGACGCCACCACGGGGAGCAATGCCCTCAATCAGGCCCGCGAGTTCAACAAGGCCGTCCCTCTCGATGGCGTGATCGTGACCAAGTTGGACGGATCCGGAAAGGGAGGGGTGACGGTGGCCATCCAGCAGGAACTGGAAATTCCGCCACGTTTCATCGGGACCGGGGAAGAACCGGAACAGTTTGACGCCTTCTCCCGATCGAAGTTCGTCGAACAGGTGCTTTAGGGAACAGGTGGACCGGAAATTCCCTGTTCTGCGAGGGCCCTACCCGGAGGCAGGGTGATCCTCAGGGCAGCGCGACCTCCAACCGGTAAAACCGCCACCCGGTGACGGCTGGATGACTCGGAGACTCCGGCGGACCGGCGTCAGTGACCTCGTAGGTTGCGGGAAGGACCTCAGCCCCTGTGTCAATGATTGCGCCCAGCGTGGTCCAGTTCTTCAGGTCCGAACTCCAGGAAAGCGTATAGTGCCGGTCCGGAATGCTCGGGAACGTCAAGCGGACACTGCCATCCGGATTGGCAGCAACCTGCAGACTCGGGAAAGCACCCCGATCCGCCTGGTTTGGATCCAGTCCCACGAGGAATTCAGTGAAATTCAGGATGCCGTCGCCATCGGGATCGCCCTCCGGCCCGTTCCCTGCACTTCCTGGCGTAGTCCCATTGTCCGCAGTGCTGAGTCCGTGCGCGATTTCCCACCAGTCGGGCAGGCTATCCGAATCGTTGTCCTGCCCGGGCGGAACCGAGGGCACCAGCGCCACCGTGATGTCACGGGTGGTGGTGGCGATAATCGGACCGGCCCGACTGGCTCTCGCATCCACCCGGATGCGGTAAAACCCAGGGGAGACTCCGGTCCATCGGTAGTCCCAGGACTGTTGGATGCCGACCGGAACGACTTCCACAAAGGTGAGCGTCCCATTGCCCTGTTCGAAGGTGATGGTGAGATGCCCCACGCCATCGTCCGTCCCGACCCGGATGGGAATCTCCCTCTGCTCCGGAGTGGGATTGGCCACCTCAGGGAT
>DLRK01000075.1:0-13132 GCA_002501065.1 Akkermansiaceae bacterium UBA7890
TTCAACGACTTCGGGGCCTTCTCCTGTGCGGTTGTCCGCCGAAGGCTCTGGGCTTCCCGGCGGGGGCAGCCGCGGCTTCGCCGAAGATCTGAACCGAGAGATTGGCAACATCGACATAGTTGCGGGCAGCCAGATCGGGGTTGTCTCCGGTGGTGACCCGGACAGTGATCTGCTGCAGCCGGCCGTTGGTTCCGTTGTCGGCCACGTGGTTGATGCGAATGCGGTCGAGCACGTGGCCCCCGGGTTCGAGGGCAAGCATGGTCCGCTGGGGCGCGGTGGTGGTGTTCGGTTGCGTGATGTAGGTGAAGGTTCCGATGTCGTCATCGAAGGCGTTGGCAAACACGTTGTTCACGGTGCGCACCGGTCCGGGAAGAACCTTGCCGGCGACGATATCGAGCTTGGTCTCGAAGTTCGCGTAAGCCTCGATCTCACGGATGGTCCAATGCTTGAAGGGGCCTTCGTTGGTCCACTCCAACTCGATCGCCGTCGCGCCGGGAACCGGGTCGAACATGACAGAGTAAAACCCGTCGTGATCGGTGCCGAGGTGCTCGATGGTGTTGCCCTTGACCACGGACTGGGACAAGGGTCGCCCGCTGGACTTGAGGTAGGCGAGCAGGTTGGCCATCTGGTCGATGGTGATGGCAGCTTCGAGGCCTTCGGGCATGAGCGAGCGTCCGGCCGACTCCAGCGAGGCCAACTGCGAACGCGGAATCTTGGTGCGCGCCCCGTCGATGCTGACGAGCGTGATGGCTGCACTCGTCTCTTCCACCACCGCCCCGGCGAGGGTGCGGCCGTCCCTGATCTTGGCGATAAACTGCATCCAGGTCGCCTCGATCGCGCGATTGGGATCGAGGATGGCCGTGAGGAAGGTGAGCGGGGTCCGGTTGCTCAGCGCCGCCAGGTTCGGGCCGATCACGTTGCCGACGCCCTCGAGGCGGTGGCAGGCTGCACAGTGAGTTCCGAAAAGGGTCCGGCCCTTATTGCGGTCTCCGGCCTTCGCGAGGGCAGGGGTGTATTTCGCAATCACCGCCGCGCGGTCCGCACTGGTGGCACCACCGAGCAACCCGGTGGCTCGCTTGCGGATCGACTCGTTCTCGTGGCGCAGCAGCAACTGTCGGCGGCTGACGTCGAGGGAAGCGGTCAGCTCGCCGTTATCGGCCATCGCATCGAGGAAGACGCCGGTGAGTTTGGGCCGGGCCAGCAGGGCGTCGATCGTGGCGCTGCGCACGGCCGGTCCGCGTTCGGACCAACCAGCCAGGAGGCCGCGGGCCGCGTCGGTGTCATCGTGGCGCAGGAGGGACTTGGTGGCCGCTACCTGTAGTTCGATCGGGGTGGTCAAATTCAGGAGGGCGGCGAAACGGTCCGCATCGTCGCTGGGATCGGCAGCTCGTTCGATCAATTGCAGTGCGGCGAGCCGGCTGGTCAGCTCGGCCTTCTCGTCGTCGACCAGGGTGCGCGCACCTGCGAGCATGGGCCCGACCTTGGCGCGTATGGCGGGGTCGTTGCCAACGGCTTCGAGGAGACGAGTGGCGGCGATGAGCTTCCAGGCCTCGTAGCGCTGACCGCTGGCAGGCTTGGCGGCGATGCGAGCCAGGACCGGCGGCACGAATTTCCGGGCATCCTCGCCGAGCATGCCCATCAGTTCGGTGCTGAGGGCGGAGGTGACCGGAGTGCGGTTCATGCCGAGCACCGCCAGCAGGACTTCGTCGGGGAACTCGCCCGCCGAGGTGAGGGCCGCGGCCCGCAGGTAGGGACGATCAGCGTTCTTCACCAGGAACCCTCCCAGGGCCTGGCCCGCCCGTGGGTCCTTCCATGCGCCGAGGGCGTAGGCGGCCTGTCGTTGCACATGTGCGTCGTCATCGTCGAGCAAGGCGATCGCCCGCTGCCCCAGCGCCGGATCGCTGTTCAGCACCGGCGCGCCCACCCGCAGGGCGTTGCGCCGCACGCCGGGATGGGCATCGTCGAGACCGATCTTCGTCGACTGGGCGGAAAGCGCATCCAGGTCGGCAAGAGCGCTCAGGGCCTGGGCCCGGGCGGCGGGATGCCTGCTTCGCAACACCCTGGCCAGGGCCGGGATCGCTTTGCGTTGCTCGCCCTTCTCGAGCCAGGTCAGCATCATGTGTGCGGTGTCGCGCTGCCAGCCGTTGGAGGAGTCGAGCGCCACCGCGAGTTCGGCGGGCTTCTTCCCGGTCAACCTGGCCTGTCTGGGCAACTTCGCCCCGGTGGGGAAGACCTTGTAGATTCGTCCCCGGTCGTGGCCGGCACGCAGTCGCCCGTCGGCGATCATTTCCCGCTCCAGGGTGTCGTCGATCCACTCCGGGTGTTCGATGACGAGACGGTAGAGATCCGCTATGTACATCCCGCCATCCGGTCCGGTGCGGATGGCGGCGGGGCGAAACCACGAATCCGAACTGCGCAGGAACTCGCTGCGGGCCTCGTCACTGGCGCGCGCGGTTTCCATCAGAACGCCGTTCCACGTGATGACCTCGCGGTGGACGCAATTGTGAACCGGGCAGGAAAAGTAGACCGAGGGTTCGACCAGGGCATCAAACAGCGAGTCACGATAGAAGGTGTAGCCGCAGGCGGAGGTGAGCTTGCCCGGCGATCCGGCGGGCGGGGGGCTGTAGCCGCTGTAGTGACTGAGCACACGGCTGACCGGGTAGAGGTCGATCACCCCTGTGAGGGCATGGCGAACCGGGGGCTGGGAGACCTTCGGGTTGCGGCGAATGTCGTAATCCTCCAGCGCGATCTGCCAGCCGTTGGAGTTGTTGCCCGCCACCCAGTTGCCCCAGTCGTCGCGATTGCGTCCATGCTGGGTCACTCCAGTGACCCGTTCCAATTCACCGGTGTCCGGCTTGATCCGCAAGTCGAAGCCGCCGAGGGCGAGCTTCCTGCCGGATCTGGTAGCGCGGATCGTTCCGCCGCTGTCGCCGTTGGCAACGTAAACCCACCCGTCGAGTCCCCACACCAGCCCGTTGCCGCGGTGTTGCTCGTTGCCGAGGCCGAATCCTTCGTAGAGGACCTCCTGGTGATCGGCCCGGCCGTCGCCGGTGGTGTCGCGCAGGAACCAGATGCTGGGTGGGGCCACCGCCAGCACGCCATCGCGCCAGGGGAGCACGGTGTTGGCGGTCTCGAGTCCCTCGGCGAAGAGAGTGCGCTCGTCGTAGCGGCCGTCCCCGTCGGTGTCGGTGAGAGCGACGATCCGTCCCCCGGGTTTGCCCTTGTGATCGAGGCCCATGGGGTAATCCGCCATCTCGGCCACCCACATCCGTCCATCCGGTCCCCAGGCCACATCAACCGGGTCCATCACGAGGGGTTCGGCGGCCACCAGTGCCACCTCGAACCCGGGTCGCACCTGCATGGCGCGCAGGGATGCCGTCGCGGTTCGCGGTTGATTGACCTGGTCGCCCAGGAGCTCGCCAAAGCTGCGCTGGTCGATGTGGTGCGGCATGATCGCGCCGGTATCTTCGTTCTGCCAGTAGAGATGTCCCCGCTTGATCCACGCTCCGTTGTTGGTGCCGTCCTTGCGCACGATGGGTGCCAGCACCGTGCGCACGCGGGTGTGCTGCTCACCCACTCCGTCGCCCTGGCGCCTGCCATGAAGGCCCTTCCGGGACCAGCCGGTCTGGAGTGAATCGAACATCCAGGTGCCGTAGCGCTCGCCGTTGGAGAAGATGACGTCCTGCTGGCCGTCGTCATCGATATCGGCGAAGCGCAGTCCCGCGTCGCCACCTGACTCCGTCACAATCGAGGATCCCTCCGGCAGTCCGAAGGGAAGCTTCTCCCAGCCTTCCTTCCCGAGGCGATAAACCGCGGACTGTGCGGGTATTCCGACGATCAATTCACAGATTCCGTCGCCATCGACATCGCGCAGGCGCACGCCCCCGTCGGCGCCCTTCCGGTGTGTTGTCACCCTGGCCAGTCCCGCCACCAGCGACGGGTCGGCCACCCAGGCCCTGCCGTCGAAGAGCCAGGCACGGTTCACTCCACGCTCGTCTGTTTCGATTGCGGCCGCCCGTCCACTTCCATCGAGGATTCCGAAGCGCAGGGCGGGTGTGATGAGAGTCGGGAAGGGAGCCTCGTGCCAGGATTGCTTCTTCGCATCCCAGATCCGGCTCAGCCTGGTCCTGGCGTTGCCGATGACCACGTCCATGTAGCCGTCGCCGTCGATGTCAAGGATCCGCACGCCATTGTCACCACCCCTGGTATCGCGCAGGGGATGACCGGCCAGCATGTGCTTGACCATGCGGTCGTCCATCTCCCGCATGGTGAGGAACTTCACCTTCCTGCCGTGGGTGCGGGCGGCATGATCGACGATCTCGACCATTTGTTCGTTGCGCATCCAGCCGCCAGCGTGGAAGCACAGCGAGACCGCGCCCTTCTTGGCCACGGTGGCGTCCACCGCCGCCTTGAAGTCGGCGATGGTGATCGGATTCTGGGCCCCGTGCAACGCCTGACCGGTGTAGTCGTTGGGGTAGACGAACGGGACCTCCCAGATCAGGTTCCCGACCGTGAACGGATAAGGGTAATCTTCGATGTAATTGACGAAGCCCGTCATGAGGTACTTGGAAAAGCGCCCCCCGCCGACGGGGTCGTCCTCGAAGATCGAGCGTGGCAGTTCCCGGTCCGTCGGCGTGAAGACGATGCCCACGCTGGTGCTGGAGGACATGAAATGCCCCGCTTCGCTCACGCCGTTGAGGATCTCCGCGTAGGCGCGGGGGCTCGGCGTGTTCTGACCGTCCATGCAGGGGAAGCGAAAGCCCACCGAGCGGTTGTTGGGGATGGCGGACAGGAGGTCGACGCAGCGGTGATAATCGGTGGCGGCCCGGGCGAAATCGAGGTGATGCAGGAGCGGACAGGGATGACTCAGGGTGTGGGTTTCCAGCGAGACGCCCTGGCCGAGCAGCCACTGCATGTTGGAATGAGTGGGATCCGGACGATTGCAGGTGATGCTGACCGGACCACGGCCGTCGATGAGCTTGAGCCGATCGATGATCGGGCTCAGATAGTTGCGGAAGTGCTGGCCGTCGCCCGACATGTCATCGATGGCGAGCACGGCCACCCCGTGCACTCCCTTTTCGCCAATCCACTGTGGCGTAATGAGCTTGGGCGACTCGCGGTGGAGCTGCCACGGATTGTTCGGTTCATCGAGGTGCACCAGGCGATTGCCATCGGCTGCCCACACTGGAGAAGGGCAGAGCAAAAGGAACACCACGGTTGTTAGAGGAAGAGCAGTTCGCGTCATGCTGGGTTCGAGGTCTCAGGAGGTGCGTGGACGATTTCCGCGGGACGCGGAGAACGAATGTTCGGTGGAAGACTGTGACAGAGAGACGAGGATAGCAATCCGGATGATTGCGGGCGCCCCTGAGCAGAGGCACCCGTGCGTTGTCCCGCAGTTCCTCGTGTTCACGGGACAGTGACTACAACGTTGTCCAGTTACCATCCCGCGAAGGGGTTGGGATCGAAGTCGTCAGAATTGAGGCGAAATTCGAAGTGGATATTCTGTCCCGAAAAGGGAATTCCCAGCAGTGATTTGACAATTGAAGAATTTACTCATATCCCATAGATAAGGTGGATGGGCAATGGCACGATACGGTTGCCTTGTTGGCTGAAAGTTTCTGGGAAAAGTAATCGATATTTCCGGGAGTCAGCTTCGGCACCTTGATGCTTTTCCTGTTGTTGATGTCTCGAATCAACCAGAACAAATAACCTGCCTGCACCCCACCAACCCTGCCTCCCGGATCGCCATCCGGGATGGCCCCAAGAAGGGAATTTCTGGCAGTAGAAATTCCCGCAACTAATCGCCCGGAAGAAATAATGCAAACCGGAGAGATCAGGAATTGAAGACACCCAGAACATTCCTGTGGTGCGCAGCGTTGGCCTGCTCCCTGGCGGAGTCGAGCAACGGAGAGCTTGTCGCGGCCAAGGGTGTGGCCGTTACTCCGTTTGCGACTGAGGACCAGTTGTCCAATCCCGCCAGTATCGACGTCGACGATCGCGGACGAGTCTGGGTGGGCGAGGCGATCAACTACCGCAAGAAGGACCGCAAGGAAGGCGACCGTATATTGATTCTGGAGGATAGCAACGGAGATGGCCGGAGCGACAAGACCAAGGTGTTTTACCAGGACCCCGACATCGATGGCGTACATGGGGTCTGTGTGCTGGGCAACAAGGTGATTGTCTCGGCCCCGGACAGGATCCTTTTGCTCACCGACGACGACGGCGACGACAAGGCGGAGGCAAAGGAATTACTGTTCAGGGGAAAGGTCTTGCATCCGGTCCAGGGTCAGCATGACCACGCGATCCATGCCGTCATGTTCGGGCCTGACGGGCGGCTTTACTTTAACTTCGGTAACTTCAATGCCGGGCTGTGGCGTGCGGACGGCACCCTGGTGAAGGACGTTTTCGGCAACCCCGTGGACAACAGCCGCAAGCCTTATCAGGAAGGCATGGTCATTCGCTGCGAGATGGATGGCAGCCAAGTCGAGGTGCTCGGCTACAACTTCCGCAACAACTGGGAGGTGACGGTCGATTCCTTCGGTTCCATGTGGCAGTCGGACAACGACAATGGATCCAGTTCCTGCCGTGTGAACTTCGTCATGGAATACGGCAATTACGGATACCGGGAGGAAATGACAGGACTGGGATACCAGAGCAAGCGCACCAACATGGAAGCCACCATGCAGCGCCGCATGTGGCACCAGAACGATCCCGGTGTGGTGCCGAATCTGCTCATCACCGGAGGGGGCGCACCCACCGGAATACTCGTCTACGAGGGCAACCTCTTGCCGAAGCCCTTTCGCGACCAGATGATTCATGCCGAGCCCGGGCGCAATGTGGTCTGGGCATTTCCCACCAAGCAGGCCGGGGCCGGCTACACTGCACGCATCACCAACCTGGTTCACAGCCAGGGAGATCGCAACTATCGTCCCTCCGACGTTTCGGTGGCTCCGGATGGCTCCCTCATCATCGCCGACTGGTTCGATCCGGTGGACTGCTGCCATCGCACCATCAACGATGCGGGCCGGATCTTCCGGGTGGCACCTCCGGGCCATGCCTATGTGGTGCCTGACTTTGATTTCAAGACGCCCGCAGGTGCGGCCAAGGCACTGCGAAACCCCAACCTGTCCGTCCGCTACAAGGCATGGACGGCCTTGCATGCCATGCAGGAAAAGGCCCGGCCCGCCCTGCGGAAGATGGCGACCGATGAAAACCCGCGTTTCCGGGCCCGCGCCTTGTGGGCCCTGGCCGCGATCAAGGACGGTGCCCAGGAGGCCATTGAGGTGGCATTGCAGGACGAAGACGCCAATCTGCGGGCTCTCGCCCTCCGCATCGCCCGGCGTCATGGTATGGCCATCGAGCCTTTGGTGCGTCGCATGGTTCGCGACGAGTCCGCCTTGGTTCGCCGGGAATGCGCCGTGTCCCTGCATCGCGTGGCCACTTCCGAGGCTGCCGGGTTGTGGGCCGAGCTCGCCCTCCAGCACGATGGCAGGGATCGTTGGTACCTGGAGGCTCTCGGCATTGGAGAGAAAGGAAACAAAACGGCCTGTTTCAACGCATGGCTCAAGAAAGTTGGCGATGACTGGAAGGCCCCGGCGGGTCGCGACATTGTGTGGCGTTCGCGGGCCCCGGAAGCCGCCGGGTTGCTGGCAAAGTTGGTTCTGGATCCCAAGGTGCCGGAGTCAGAGCACCCTCGTCTCATGCGCGCCTTTGACTTTCATTCCGGCAAAGCCAGGGAAGACGCTCTGGCCATCCTGTTGCTGGACCTGGATGCGCCGACCGAGCCCAAGACGGAGGGAAGGCGCTAAACGGCAAGCCAGGGAAGGACCTGGTGGGACTGCTGATACATCGGTTCTAGGCGGAGGACATCATTCAAGAAGCGGAGGAAATGATATCGCCGCGGATCTGGGCAGTCATGCCACTTCCCCTGCTTCCGGTGGTGTGGCAGGGCCGGGGCTTCATGAAACCGCTTCCTGTCTTTCTTGCGCTCTTTGCCTGTGCCGCCCTTCCTGCCTGTTCCGGCGCCTTGACGAAAAACCAGTTTTCTTTCAGGATCTTGAGGTTCCTGTGAATGGAACGCCAAATCCAAGACAAAATCGAAGTACGAGATGAGCAACGATCCTAATTCGGGCCAGCCAATTGAAGCGAGTCAGCTGGGTGAGGAGCCCGCCAGCGTGATCCCCATGCGAGACGGGAACCATTTCCTGCTGCGTCGGACATTCCTGAAGATATTTGGCCAGTCATTCCATGTCTACGATGCGAATGACCAGGTCTGTTTCTTCGCCAAACTCAAGGCCTTCAAGCTGAAAGAGGATATTAGTATCTATGCTGAGACGACCCAGCAGAACGAGCTGCTGAGAATCCAAGCTCGCAGCGTGATCGACTTTGGTGCGACTTACGACATTATCGATTCTGCACAGAACCTCAAGGTGGGTGCCTTGCGCCGCAAGGGATTGAAGTCGATCCTTCGTGACTCGTGGCTCATCCTGGGTGTGAATGATGAGGAAATCGGAACGCTCACGGAGAGTGGCAGTGGTGGCATGGCACTCCTTCGGCGACTTGGTGAGTTCGGGACCCTGATCATGCCGCAGACATTCATCGCAGAAGTCAATGGCCAGCAGGTCGCCTCTTTTCGTCAAAGGCGTAATCCATTTATTGCCAAGCTGGATCTGGATTTCTCTATGGATTCCCAGCAGTTGCTCGATCGACGGATGGGAATCGCTGCGGCGATTCTGATAGGAGCCATCGAGGGCCGTCAGAATTAGAGACTGTTTTGAATGGACGTCTACTGTGAGAATTGCGGGCATCTATTTCAGATCCCCGAGTCCATGAAGGGGGGCATGTTCAACTGCCCCGAATGCAGAAAACTACAATCGGCGGGACGTCATTGGCACGACAGTATCTGGTCCGCCTGTTACTGGGGCGGCGTGGTTCTGGGAAGTGGTCTGGGGATTGCTGCCATCCTCAACGACCAGATGTCACTCGGTATTGCCATCCTGGCAGTCACGGGAATCACCGCAGCGATCGCTTCTGTCTGGGGGTGAATCAGGCAGGGGTTTAGAAATCGGAGCCCTGATGAAAAAGCGAATTCCTTTCAGGAAGCACCTTCTCCTCTTGCTTGCGGCCGTCCTTGCCGGGGGGGACGGATGGGCGGCCCGGCCTCTTCCGGTTCAAAAAGGGGATAGTATCGTTATTATCGGAAACACCTTTGCCGAGCGCATGCAGCTTTTCGGCTATTTCGAGACTTTCCTGCACTGTCGTTTTCCTGACCACCGACTGCGGGTGCGTCATATGGGCTGGTCGGCGGACGAGGTGGACCGGAGAATCCGTCCCAAGGGTTTTCCCGACCTGTTCGCGGAACTCGAAGGACACCGCGCGGACATTCTGTTCCTTTGTTTCGGGTTCAATGAGTCCTTCGCCGGTGCCGCTGGCGTCGAGCATTATCAGGCCGCACTGGTAAAGTTGATCAGGGATCTGCAGGGGCAACAGTTCAACGGCAACGCCGCGCCGCGCATAGTCGTGGTTTCGCCACTGGCCCTTGAATCAAGGCACGGGGTTGCCGCCGGTGACACCGTGCACAACGGCAACCTGGAATTATACTCGGCGGCCTCGGCCCGGGCGGCTGGGCAGGCCGGGGCACGGTTCCTGAACCTGTATGCGTCCACTTCTGAGTGGATCGCGGGGCATCCCGGCGGGAGACTCACCTTCAACGGTATTCACCTCAGCGAATACGGTGACTGGGTGGTGAGCCGCATGATGGCACGCGGCCTTGAACTGATTGGTGATACTGATGCGGCGGAGGCGGCGGAGGCGGTGGATGACGGCGATAGCGCTGAGAAATTACGGCGCCTGGTCTACGAGAAGAACCATCACTATTTCACCTGGTGGCATCCGCCCAATGCTTCCTACATCCATGGTCGTCGCAATAAGACCCGCGGTGCCATGCACCTGGAGGAGGAACGCAGGCATCGCAGGTTGCTGGTCAAGGCTGCCGATGAGGATCTCTGGGCCATTAAGAAGCCTGATCCGGCGAGCGTGTGGGAAAGGGAGCCAGTGGAGGGCAGGCCAATCTGGTTTCCAACCCCAAAGAGCCGTGCCATCCCGGGTGTGGACAAGCCGGCACAGTGGGAGGTGAAGGCCGATGGTTCACCGGACAAGCACCTGCGGTCCCCGCAGGAGCAGCTTGGATTGTTCAAGGTCGCCGAGGGTTATCAGGTCAACCTCTTTGCCTCGGAAGTGCGTTTTCCGATCGCTAATCCCTTTGCCATCCATTTCGACGCGGAGGGACACCTCTGGGTTGCCAATACACCCACCTGGCCGCACTCCCTGCCTGGCAGGCAGCCGAGAGATTCGATTGTCATTCTCAAGGACGCCGATGGTGACGGAGTGGCTGACAACCATGTGGTGTTTCTTGAGAACATGAAGCTCATCCACGGCTTCATTCCCTCAGCGGATGGAGGTGCTTACGTGGCGCAGGCCCCCAACCTTCTGCTGGCAAGGGATACCAGTGGGGACGGCAGGGCGGATTGGGTGCGCACGGTCCTGCACGGGTTTGGTGCCGAGGACGCTGAGCATGCCATGAACAACTTCCGCTGGAGCCCGGGAGGGACGCTCTATTTTTCTCAAGGCATCTTCTACAACACGCAGGTCGAGACACCCGGCGGTCCGCGGCGGGTGCGTGATGCTGCGGTCTTTGCCTACACTCCGCGCGAACACCAGCTGGAGGTCGCCCTCTCCCACGCGTTCTGGAACCCCTATGGCAAGGTCTTTGACCGCTGGGGTCGCGGGATCCTGCTGGATGCCTCGGCCGGGCAGTATTACCCGATGGACGTGATCTCGACACCCTTTGTCTTTCCCAAGGCCAAGCAACGGACCAATCATCTGTCCTTTGCGCCGGGAGGGGCGATTGCCGCCGGGTGTGAATTTATCTACAGCAGCCATTTTCCACCGCAGGTGCAGGGAAGATTCCTGGTCAATCACTGTGAGGGTGATGTCGGGGTGCACTGGTATGGGCTTACACCGGAGGGTTCGCTTTATCAGGCGAAGCGGCACGGGTCGCTGGCCACCTGCAGTGACAGGACCTTTCGTCCGGTAGCAATGGCCTGGGGACCGGACGGGGCGCTCTACATTGCGGATTTCTATACCCATATCTTTGAGAACGTGAATTTCTCCAAGCGTCATCCCGGACGGGATCATGCCCATGGGAGAATCTGGCGCATCTCCCACAAAACGCGTCCGTCCCTGAAGGCCCCGGTCATCCGCGGCCGGCCGGTGGTGGAGTTGCTTGACTACTTGAAGTCCCCTGAGGGGCGCACGCGTGAACTGGCACGTGGCGAGTTGCACTCACGCCCGCCGCAGGAGGTGGTGGAGGCCCTGGAGAAGTGGATGGAAAAACTCGATCCGGCGGATCCGGAAACCGAGCACCACCTGGTCGAGGGGTTGTGGGTTTGCCAGGGATTGGGAGTGGTGGACAGCGACCTGCTGAATCAGCTGCTCAATGCCAGGGCGCCCGGTGCCCGGCTTGCCGCAACGAAGGTCTTGCGGCATTGGCAGGACGGGATCCCCGATCCGGTGGCCCTGATTGGCGAGCGTGCCAATGACAGTGATGCGGCTGTGCGCCTGCATGCTGTGCTTGCTGCCGCCTTCAGCAGGGCCCCGGGAGCACTGCAGGCTGCCCGGGAAGTCGTTAAGCATGACATGGACAAGGGGCTTGAATACGCCCTGGAAGAGACCGTGAAGTATCTCACCAAGAGGGAGGAGGACCGCTCGGTGATGGCCGCAAGGCTGATTGACCAGGTGGAGGAGGGAACGAACCGTCGCGTGGCAACTTCTGCACTGCGCAGCATGGAGCGGGGCGCGTGGCCGGCCGACCGGCTGGCTCGCCTTGCGCAGAGTGTTCTCGCCTACCTGGAATCCGTGCCGGAAGCCGGGCACGATTCCCCGGTTTTCCTCGAGAGCTATGCAATTGCGCGTGAACTTGAGCCGATGCTTGAGGTTTCCGGTGGCGTGTCACTGGGAAAAGCGCTCGACGACCTGGGCGTTTCATCCTTCCTGATCAAGACGATTCCCGGGCGCATGCTCTTTGACCGTGCCCGATTGAGCGTGAGACCCGGGGACAAGTTGACGATCCGCTTTGAGAACAATGACCTGATGCCGCACAATCTTCTCATCGTCGAGCCGGGAACAATACAGGAAGTGGGCAGTGCGGCCGACCTCATGGCTGCGAGTCCCGATGGCCTGGCCAGGGGTTACATTCCTGACTCGGGAAGGGTAATAAAATCCATCAAGTTGCTGCAACCGGGGCAGAGCGGCAGGCTGGATTTCACCGTGCCTGCTAATTTCGAGGGGCAATACCCCTTTATCTGCACCTTTCCCGGTCACTGGCGCAGCATGCGCGGAGTGATCGAGGTTGTTCCCGGGGAGTAGGGGAGAATCACAGTTTGCTGGGTCTTCGTCATGCGGGCACGTGAATACAGCTTGTTGGAGGAGGGTGGCGCATGGCGAATTTGTATGGTGCATTGCCTCAATCATGGTGGCCAGCGCATGCCTCCAGACCTTGAAGTTCCCAGTGGGATCGACCATGAACAGGCCGGCATTGGAGGTCTGGACAACCACTTTCCTGTCGGAGAGAACCTCCATTTCCACGTCGCTGTGGGCAGCCTGCAGTGTTGATGGCAGGTGGGGGCGCATGACCACCTCACTGCACTTGTCAGCCCAGCCCGCCGGACCGTTCTGGTTCCTTGCCGAAAACCGATTTCCTTTCAGCCAACCTCAAGCGACCACCGGCTTCGCCTTCTTCACGTAGTCGGGATCAATCTCTACCCCCATGCCCGGGTCTTTGGGGCAGGCAACGATTCCGTTGGTGGCCTTGAGCGATGAACTGTTGCTTTGGCAGGGAATGTCGCTTTCTCCCTTGAACTCCTGATGGGGGGTGATGTTCGGTACAAAGCTGGCGAAGTGAAGAACGTTCACGTAGCCGAGCCCGGATCCGGACATGTGAGGGGTGCACATCATTCCTGCGGCTTCGGCCATCTTTGCCACCCGGATCCCCCGGATAAAGCCCCCATTGTAGTGAAGATCGGGTTGCACGACATCCATCGCGCGATTTGCGATTGCCCAGCGGAATCGACGC
>DLRK01000075.1:13521-13666 GCA_002501065.1 Akkermansiaceae bacterium UBA7890
GGTTTCCCAAAGGTGATCGAAGGGTACGGGCTCTTCGTAAAAGGCGTAATTGTTTTCCTCGAGGAGTCGACCCACGCGGATCGCATCCTTCACTTCGTAGGAACTATTGGAATCCGCGTAGAGCGTAACCTTGTCTCCCAGTGCC
>DLRK01000177.1 GCA_002501065.1 Akkermansiaceae bacterium UBA7890
CCCGGGCCTTCAGCCTCTAGGAAACCCGGCCTGAGAAAGCAATTTACTAGCAGTAGCAGTGAGTCTCTTCTCCACGTTCTCGTCGGCTTTGGCGACGAGCGGTGCGTCAACCCGGAATACGACCTGGTGCGGGAGAAATACGAGGACCTCCTGCCCGAGCTGATCGAGCAGAGACGCCGCCGCCTTGAAGCCAAGCAGTAGCTGAGTGTGTTCATCGACAACGGCAAAGTCGAGATTGACCATAACCTCTGCGAGAATGCCATCCGCCCGACTACCATCGGGAAGAAGAACTGGTTGTTCATCGGAGCCAAAGAGGCCGGCTGGCGCAGAGCTGTGATCTACTCGATCATCGAAAGCTGCCGCAACCGCGACATCGACCGGCACGCGCATCTCAAGAACGTGCACACCCGGCTGCCGACGGTGACCAACTGGCAGATCGCCGGGATCACTTCAAAGGCGTGGGCCGCGTCAAAGATCGAGTATCTACGAGACGCGTCATAGCACGATTAGTCGTAGCTGGTGGGACACCACCGGTAGTAATACGGAAGTCTGTCGAGGTGGTGCTGGGCGCACCGCTTCTCCTTCTTCACCTGAATACATACCAGTTGACGCCGTTGGGCTCGATGCCTACCTCCAGCTCAATGGTGTAATCGCGCCTCAGTTCCATCTCTTCGTCCGCTCCCTCATTGCAACTGACCCTCGCCGTGTCGCTCAGCCCGGCATAGTAGAGCGGCACTTCGATCGTTTTCCTGACCGCTGTTTCAAGCGGGTTATAGACGGCCAACAGAGCTTTTTCTTCCAGGCCAGGATTGACGTGCAGGAGATAGTCAATGTCTCGGCCATCGGGGCGACGGAGGTGAATGATATCCGATTCCAGGATCGCACGGTGTTTCTTGTACCATGAAGTCCATTTCTTGACAGCAGCCTTGGTCTCGTCGGTATCGTAGAGACGCGGGCCGCGGTAGGTGGCCTGGACGCCTGCGCCAAAGAGGTTGGCCATGCGCTGTTCGTAATGCGGAATATGGTCTTTCAGTGGCTCGATGGTCGCCGCCGCACCGCCGCCATGATACTGGACCAGGGGAACGAACATCCACCCCATGGAAGGGGTCTTGTCCCAGGTCCCATCGTATATGTTCTGCCGCTCTATAAGCTCCTGCTCTCTTCGGGGAAGAGACCAGTTGACCTCGCGATATCCCATGGCGCACTTGCTGGAACCATTCAAGTAATAGTAGTCTGGCACGTTGAGGTAGACCCCTTTGCCGCGGCAGCGACGGTAAAAATCCCGGATGCGTATCCACTGGGCCCATTGTGAATTGGGGTAACTGCCGTGATAGGGATGGAGCCCCGACCGACAGGCATCCCCGGGGTAGGAACCGTCGTGTTCAAGAATATCCATGCCCACTCCTTCGGGGTCGAAGAGATGCTCGAGTTTCTTGAAATATTGGTGCCCCCATTCGCTGCCGATACAGGGAGCCCTTCCAAACTTGGGTTTGACGCCGGTGATATTGTCTTCGCCCGGCTTGGCGTTGCGACCCGAGAGATGGGAATAGCCCCCCAGGGCAACACCCTTGGCGTGGGCGTAGTCCACGAGGCTTTTCAAAAATTCCAAGGTCGCCGGTCGGTTGTCTTCCGCATTGAAGCCGCTGCCAAAGGTCAGGATAACCATCTCGAAGCCGACTTCGGCGCATTGATCGATGGCCAACTTGACCGCCTCTTCCTTGGCGCCCCTCACATGCATCATGATCGGGTTCTCCTGCGTCCAGGGTGCCACCGTCCGGAAGAACCGGCACTTGCTCAGACCGATGCGCTGACGATCCCAGCTGTCATTGAGCATCTCGAAGACGCGGAAGCTCTCGAAACTCTCGCCGGGTTCCAGGTCGACCGCCGGGCCAATCGGCGGAGCCACCTTGACCAGGCAGGGAGTCTGCGTCCGGTAGTTGACCTGGGTGGTGTAGGAAGGATCCCGCACCCATTCCACGCAGGGGTTGGCGCCCTTCTGGTCCATGCCCCCGAAATTCATGTCGGCGAATACAAAGAGATTCGGAGTCATCCAGTCGGGATTGGTGGACACACTGGACTCGGCCTCCACCGTGGCGAGTATCTCCGCCTTGAAAGAATCTATCCGCACTTCGTCCGAGGTGGTATTGTAGATCTTGAAGGATTTGCACAGGATCGGTGTGCCGTCGTAGATCTCATAAATCATTTCCAGGCGCAGGGGCTTCGCCGGCTTCAGCTTGCCCTCCAGCCGCTTCAGTTCCTCGTCGCTCAGTTCCACCGGACCGCCATAGACACGAAATCTGTCGACCCGGCAGCGGACCACCTCACCCGGGTCCGTTGCCAATTCCTCCTCGGCTCCGTCCGGGCCGGTCTTTCCTAGGCGCACGGACTGCGGCAGGCCGTCTTCGTTCTTCACCGACGAGAGCCGTTTCCAGTTCTCATTGTCGGCGGAAGACCAAAATTCGATCACGTCTCCCTCGAAAACCATGCGCAGGTGCTGCGGGCTCCCCTCGGAGAATTTTCCCACCTTGCGGACATAGCCTTTTTGCACGTAAGCGATCCGATTCTGGTCGGGCCGCAGCTGCAGCTTGATCGTTTTCTCCGGCCACACCGCCACCATGCCCGGCCCCCAGTCACCACTCTCGTCGATTCCCGGATCGACGCGACATTCGATGGCGCTGAACTCCTTGGGCAGTTCTCTCTCGCCGTAGGCAATGCAGTTGCCCAGGGTCATGACTTCGCCGGCCTTGCCCTCGTTTTCATACGAGCTGCGCTCAGAGGGCCGCTCTTCCCGGACGTAAGGGCTCGTCACATGTTTCCACTCCGGCTCCAGAGCGGTCCCGTCGATATCATCCCTGGCAAGTATCACACGGGCCTTCTCGAAGTTGTCCTTTGCGACCCTCTCCACTTCGCTGCTCTGCTCGTAGATCATCGTCAGCCGTTTTCCGGGAGCCGGCCACGGCAGATCGATACTCAGCCATTCAGGACGCTTCTTCCAGGGAAAGGGGGCGACCGTCGGGCCGACCGTGAAATCGACAAACTCAAAGGACTCGACATCACCCTTCAACTCGTCGAGCCATTCGTAGCGGATGTAGTTGTGCAGCCGTTGCCGGTTGAGGCCGCCCACGTTCCAAGCCTTGCCGTTGACGGTAACCGTGGCTTCCGGCCTGACCGAGCGAACAAATTCTTCACCGGTTTGCAGATTCTTCAAACTGACGGTGGCCGCATTGGGACTGAGACGGAAACGGCGTGCAATGATGCCGTTGGAGAGAACGATATCCTTCCCGCCGGCCGCCTGGTAAACCGCTGATTTCCGTTCCGCAGGCACGACCAGCCAATCCTCCCTGACCCGGACCTCTCCCTCGTCGTACTCCGGGAGCGATTTGATATCTGCGGCCGAGGCTGCCGCGCTGAGGGCGAATACCGCCACTGGTATGAGCATTGTCTTCATCATCGGGAATCGTTCTCTTTCTTGTCCATCAAGCCCTGGATTCTGAGATTCGCTCTGAGCTGGCCGTTCGCAAACAGCTTCCCATACTCGGGATCGATATCTCCATTGTTTTCCATCCACGCAGCCAGGACTCTCGACAACTCACTCTGAATGGATTCGTATTCCGCTTGGCCAGCGAGATTGTTGATCTCATCCGGGTCATTCTCCAAGTCATAGAGTTCTTCGGCAGCGCGCTTTTGAGGGAGCAGGAAAGACTCCTGGGCGGCATCCAGTTCTCCCGCCTTGGCCAGCTCTCTCATCTCTTTGATAACCATGTAGCGGCTGGCATATTTTCCATTCAAATAAGGGATTTCAGGATAGAAATGCCTGATATACCGGAAGCGCCTGTCACGCACCGTGCGATACATGTCAAACACACCGTCCACACCGTCGCGAGTTCCAAAGAGTTGCTTCCGCTCCCTCAGGGCTCCCGCGTCCCGCAAATCGATGCCTTCCATGGTGCCGGGAACATCGACTCCGGCGATTCGCAAAGTCGTCGGCGCGATGTCAATGAGACCCGCCAGGTCATCGCACTTGGCCGCGCTACCCTTGCCGGGCCACCTGATGATCATCGGGACCCTGAGACCAGAATCATAAAGGGTCTGCTTGTGGCGCATGAAATCATAGCCATGATCGCCGGCCACAAAGATGAAGGTGTTTTCATACTCACCCCTGTCCTTGAGCGCCCTGATGAAATTTCCAATCACGGCATCGGTGTGCGACACGGCATTCAATTTTGACGCCAGGAATTCCCTGATCCCGGGTGTGTCAGCCAGGTATCCTGGGACCCTTACCTTCCCGGGATCGACGGCAAGCTTGTTCCGCCGGGCCCATTCCGTCCCCTTTTCCCAGCCATGCTTCTTTCCGGTCTCGATATTGACGTAGGCAAAGAAGGGCTGCCCTTCCCGCCTCTCGTCCCAGGCGCCGCCACTGAAGTAGCTGCCGGGCTCCTCGTTGCTCAAGGCGTGGACGTGATCAAAAAACTCCCCGCCACTCTGGTTGTTGATGCTCTTTTGCCGATAAGCCTCCGACTTGCGGTAGAAATTGAAATCGGTCTTGCCGGAAGCGCCATGGACAATCCGATCGTCCTTGCCCCCCAACGAGGAGACCATGTTAACCGTGAAATACCCCGCCTCGCTGAGCAGTTCCTCGGCATGAAAATGCCCCTCGGGCAATTCGTCCTGATAGTGACTGCGATGATGGGGCACGCCGAGGCTGGTAACGTAATTCCCCGTGAAGAGGGAGGTGTGCGACACCGAGCAAACCGGCGCCACCGCGAAAGCCCTCGTGAAAACCCTTCCTTCTCCGGCCAGGGCATCGAGCGTCGGGGTGTGCACGAGCGTGTTGCCATAACACCCCCAGTCGGGCCCCTGGTCGTCCACAAAAACCCATAGAATATTAGGACGCTCCTTGGCGGCGGCACCGCCGGCAAGCCCGGCGAAAACTACAGAGAGCAGGGAAAGAACCACCTTCATCACATGTCAGTTCCTACTTCTTCTTCGGCCCTTTTGGCACCGGAATCTCGGCCCCGGTCTCCTCGAGCCAGGCATCCAGCAAAGCCTCCAACTCCTGTGCCTTCTCGGGCATCGAGCCCGCCAGGTTCCTGGACTCCCCGATATCCCTCTCGAGATCAAAGAGCTGCACCCCTTCCCGGTTGAACCACTTCACCAGGCGAAAATCATGGTGCCGAATGGAAGCATAGGGGCGGGCACCCCCGGAGTGGGAATGCGGGAAATACCAATACAGAGTATCGCGGTCCAGCCCTGCCGCCGGATCTTGCAGGATCGCCGAGAGATCGGCTCCATCCACCTGCCGGTTGTGCTTCGCATCACCCTTCGCGCCCGTCATATGGAGGATCGTCGGATAGAAATCCATCGTGATGACCGGGGTATCGCAGACGCTGCCCGCCGGCGTCACCCCCGGCCACTTGACGATCGTCGGTTCGCGCACCCCGCCCTCATAGACCGATCCCTTGCCCGCGCGCAGGGGCCGGTTCCTGGTCTGAGACATGAGACCGCCGTTGTCGCCGGTGAGAATGATCACGGTTTCTTCAGCAATCCCCAGCTTCTCAAGATGGGCCATGATGCGCCCGACGCTGTCGTCAACCGATCGCAACAAGGCCGCGTAGGCCGGCTTCTGGTGATTTTCGCCGGCCGTTTTCTTCTCGTAATAGT
The DNA here is from genome assembly GCA_002501065.1 of Akkermansiaceae bacterium UBA7890. Classification (GTDB taxonomy): domain Bacteria; phylum Verrucomicrobiota; class Verrucomicrobiia; order Verrucomicrobiales; family Akkermansiaceae; genus Roseibacillus_B. Next base: position 5,662 of record DLRK01000177.1, read on the forward strand.
CCACCCACTCCTTCTTTCCCATGACCGGGGTGTGCACCGCGTAATACGCCAGGTGGACGAAGAACGGTTCCTCCTTCCACTCGCTTAGGATCTTGAGGGTTTCGTCAGTCAGCCGATCGGTCAGGAAATCACCCTCCTTCCCGCCCGGCGGCAGATTCTCAACCGATTTCTTGCCCTCGTAGGGATGGAAATACGAAGCCGGGGCGCCCCAGTGGCCGCCGCCGATATTGATCTCAAAACCGTGATGCGTCGGATAGTAATCCCGGTGATTCTTCACTCCGCGGGGAGCCAGGTGCCACTTGCCCACGTGCGCCGTGCGATACCCCGCCTCCTTCAAAGCCTCCGCAATGGTCACTTCCTCGTGCCGGAGCATCATCGTGGAACTGTGAATGAAATCGGTGACCCCGTGCTTCGGCGTGTATTTGCCCGTCATCAGCGAGGCGCGCGTCGGAGAGCAAACGGTGCAGGCCGCATATCCGTTGGTAAACTTCATCCCCTCCGCAGCCAAGCGGTCAATATTCGGCGTCTCGTAATAATCCGATCCAAAGCACCCGATATCCGTCCATCCAAGATCATCAACCATCAGGAAGATGACATTTGGTCTCGCGGGCGCTTCAGGCTCGGCCGCCTTGCTTGAAAACGCGATGAGGACGACGGGCAGGACGACGGCCAGGGGCCGCAG
>DLRK01000011.1:0-28031 GCA_002501065.1 Akkermansiaceae bacterium UBA7890
CCAAACCACCGGCGAACTACTGCCGCTTCCGGGAAGTTTTGCAACCCAGTTGTAATCCTTGGCAGTCCATTTGATGGGAATCGCTTTGGCCTCACTAATGCCCGAGCCATTGGGCCCACGAAAACGCGTCCATTCATTTTTCTTCCCAGCCGCATGCGCCACCACTGTCCCCATGCTGCATACGAGCAGCAAGGCAGTGAATGAGACTAACATATGACGCATGGCTATTTCAGGTGTTGGCCTAGAAAGAACTCAGCGCGATTCATAGTGATGGTAAACCAGGGAGTCCAGTTCCATTCGCCGTGGATACCGTCTGATCCACGGAATACCAACCACCGACACAGATCATCGCACTCCGCAACGATCGGTGACGCTACGTGCTGAAAAGGTCCATCTGCGGAGAATCCGCATGCGGGAACGGTTTGTCTTCAACCGGTTGCGGTGTCTTTGATTCCTGGCTTTGGGGGCGTCCGGCGTTCATCTCCAGATGGGTGAGGATCTCCTTCGCTCGATCAATAATCGGGGCGGGGAGTCCTGCGAGGCGGGCGACCTGGATGCCGTAGCTCTTGTCGGCCGGTCCGGGGAGGATCTTGCGCAGGAAGATGATGTCTTCCTTCCACTCACGCACCGCCACGTTGTAGTTCTCGACCGCTTCCCTGGTATTGGCGAGGTCGCAGAGCTCGTGATAATGGGTGGCGAAGAGAGCGCGGCTCTTGAGGACGTCATGCAGGTGCTCGGCTACTGACCAGGCGATGGAGAGACCGTCGAAGGTGGCGGTGCCACGTCCGATTTCATCGAGAATAACCAGGCTGCGGTCAGTGGCATTGTTGACGATGAGGGACGTTTCGTTCATCTCCACCATGAAGGTCGACTGGCCCCGGGCAAGATCGTCACTGGCGCCCACCCGGCAGAAGATACGGTCGACCAGGCCGATGCGTGCCGACTCGGCGGGAACGTAGGCGCCGATCTGGGCCATCAGGACGATGAGGGCGACCTGGCGGATGTAGGTTGATTTTCCCGCCATATTGGGACCGGTGAGGATGAGCAGGCGAGAGTTGTCGTGGAGGAGTCTTGAGTCGTTGGGAACAAACTTTTCCTCGACAAGGGTCTGCTCCAGCACGGGGTGCCGACCGTTGATGATTTCGAGATCGCGCGAGTCATCGAGGACCGGGCGGGTGTGCTGGTAGAGCTGCGCGGTCTCGGCCAGGCCCAGCAGGACGTCCAGAGTGGCGAGGCCGTTGGCGCATTGCTGCAGTTCGTCGAGGTGGCAGGTGATCTCACTGCGAAGTTTGAGAAACTCCTCGTACTCCAGCTGCTTGGCCCGTTCGTCAGCACCCAGAACCTTGCTCTCTTTCTCCTTCAGGCCGGGTGTGATGTAGCGTTCGGCATTGGCCATGGTCTGCTTGCGCTGGTAGTCCTCAGGGACCTTGGAGAGGTTGGCCTTGGTCACCTCGATAAAGTAGCCGAAGACGTTGTTGAACTTGATCTTGAGTGAGTCGATCCCGGTCCGTTCCCGTTCGTCCTGCTGCATCTGGGCGATCCATTCCTTGCCATCGCGGGAGGCGGAGCGCAGTTCGTCGAGTTCCGCCGAGAATCCATCCCTGATGAGGCCTCCTTCCCTGGGGGAGACCGGCGGTTCGTCGGCGAGAGCATTCTCCAGTAACCCCACCAGTTCGGGAAACTCGTGGAGCTGATGGAGAATTTCGGTTTTCAGGTGGCAGGTCTCAGGCTGCCGGGATGGGAGGGCATCCAAGTCGGCGCGGAGGGATGGAATCTGGGAGAGGGAAGTCTGCAGGGCCTGAAGGTCGCGGGGATTCCCTGAACCCTGGGCCAGGCGACCGGTGCAGCGCTCGATATCGCGGATCTCCTTCAAGCTCTCCCGGCAGTGAGTGAGCAGGAAGCTCTCGGCGAGGAAACTGCCGATAAGATCGTGCCGTGCCTCCAGGGTGTTACGGTCCGAGATGGGATGGAGGATCCAGTCGCGCAGTTTGCGGGCTCCCATCGGAGTGGCAGTACGATCGAGCACGCCCAGCAGGGTGTGCTGGCGACCGGAGCGCGAGTCGACAAGGTCGAGGTTGTGCTGGGAGGCGGTGTCGATGGCGACCTGCTCGCCGATCTGGCGCACGGCCAATCCGCGAAGGTGATCGCAGGAGCGGCGCAGCTGACAGGAAAGATAGTGCAGGATTGCGCCGGCCGCGCTGAGGGCAGGGTGCATGTCGGCGCAACCGAAGCCGTCGAGCGACTGCACCTTGAAATGGTCGCGCAGGGTGTGGACGGCCTGGTCCAGGAGAAACGCGTATCCGTCGTAGGGCAGGTTGTGAGGGAGTCCGCCGAGGGCCTGGAGTTGCTCGTCGGAGATGAGGAGTTCGGAGGGAGCCAGCCTGGTGAGCTCGTCCTCCAACTGCTGGCGGTCGGGAAACTCCGCCAAGGTGAACTCGCCGGTGGAGTGATCAACCACCGCGAGGCCGAAGGTGTCCCGGTGTTCGCACACCGCGGCGAGATAATTGTGGCGACGGTCATCGAGCAGAGAGAGGTTGTCGATGGTGCCCGCCGAGATGATCTGGGAGATCTCCCGGTCCACGATCTTGCCGGGCACCGGTTCGGAGGTCTGCTCCCCGATAGCCACCCGCCTGCCCTGCTTGATGAGCTTGGCGATGTAGTTTTCCGCAGCGTGGTGAGGGACACCGCACATGGGAATGCCACCCCGTTTGGTGAGAGCCACATTGAGGATCCCGGCAGCCTGTCTGGCATCCTCGAAAAACATTTCGTAGAAGTCGCCGAGCCGGAAGAAGAGAAGCACATCGTCGGGAAGCGAGCGGCGCATCGCCTGATACTGCGCCATCATGGGGGTGAGCTTGCCTTCCTTGCCGGCCACGGAGTGAGGTTCTAACCGGGGAGGCTGATGATTGAACGCGAAAGTTATTCACAGAGAGCCATCCGGGTGACGGTATGGAGCCGCAAGGACTGAGAAGAGGGAGCCCATGGACCCTGGTGGGCTGGAGAGTGCCTGGGGCCGATTCCCCTCATTTTGCTGTTTCGGGATGTCTCGTGAGCCGGGGGGGCATGGGTTGATACTGGGGTCACCAATGACGGCAGCGCCATCCGGTCCAATAAGGTGATCGGGCTTTGAAGTGGAGTTTGTGATTGCGGTGACAGGTTGCTAGGCTACTCGGCCTTGAAAGGAATTATCCCGATCCTCCTTGCGAATTTCGGACTACTTCTTCCGCTGGTCTCAGCCCGTGAACCGTGGGACCAGGGGGAGGCCAAGAAGATGGTGTCCAAGGTGCTGGAGGTTGAGAAGGCGGGTAAACTTCCGTGGAATCGCATCCCCTGGCGCATCCATGTCGCAAATGCGGTGAAGGAGGCCAGGAGCACGGGCAAGCCGCTCTTTGTGTTCTTCTACGTGCTCCAGGAAGGCCCTCCCAAGGAACCCTGTGGGCTGGAGGGGCGCCTCCTGCGCACTCACGTCCTGTCCGATTCCAAGGTCATCGGGGTGATCAAAGCCCACTGTGTGCCGGTGAAGATCCAGCTCAAGAAAGGGCAGGATTATCCGATCGACTGGGCCGCACTGAAGAAGTGGGCAACCGCCTACAAGTTTTCGAATGGTCGTGGGTTCACGGGATGCTCGGTGGTAAGCTCCGATCTCGCTATTGAGTTCGGGAACAGCGGCTTTGCCAGGATCTCCGAGATGCTTGAGTCCCGCGCCTTCGATCCCAAGGAATTCCATGCCCTGCTGGTTCGCGCCATGGAGCGGGTGAACGAAGAGCGCTCCTTACGCGTACAGCGTGGGATCAGTGACGCCGAACGGAAGCTGGAGATCGAGCGCTTTCGCCAGGGGGTGACGCGGGCGGTGCAGAGTGAAAGTCGTCGCAAGTTTCCGCCGGAGGGATACTCCCTTGAGCAGGCACTTGAGCTCTACCGGATGGCTGGGATAGTGGTCTCGAAGTAGGCTTGGGGCCCAGCGACGCCTTTTCCGGCGGACAGGAGAGTGTTTGATGAAGGTCAGGAGAAGTTGACAAAATCTGGTGGCCTTCGCAAGTAGTGGGGCGTCATGAAGAAAGAGTCATTCCACAAGCTGATTACCTTGGTTGCTGCCGTGGGCCTGCTCGGGGTGGCCCCCCATGCCCGGAGCGGGGAGGATACGAAAGAGCCCGAGGCGAAGGACATGGAAGAGGCCATGGACCTTATGAGCGGATCGCTCAAGCGGCTGCGTCGGCTCAGGAGAGACCCGGATCGCTGGACCAAGAGCGCCGCTCTGGTCGCGGAGGGATCGCAGATCGTCATTGCATCCATGAAGTGGATCCCGAAGGAGATCGAAGAGCTGCCCGAGGGGCCGGAGAAGATCAGGGCGCTCGCTGATTCACGCCGTCTCATGGGACTCACTCTCGCCGGCTACGCCGAACTGGAATTGGCCTTCCTTGCCCAGGATGAAGAAAAGGCAGAAGAGACCCTCGACAAGCTGAAGGAGATCAAGGCCGAATCCCACGAGAAGTATAACAAGGGGGAGTAGGGGCCGCCCCAGACCGAGTTCACAGGAAGGCGTGAAATGGTCCGCGCCTTTTTTGACGAAGGAGAAAACGCCAGAAGGTCAGTTTTCCTCTCTTTGAACGTCTTGCCGCACGATGCTGACGGGGGTGCCGATGGGCAGCTTTGAGTAGATCGTGGAGGCCACCTTGGAGGGCATGCGGACGCAGCCGTGCGAGGCAGGATAGCGGGGGACACGTCCCTGGTGCATGCCGAGCCCTTTCCAGCTCAAGCGCATCCAGTAGGGCATGGCAGCTCCCTTGAACTCCCCGCCCTCGGGGACTTCGTCTTCCGTAATGTCAGCATCGGTCTTGTGGACCTTGCCCTCGGCATCGTAAATCGTCCCGTAGAGGTTGGATTGTTTCTCGCGCTCGATCTTTTCCACAATCCGGTAGTTGCCCGGCGGGGTGGGGAAAGTCCTCCTGCCGGAGGCGATGGGGTAATCCATCGCGATATTCTTGCGGTTGTAGATTCTGGCCCGTTGCTGGGAGAGATCGATTTCCACCCGGATATTGTCCTCGTCCAATGCGCTGAAAGCGGTGGAATTCTTGTAGACGTTGTAGGTCTTGGGATAGGACGGTTCGGCAGTGAAGTAAGCGTAGGATCCCGGGGGATACGGGTTGACCCATTGGGCCTTGAGGATCTTTTTCTGATTGGGATTGGGTTCGGGAGCTATCGTGCAGCTGGTCGTGACAGCAACCACGGCAAACAGAAGGGCGGAGAGGAGAGTCTTAGGAAGGTTCATGGAGATTCCCGACACTTGGACAGAAGTATTCTAACACCTTGGGCTGCAATCTCAAGCCTCTTCCGGTTGGCAGGTTGGGCACCAGGCCGTGGTGCGGGTGGCGATTGTTCCGCGCGCGAGGCTGGAGCGGCAGCGGGGGCAGTAACCTCCGGCCTTCCATCGGTGTTGGAAGAGCCAGGACCGGGGTGGAACCTGTTCCACGTAGCGCCCCGGGGAAAATCCCCGGGCCCCGTCGCGGGGCGCGTTCTTATCGGCGACGTGGCGGAGCGCCCCTCGGCATACCTGTCGGCTCACGGTGCGCACGCGGGCCAGGTCGATTTCCTGCAGGCGCATCCCCGGGTGACAGGGAATCCGCCAGGAGATCTCATCGGCCATCCAGTTGCCCACCCCGGGGAAAACGGTCTGGTCAAGCAGGAGGGCCTTGAGGGTGGTCCCTCTGCGACGGGCGGTCAACCGACGCAGGTAGGCGAGTGTGAATCCCGGGCCCAGCACTTCCACGGGTAGCCCCGTCCAGGGGTCGAGGCAGGGTTGGTGGAGGAGAACGCGTCCAAACTGCCGATAGTCCGAATAGACCAGGGCGAGCCTTGTCGTGCGCAGGATGAGGTGATCGTGTTTGGCCGGTTCATGATCAGGGCCTGCCAGGAAGAGGCGGCCCGACATCCCGAGGTGGAGCTCAAGGTGGGTTGTTGGATGGGTGCCTGTGGATTTACAGGGACTGCCGTTTTTAAAACTGAAGAGAAGACGCTTGCCATGCGTCCGGCTGCTATCAATAAAAGTGTTAGGCAAGGTGGATTCAATGACGGAGGCCGGTGTATCGCGATAGACGCGGGTGTGGGGATGGGAATCCACTGCCACGATCTGCTGGCCTGTCCCGGGTTCCCAGATCCGGCGGGCGAGTTCCACTTCGGCGAGCTCGGGCATTCTTGGTCGCAGGTTTGAAAGTCAGATCCTGGGTCTTGCAGGTCCGGAGTTGTCGACCGGTGCAGGTTGATCATTCACTTCCGGGGAGGGTCATTCGATGGCGGTTTCCTCCGCGTTTTTTCCAGCAGTCTCCTGGTCTCCGGATGTCCCGGTTCCAGGGTCTCGGCCCGTTTGAGCAGGGAAGCTGCGGGAGCGAGGTTCTTGTTCTGGTCGATCCAGAGGCGGGCCAGTTCCCGGAGAGCGTGGGCAGACTTTCCGGGTTGCTCCGGTGGAATGGCTCGAATGGCGTTGCGGAGACGGTTCTCTGCGCCAGCCCGGTCCCCGGACTGGCGCAGAGCCCCCGCAAACTCGATCTGGAAGTTGGCGTCGAGGACATCCGGGTGCCCTGAATCCCTGGCGAGGGCCTCGGCTTGACGAAAGAGCCGGGAGGCAGCTGCGGTGTCTCCGTCGCGGAGGGTGGCAATGGCCAGGCGCGCAGCCAGAGCGGGATGCTCGGGGTGGTCGAAGCGGGCCTTCTCCAGGATGAGGCGGGCCTGGTGAGGCTTCTTAAGTTCAAGGAACTGATCGGCCAGCTGGAGGAAGTCGTCCGGCGCACCTCCGGCGATGCGGAGAACCTCGGCGCGATGATGAAGAGATTTGCCGGGTTTTCCGCTACGGGCGTAGAACTGGGAGAGAGCCTTGTGGGCGAGCGTCTGGTCGGGATCGATTTGCAGGGTTTCTTGCAGGGTCCTGAGGGCGGCCTCCTCCTGTTTGTCATAAAGCTGGAGGAGGCCGAGCCGGGTTCGCAGGTCCAGGGAATCGGGCTGGAGTTCCAGGTGTTTCTGGAGCACGCCGATGGCTTTCCCGAGGCGGCCGGTCTGGCGGTAGTAGTCCGAGGCGCGGCGGGCAGCCATCGCAATCTGCAGGCCGGTTTCAACGGTTTTCTCCGTGATGTGATCAAGCGCTTCATTGAGTTCCGGAGAGCCCCCCGGCAGGAGGGTCCGGGCCAGAGGAGGAAGGGACATCCAGTGCTCGGGTCCCGCGCCCCCGGCTTTCAGCTGAGCCTGGAAGAGGGCCAGGGATTTGTCCCGCTGGCCGAGGTTTTCGTGCAGGTGGATGAGACGCGTATAGACCTCATGGTGGTGGGGGAACCTCTCATTGGTGCCAGTCAAAAGCTCTTTGGCAGCGCGCTGGGCGACCGCATCGCGAGGAGCATAGTTCTCCAGGAAGTCGGTGTAGTAGAGCTGGGAGTGCAGGTGAGCGGGTTGCGCTTCAGCAAAGCTTCGCAACGTTCCGGTTGCGGCGGAAAGATCCCCGTCCTGTCGTTGGAGCCGGGCCGCCCTTCGTGCCACCGGGAAGGAGTCGGGGTCGTTCTGGAGAGCCGTCTCGAAGTGCTGGCGCGCGGCCTTGGTGTCGGCGTTCAAATCCGCGAAGACACCCTTGGCATACTCGGCAAGATTTTTCCCGGCAGCGTTCTGCTCTCCCGAGGCCGGAACGGCGAGGATGAGAACGACTGAGAACCTGGAAAGGAAAGCGGCGGTCATGGACCGCCGCCAGAATAAACGAAGTTGAGGGATCTGAAATCCGAAATCCGTGGTTTCGCAGATCACTTCACCTTGAGGGTGCCCCACATGAGCTGGCCGTGGCCGGGATAGGTGCACACGTATTCGTAGTCACCGGGCTTGTCGGGCAGAGTGAGGTAGAGAGTGAAGCGGCGGCCCGGAGCGATCTGTGGAGTGGATCCCAGCAGAGCGGGGGAGTCCGGAATGAAGTTCTTCTCAATCGCCTTCGAGCCCAGTGCGATGGTGGCCTCCAGGACGCTCTGACGCGTCCCGGGCCTGATCACTGCCAGGTTGTGCATCAGACCATCGGGGTCATTGTTGGTGAGGACGATGGCGAGACGCTCGCCGGCCCTGGCCTCAAGGAGCTTCTTGTCGAACTTCATGCCAGGCAGCACTCCCACCTCGATCTTGCGGGCCTGCTCGTAACCTTCCGGGATGAGACGCGCGGGTGCCTTGCTCAGGGCATCCATCTCGGCCTTCACCTTGGCATCGGAAATCTTGGCCAGCGATTCACTGCGGAAGTTGTTGATGAACCCACCGAAGCTGGCTCCACCCTTGAAGTTGCGAGCCTTGGCAAACCAGCCGAAGTATTGCTTGCGCAGTTCCGCAGTCCATCCCTCGGACACGTTCTTGAGCGCGAAGGCATAGTGAATCTGCTGGCGCTGCGGGTTGTTGGCCTTCTGGTCGAGAAAGGCTTTCCCGTAATTGCCGGAACGCTTGAGCAGGTCATCGTTAAATTCGATCTCTTCCAGTCCGACGGCCTCCTGTTGCAGGAGGGGAACGGTCTTGGCGACCACGTCGGGAGCGCCGAGATAGACCAGCATCGCGACCAGTTCGCGGTTGAGGGCATCACTCTTGGCCGGATACAGGGGGTTGATGGCCTCGGTTATTGTTTCCGCGGTGACGGGATCGGGCTTGCCCATCCGGATGAAGCAGAGCGACAGCACGCGCAGGGCCTCCAGTTTCTGGGCCTCGTTCATCTCGTCAGGAGATATCTGGCTCAGGGCATCGAGGAGGGCGTCCTGGTAGCTGGCATCGCCCTGTCTCGTCAGAGCCAGAAGAGCGGTGAGGGCGGTTTGCAGGTCGTTTTCGTTGAGAGCCTTGGCCGCCCAGTCGCTGACCGGCTGGTGCTCAAGGGCCACCCGCGCAGCGTAGCGGATGAAGCGGTCCTCGTGGCCGAGTTTGCTCCAGATCCTGGAGATGGAACCGGCAACCTGCCTGCCATGGTACTGCTCCAGCTCCCGGCGTTGCATGCGGAGAGTGCGATTGATCTTCTTGTCCGGGAAGCGGCGCTCCTTGGAGGCCTGTCCCTGGTAGGTCACCCGGTAGAGGGCGGACTGTGTTCCGCGGCCCCCTACCGCGAAGTACATATTGCCATCCTTGCCGATCACACCATCGGTTACGTTCAGCGGGACACCAGTGACGAATTCTTCCTTTACGGCCGTGTAGCTCGAACCCTCAGGGGCGAGATGGATGGCGTAGATGGTGCCGTAGGTCCAGTCGAAGGCATAGATGGCATGCTGGTAGTCGGCCGGGAAGTTGGACCCCAGACCGGACATGACCCCGGTGGGGCAGCCCGGTCCGATATCGATGGTCGGCGGCAGGCAGTCCGGATACCAGGTCGGCCACTTGCCGGTGCCGGTGCGCCAGCCGAATTCGCTTCCGCTGGTGCAGTGGTAGATGCGGGTGGGGCGATACCAGGGGGTTCCACTGTCCCACTCCATGTCGGAGTCGTAGGTGAACAATTCCCCTTCGGCGTTGAATGCCACGTCGTACTGGTTGCGGAAGCCGGAGGAGTAGAAGTTCCAGCTCTTGCCGTCGGGATCGGTTCTTGCGATCCAGCCCCCGGGAGCCCGGATGCCGGCGGCGTGGCCCCGTGCATCGGTCATCCGCGGCAGGAGGAGGTCCTCCGCGTAGTTCTTGGGAACGGAGTAGACGTCCGGGTTGGGAGGCTTGGTGTGGTTGCCGCCCAGGACCATGAGGGATTTTCCGTCAGGAGTGAGAACCACCGCATGCGGTCCATGCTCTCCGCCGCCCTGCAGCCCGCGCAGCGGGGTGACCTTGTCGAGCTGATCGTCACCGGTGGTGTCGGTGAGATAGTAGAGTCCACTTCCGTGTCCGCCCACGCCACCGCCATTTACGGAGACGTAGAGGCGGTTGAAGGCCCACAGGAGACCGTGGCCGCCGCTGATCGGAGCGGGGACCTTCTCCACCACAAGCTCCTTGCCGGGAGTGATGCGCCAGATTCCAGCCTTGCCCTGGTCACTGCAGTAGAGGCGGCCCTTGTCGTCGATGGCCATGGAAACCCAGGAACCCTGCTGTCCCTTGGGAACGGTGTAGATCTTTTCCACCTCGAAACCTTCGGGATGGGCGACCGCCTCGCCCTTGGCGGCGGGTTTTTTCCTTGCCGCCTTCTTGGAGATGCGGGTGAGAACGATGTCCTTGGCTTCCACCCTCATCGGACCCCCGGCGTGAAGTTGCAGGGCAAGTACGCCTGAGAGCGAGCGCTTGGCGTTCTCCTCATCGACAATCTCACTCGTGGTTGCACCATTGACCTTGTGGGTGAGGACGTTGCCCTTGGCCACGATGGTGTAGGTGTTCCACTCACCGGGATTGATTTTCTTCTTGGCGTCGAAGTCGCCCACGATGGCGCGCTTGCCGTCGTTACCCACCTTGATCTTCTGGCCGCGCTGGGCAATGATCCCGCGTCCCTTCTCCTCATACATCATGCCGAGGTATTTCTGGGAGGGATGGATGTCCATCTGGTAACCGCTCACCACCCAGTTCTGCTCGTTGACAACCTTGGACCGGTACTGGATGCCCGAGTTGTTGTTTCCAATCACCCTGACCTTGAGAGTGAGCTCGAAGTCCTCCACCGGCTTGCCCTGGTAGACGAGAAAAGTATTCGCGCGGGTGGGCTTGTCCGGTGTTGTTTCTCCCACGATCGCTCCATCCTGCACGGACCAGAATTGGGGAAGGCCTTTCCAGCCCGAGAGATCCTTGCCGTTGAAGAGTTTTTCCGGGGCGGCCGACAAGGCGGACACCAGAAACGAGAGTGCGGCGGTGGTCAACAGGGCGTGTTTCATGGTCCGGAGTAGGTAGCGGAGCCATTCCCATGCGACAAGGCGCGTTTTTCCCACTCGATCAGGTGACAATAACCACCAATGCGCCTCCGGCCCGGGACTTCGGGTTTCCACGGAACCACCAGTTCCCCGGATGGGGCTTCTTCACACCATGATAGACGGAGGGAACAGCACCCGCCGTGTCCGTCAGGACTTGTAACGCAAGCGCTTCTTGTGGCGGTTGGCCTTCATCCGCTTCTTGCGCTTGTGCTTGTTGATCTTGGTCTTACGACGTTTTTTCAGAGAGCCCATGGTGTGCAGTGGTTGGGGAGGTCGAAAGTCGGGATGAGGTCAGGGAACGATCTTGTTGAGCGGGTATTCGATGATTCCTTCCGCTCCAAGTTCCTTGAGATCGGGAACGAGGTGGCGCACGGCGGATTCGTCGATGATTGTTTCCACGGCTACCCAGCCGGTCTCCGCGAGGGAGCTTACGGTCGGGCGGCGGAGGGAGGGTAGGCGTTCCAGGACTTCCGGCAAGGACTTTTCGGGGAGGTTGAGCTTCAAGCCCACCTTGTCGCGGGCGGCCAGGGCAGCCTGGATCATGAGAACCATGCGCTCCATTTTCTGCCGCTTCCAGTCGTCCGCGAAGGCTGCTTTGGAGGCGAAGAAGTGCGGAAAGGAGACGAGCAACTCATCCACGATGCGCAGCTTGTTGGCCCGCAGGGAGGATCCGGTTTCGGTGACATCCACGATGGCGTCCACCAGGTCGGGCACCTTCACCTCGGTTGCTCCCCAGGAGAACTCGATGTCGGCATGGACGCCCTTGCTCTCGAGATAGCGCCTGGTGATGCCCACCCCCTCGGTGGCGATCCGCTTCCCTTCGAGATCCTGCACGGTCTTGATGGGAGAGTTCTCGGGGACCACCAGGACCCAGCGGGTGGGGCGCACCGAGGCGCGGGAGTAGGGGAGTTCGGCCAGGTCCTCCAGATCTGCTTCGTTTTCGTAGACCCAGTCGTAACCGGTGATTCCACAGTCGAGAAATCCGTCGTGGATGTAGGCCCCGATCTCCTGGGCCCGGATCATGAAGATATCGAGCTCATCGTCATCGGATGAGGGCCGCAGCCCGCGCGATGACGAGTAGACATGGTAGCCGGCCTTCGCGAGGAGGGCGAGGGTTGGCTCCTGCAGGCTGCCCTTGGGCAGTGCGATGCGTAGAGTATTCGCTGAATCGTCCACGGTGGTCCCCCATGGGGGGCGGGGGTTTTACCTGCGAACGGCGCTGAATCAACGCTAATCTGGTCCCCGGCGCACCGGGACCTGTAATTTGAGCCGGCTCCTGTCTGCCTTGAAGGGAAGGATCCGGATCCGTGCCGTCGTGACAGTCGCGAGGGGGAAACAACTCTTGGTGCCTCGATTCGTGCCGGTATTGGTGGATTCAGGCCTGGGTCAGCGCCCAGCGGATCAAGGGAAGGTGTGCGGGGTTCACCGAGGACAGAATCTCGTCTCGAAAGGCCTGTTCCTGGGCGTTGTAACGTTCGATCAGCTGCTCGGTGACCGAGATTTCCCACATGCGGCGGGCGATCTCATCAAGCGGATTTTTGTGGGGAGCGCGGCCCGCTCCGCCCCTTTCCTGCCCCCGCAGGGCATTGGTTCCCAGCAGATAGGGAGTGAGTTCGGCCACCTGGCGGTCGCGTAGTTCGACGGTGGCGTCTTGATCGCCCCGCAGCAGCATGAGTTCGGGGAAAAGTCCGCGAATTTTGCGGACGAGAGAGCCGCAGCCGTTGGCCCGGATGGATTCGGCATCGCCCAGATCGCGCACTGCGACGGCCAGTTCTTCAGTCATCCGCGCCCGGTCAGTGGGGAGAGGGACTAATTTCTGGGCTTCAAAGGGAGAATCCGCAGCGGAGGAAGAGCTCATGATCTAGGTAGTTTCTGGTAATTCCTTGAGATTGAGGGATCTGGCCGGGGTGATCTCGGCGAACGGTCATAGTTCTATCTCCTTATAAATTAGTTTTCCAGCTAATTTTTAATATTTCGCTTTAGTTAAATATTCGAAAAATGGCGTAATTCCCATGGGCAATAGGGGCTTCAATAGCGGGCCCAGTAAAATTAATTTAGCAAAAACTTGCCACCTGGGACTAACTTTAATAAATTTACGAGGTGAGCACGCCTTCCCGATTCGAACACTTGGCGGACGATCTCTGGCAGCTGAGCCTGGCCGAGTTGCGTCATTTTCAGGGCGTGACTGCCAAAATCATGGCTGCCAAGGAGGAAATTGCGGCAGTTTCGGAGACCTCTGCCGAGGAGCGGGACCGGGTTGCCGCGATGGAACTCAAGGAGATTCGCGACTATCTGGAGAATGAGGAAGTGCCCCTATCGGGCCCTGAGGCGGTGGTTCTGGCAGCCTACTGCAAGCATCAGGAGGGGACGGAGCTCCTCGATTCGAAGGGACTCAACATTTTCCTCGATTCCTATGGCCGCAAACCTGCCAATACCACCACGGTGGTCGAAAAGCTGGGCAAGCGTCGCCTGATAGGAATCGAGGACGAAGGTCCGCATTCCCACAAGAAATTCAAGCTTACCGATTCCGGGAGGGACGAGGCGTGGGACATTCTTATCCGCCTGCGTCGTGGTCGCGGACGTTCGCATTTGACGGCAGTGAGTTGAGGAGAGTTCAAGTTCCGGATCTCGGACTTCAAATGGATCTGAAATAAGGGCTCGCGGGTTCGAGTCCTGAAGGTTGAGAACCGATACGGGCTCTGCGGACGACGGTATTACGCTATTACGCCTTGCACCCACCTGCGGGTTCCCCAATCCTGCGCCGCCCATGAGCACAGCGACATTGGAAAATACGAGGGAGCCCCTTGCGCAAGCAGCTGCCGAGGCCCGGGGACTGGCGATCGATGCGGTGCACGCCTGCTCCTCCGGTCACCTGGGACTTCCCCTCGGATGTGCCGAGATCGGGGCGGTTCTCTATGGTCAGGTGCTGCGCCATAATCCGGCCGCGCCCAAATGGCTCAACCGGGATCGCTTTCTCCTCTCGGCCGGGCACGGCTCGATGTTTCTCTACGGCTGGCTTCACCTGTCGGGCTACGACCTGCCGCTGCAGGCGGTGAAGGATTTCCGCCAGCTTCACAGCATCACGCCAGGACACCCTGAGTATGATGAAACCCCCGGAGTGGAAGCCACCACCGGTCCGCTGGGACAGGGTGTGGGCAATGCGGTGGGCTATGCCCTGAGTGGCAAGCGGTGCGCCGCTCGTTTCAACACCCCCGAGCACACCCTCTTTGATCATCACGTGATCGCGCTGGCGGGGGACGGTTGCATGCAGGAAGGCGTCGCGCGCGAGGCCATCGCCTTTGCGGGTCACAACGGTCTGGATAATCTCATTCTCATATATGACAGCAACGACGTGACCCTCGATGCGATGGCGGAGGTGACACAGAGCGAGGACGCAGAGTCCTATTTCACGGCAGTGGGTTGGGAGGCGGTCACGGTAGATGGCCATGACCTGGTTGCCCTGGCGGGGGTCCTGCAGGAGGCCAAGGACAATGACAACGGCAAGCCCAAGGTCATCATTGCCAAGACCCTGATCGGGAAGGGCATTCCCGAGGTGGCAGGCACCGCTGCGGGCCACGGGGAAGGTGGAGCCAAATTTGCGGAGGCGGCGCGGCAGGGGCTCGGACTGCCGGAAGAGACCTTCTACGTGTCGGAGGAAACGCGGGAGTTTTTCGCGGCGCGTTGCGAGGCAGCGCAGGATGAATTTGCAGCCTGGGAGAAGACCTACACGGAGTGGACGGCCGCTAACCCCGAACTCGCGGAGGAACTGCAGGATGGAATTTCCAAGTCTGTCCCAAGTGATCTCCTCGATCGCATTCCGGAGTTCGATGCCGATCACAAGGACGCCACCCGCGGATCGGGAGGCGTGGTCATCAATGCAGTGGCCAGGGATGTCCCCCAACTGGTGAGCGGCTCTGCTGATCTCTACGGTTCGACCAAGAACTATATCAAGGATGATACCGACTTCGGGGCGGACAATCCAGGCGGGCGAAACATCTGGTTCGGTATTCGCGAGCATGCGATGGGTGCGATCTGCAACGGAATCGCCTACGACGGAATCTTTCGTGCGAGTGGAGCGACCTTCCTCGTCTTTGCGGACTATTTGCGGCCCTCCATTCGCCTTGCCAGCCTGGCGGGTCTGCCGGTCACCTACATCTTCACGCACGATTCGGTCGGTGTGGGTGAGGATGGCCCGACTCACCAGCCGGTTGAGACGGTGAGTGGGCTGCGGGTGATTCCCAATCTCGATGTCATTCGTCCGGCCGATCCCGAAGAGGTGGTCGGAGCGTGGGCGGCCGCCATGCTGCGCACGGATGGTCCGACCGCCCTGATCCTGTCCCGCCAGGGTGTAGCCAATCTCAGCAGTTCGCCCATCAAGGTGCGGCGTGAGGGAGCCTACCGGGGAGGATACGTGATCAGGGAGGAAGAGGGCGAACTGGAAGCGATCATCATGGCGACGGGGTCGGAAGTGGAGCACGCCCTGCAGGCGGCTGCACAACTGGGCGGTGGGGTGCGGGTGGTTTCCATGCCCTGTCTTGAGCGCTTTGACCGGCAGAGTGCCGACTACCGCAGTTCGGTTCTGCCCGGTTCCTGCACCCGGCGGGTGGCGATCGAAGCGGGGGTGACCGGCTTGTGGTGGAAATACGCAGGCGAGAAGGGTCGCGTCATCGGGATTGATCGTTTCGGCCTCAGTGCTCCCGGGAACACGGTGATGAAGGAACTGGGGATCACTGCAGGGGCGGTTGTGGATGCCGTGAAGAGCCTGTAGACCCGGACGGTTTTCATCATTTTCCGGGAAAGGTGCGGACCCGGGGTGCAATAGGAAAAAAAGGGCTGTTGTCCCCGGGGTCGACCTGCTCAACTGGGGGCGCTTCGGGAGAGCCGGAGTCTTTCCGGGGACGCCCGTGGCACGGGCAGGAAATAGATGGGGAATCCGGTGTGAATCCGGAGCGGTCCCGCCACTGTGAAGCCGGCGCCCTGAGCGCTGGCCAAGCCAGATTACCAGCCTTGGAAGGATGTTCATTGAGCCCGCCAGCGACGGGCAGTAGAGCATTGACCAAGTGAAGAGATTGAGGATAGCGACTCCAGCGGTCGCAGCAGGGTTGGTAGGAGGCGCCGGAGTGGTGATGGCCCAGTCAGGGACGCAGGAACTCGCGGAAATGGTGGTGGTGGCAAACCGCCTGGAAACACCGGTGGAGAACGTGGGCAGTACCTTTTCGGCCCTGGAAGTAGAGCTCCTGGAGCGACGCGGGATTGTGACCCTGGAAGATTCTCTCCGTCTCGTTCCCGGGACGGGGACCGGATCGGAGGGAGGTCAGCGTGGCTCGATCTCGGCCTTGCGGCTGCGCGGGTCGGAGTCGGACCACACCCTGTTGCTCATTGACGGGATGCGGGTCACCGATGCCAATGTCACTCCCTTCAACCTGCTCGGTGGAGAGACCTTGCTTGGTTATTCGCAAGTCAACGTCCTGCGGGGACCGCAGAGTGCTCTCTATGGGAGCGAGGCGATCGGCGGGGTGGTGAGCCTGGACACCCGGGTGGGATCGGGTGGGGGCGATCAGCGGGCTTTTCTCGAGGGAGGGTCCTTCGGGAGCTTGCGCGGGGGAGCTGAGTTCCAGGGCGAGTCCGGTGAAGCCCGGTGGTATCTTGGTGGTAGTCACGAGGTGACTGCCAATGATCGAATCGGCAATGATTTTGAGCAGAGCCAGTTTGCCCTGCGGGTGGAGCGGGACCATGGTCCAGACACGGTGGCCGGCTTTACCGCACGGGCCTGGATGAGCGCTCTGGAGAATCCCGGCAGCATCGGGTCCTTTGCTATCGGGGCGGTAGATGAGCGAGAAGCCTGCCTCACTACGGGCTACCTCGAGCATTCTGCCAGTGAACGGTTCCGCAGCAAGGTTGTCGTGGGTTACTATCGCGAGGAGTTCGAGGAGCGGGGGGCCTTTCCCTTCCAGAGTGAAGCGGAAAAGGTCTCCCTCGATCTGCGCAACGTAGTGAGCTGGAGCGATCAGCACGAGACGGTAATCGGAGGATTGCTGGAATGGTCCTCCTTCCGTTCAACCGGCACTCCGGTGGATGAGGATGGCTGGTTGAGCGGGCTCTATGCCAACCATGTGTGGCAACCCATCGGAGGGGTGACCGCCTCGGTGGGAGGACGATGGGAGCATCTCGAGCGCTGGGACGATGCCCTTACCTGGCGCGCCACTGGAAGCTGGCAGACTCCGGCGGATGGCGTACGGTTGCGCGGAAGCTACGGGACCGGTTTTCGGGCTCCCTCCTATTTTGAACTGTTTGGCGCCATCCCGGCCTTCGATTTCGTGGGGAACCCAGACCTTCAGGAGGAGCGTTCCCGGGGATGGGACGTGGGGGTGGAGTGGCAGCCCTGCGAGGGATTTCTGTTGGACGTGACCTGGTTCCACAACCGCATCGAGGACCTGATCGATTTCAAACCGGTCAACATCGGCAAGGCAACCACGCGGGGCCTCGAGGTGAGTGCGGAGGGGAGATTTGCCGGAGATCACATCACCTGGCGGGGAAGTTATACCTGGCTGGAAGCCAACGACGATACCACCAATCTCCGTCTGGTGCGGCGAGCCCGGCACCGGGCCAGCCTGGATCTCCAGGGTGAACCCACTGAGCGTGTCCTGGTGGGAGTTGGGGGAACTTATGTCAGCGGTGTGGAGGACAACGACTTCAGTGTGTTTCCAGCCGTTCGGAAGTCGCTCGACGAGATCATCCTCCTGCGGGCCTATTGCCGATACAGGGTGAGCGATCATGTTTCAATACACGGTCGCGTTGAGAATCTGTTGGATCGCGACTACGAGGAAGTGGCCAACTTCCCCGGTCGCGGGCTGGGTATGTTCGGGGGAGTGCAGGTGCGGTGGTGAATTGCGCGCACGGTGTTCACCATGAAGACCGGGTGGTGCACTGGTCGCCCACGCAGGGAAAACCACACGTTAGTTTAACCGCGAGCGCGGGGGGTCGCCCACATAGAGGACCTGGGAGGCGGTGTCCAGGAGGGCACTGCTCTCTTCGAGGAAATCCATCCCGATGATGCCGTCGACGGGGCGGCCGGAACGGTCCCGGAAGGTGCGGCGGATGGTTTTAAGGGGTGTTACGGCGACCTGGAATTCGTTGACCACAAGTTGGCCGAAGACGACGTCCCGGAGGACTGCGGTGCGGACGGAGGCACGGTCGCCGGAGGCATCGATGATCTTGGAGCGTGAGGCGGTGGTGGGAATGCCGAGGCGCTGCACGGTTTCGGCGGCCATCACGGTCACCTCCGCCCCGGTGTCGACTACCCAGGTCAGATGTTTGCCCTGACAGCGGCACCTGACGAGGAGGTGGGGAAGGCGGCCGGCAGTTTCGAGGCGCAACGAATCGAAGCCCAGGCCTTCGTGGCGGCCCAGGGCATGGATGTCACCCCGTCGCGCGTTCTTGGCCTGTGGTCCGGGGATCCAGAGCTTGCCGGTCTGCAGGTCAATCAGGGCGGCCAGTCCGCTCAGCGCATCGAGTCCCATCTGGCCGTCATAGCGGCTGGTAGCGGTGTGGCGCTTGGTGGGCGGAGCGAGCATGAAGGGGAAAGGCGTGGCAGTGACGTGTCCGGCTCCCAGGGCTCCGAGGCCAACCCAGGAACTGACCGGACGGCCGAGCGCACCACGGCTCACGATCTTGAGCGATTTCTCGGGCTTGATGCCGAAAGAAGTGGCCAGTTCGTAGTCGAGATCAGTGCTGTTGGCGCCCGAGTCGATGAGGAAACGCACTTCCTTGCCGTTGACCCGGAAGCGCCCGGAATAGCGGGAATCGCCGGTCGACTTCTTCAGTTGGAGCGGTTCGTAGCCGAGGGCAGCCAGGCGGTAGGAGCGAGGACTGGTGGTACGCCCGGTGGGTCCGGTGGCACATTGGGTGAGGAGGATGGCGGCGAGAACCGGAGAGGCGAAGCGCAGGATCCAAGGCATGAGCAAGTGTAATTCGAAAACGTTCAAATACTATTTTCTATATGAGAAATTCAGGGCGGGTGACGGCTTCAGGAGAAGCGGACGGAGTGTTTCTTCGAGAGGCGGAGGATGTCGCCGGGTTGCGGCTCTACCGGGGCGTTGGGGTCGGTGAGCTTTTCCCCGTTGAGTTGGACCGCCCCCGTTGAGATGAACTGCTTCTTGAGCTCGCCGTTGGATTTCGCCTGGTCGAAGCCCGTCTGGTAGGCATGGGCCGCCAGATGCAGGACGGTGAGGTCGCCAGGAAGTCCGGCCACGTCCAGTTCGGGAAGGTCCGCACCGGCGAGGTCCTTCCTGGAGAAGCGGGTCTCCCAATCCTCCCGTGCGGCGGAGCCTTCCTCTCCGCCGTGGAAGCGGGTGGTGATCCGCTGGGCCAGCTGTTTCTTGGCCTCCATGGGGTGGAGATCTTCGTCGCGGGACTCACCCAGCAGGAGGAGGTAATAGCGATCCATGAGATCATCCGAGATGCTCATGAGCTTGCCAAACATTTCGTTGGGAGGCTCGGAGACCCCGACGTAGTTGTCATAGGACTTGGACATTTTCCTGATTCCATCCGTTCCCTCCAGCAGCGGCATGGTCATGACCACCTGCTGGGGCTGCCCCTCCTCCTTCTGCAGGTCCCGGCCGACCAGGAGGTTGAAGAGCTGGTCGGTGCCTCCGAGTTCCACATCGGCACGCACTTCCACCGAGTCCCAGCCTTGCACGATGGGGTACTGGATTTCGTGGAGCCGTACTTCCTGCCCTTTGTCGATGCGCTTTCTGAAGTCATCCCGTTGCAGCATCTGCTGCATGGTCACCCGGGCGTTGAGTCGCAGGACATCCTCGAAAGTCATTTTCCGGAACCACTCGCCGTTGAAAACCACTTCGGTCCTGTCCTTGTCGAGGATCTTGAAAGCCTGCGTGGTGTAGGTTTCAGCGTTGGCGAGAATAGCTTCGCGGCTCAGCGGTGGGCGGGTGGCACTGCGCCCGGAAGGATCGCCGATGGCGGCGGTGAAATCGCCGATGATGAGGACGGCCTGGTGTCCGAGTTCCTGGAACTGCCGGAGTTTCTCGAAGACCACGGTGTGGCCGAGGTGGATGTCGGGGGAGGTGGGATCCAGTCCGAGTTTGGCACGGAGGGGCCGGCCTTCCCCCAGTTTGTCAGCCAGTTCCTCCGGGGAGAGGACTTTCTCGGTGCCAGCGCAGAGGGTGGCGAGGGCTTGATCGACGTCCGGCGACATGTCGGAAAGAGTTCTACGCGAGGGGAGCGGCTCGACAAGACAGATTCGGGAGAATCCCCGTGAGTTCTCCGGTCCTTTTGCGGATAACCGTTCCCTCACGGTCGCAAACATTCCACCAGGAGCACACTCTTATGATCGCTTGATCACTGCAAATGATCCTTCAGACCAGCATGACCCTGATAATTGCCATCACCCAATAGCATTGACCATAAATCATCGCAGTGGGAGCCTCGGTTCATGTTAAGTCTTTTGAGATGCCTGTTGGGATGTTCCCTCGCCCTGCTGCTGCTGGGCGGCTGCCGTAAACCCAGAAATACGGGCAAGGGTTACTGGGAAGGAAAGGGAACCGCCAAAGAGGTTGTGATCAAAGACAGTGTCCGGCAGTTAACACGCAGCGCAAAGCACGAGTTCTGGTTCAATGTCGAAAAAAACGGGGCTGTTACAGGAGAAATTGAAGTCACGTATGATTCACAATTGATTGTCAAAGGCCTGCCTTCCGTGTCTGTTGGCGTAGCGTCATTCAATCCTGAGGTGGGAGGCGAGATTACCGATCTTGATCCAACCCGTAAATTTCCGCTGACGGGAACACTTCAGGACGGCAAGCTCTCGCTGGAAATTGCCACCCCTGAGGAGGATCGGAAGCCCATTGAATTTACGATCCGCGCCGATCCCGGTGTAAGTGCGGGAATTCCAATAGGAAAATTATCGATCGGCGTGCCTGGCAACGGCATCGGGAAAACTGGAATAATAGAGATCCCAATGACTCCTTTCAGTCCGTTCAGCGGAGCGGGAAAAGTGGAGAAACGACCTTCCGGGCCCTTTGCTGCTAGTTTTGAGAAGGGGGCGGAGAACTGGTCTGTCCAGTGGTCCGCCCGCCAGATGAGAGGAAAAGTTCGTTAGAACCAAGCGTAGCTGTTAACGATGAGCATGAGTGCAGAAATGCTTTCGCAGCCGCCGTCCTCGTCGGTGGCGGATGTCGAGCCCGGGCGAATCAAGGTCTTCGGGATCATTCACATCATCTTTGGTGGCCTGGGCTTGGTGGGATCGGCCTTCGGGGTGGTGGCCCTCCTGGCCCTGAATCCTGTGCTCTCCTGGATGGAGGAAATGATCCGGCAGGATATTCCTCCCGGGGACGTGGCGGGGGAGGAAGTGGTGGCCGTGCTGGAATCCTTCGGGGCGATGAGGACGCTGCTGAATGATCTGGCCCTCCTGAACTGGGTCTCCTCCGTCACCGGGCTGGCGGTGGCGGTCCTGATCCTGTGGGCAGGGATACGGTTGGTTAAAAGGAGGAAGGATGCGGTGCGATGCTCCAATATCTACACGTGGGCCTCCATCGTGAAAGGACTCCTCCATATTGGACTCTATCTGGTGACCGGACCGGCAGCGATGAGGGGTTACTATGGGAAGCTCGAAAGCATCGCGGGGGGGAGTGGTGCCCCGACGCCGGGGGGAATGAACCTGATGCAGTTCCAGGAGGTGATCGGGATGGCGAGCACGGTGATCGGCGCAGTTTTGGCGCTGATCTATCCGATCCTGGCCTTCGCCATGCTCAACAAAACGCTGGTGAAGGATTTTCTTGCGCGCAACGGAACCTAGCCCGGTTCCCGCCGGGCCTGCGCGAGGGGGAGACGATCCGCAGGATGCGGAGGGTGGGGCGACCGACGGGACTTGAACCCGCGACAACCTGAACCACAATCAGGGGCTCTACCAACTGAGCTACGGCCGCCGTCTCCGGGACCGGGAATTTAGGCCCGCGCTGAGACGATTCAAGAGTAAAGATGCAGATGGACAGGCCCGGTTCGATCGGGGAAGCGGCCCTGCCTGTGCAACATCCTTTACCCCTCGCTTCATATTCCGTAATTCCTTGTCCGGAAGATGGATGCGTTGGCGGAGAAGCTCGGTTATCAATTCAAGGATCAGGACTTGCTGGTGCAGTCGATGACGCACCCGAGCATGTCGGCCGAGCAACGCGAGGCGGTGGAGAACAACCAGCGGCTGGAGTTTCTCGGGGATGCCGTCCTGCAGGTCATCCTGACCGAGCACCTCTATCGCGTTCTGCCCGACCAGGCAGAGGGGCACCTGACAAAGATACGGGCCAGCCTGGTCTCGCGGAGGGCCCTGGCCGACTGTGCCTTGCGACTGGGGCTGGGGAAATATCTCCGCCTCGGGAAGGGTGAGGAGGCCAATGGGGGGCGGCAGCGCGAGTCAAATCTGGCAGATGCCTTCGAAGCTCTTCTGGGGGCGCTCTGCCTTGACGGGGGTGTCACCGGTGCGAGAGAGGTGACCTTGCGTCTGATGGAGGAGGATCTGCGGGAGGCACTGGAGGGAGAGGACATCAGTAATCCGAAGGGCCGCCTGCAGGAGGAACTGCAGGCTCTCCGGAGGGAGAGCCCGTTGTATTGTATTCTGGCCGAAGAGGGGCCGGACCACCTGAAGCAATTCCGGATCGAGGTCCTCTGGGGCGGAAAGTCGCTGGGGGAAGGGCGGGGATCGAGTAAGAAGAATGCCGAAACTGCCGCCGCACAGGATGCCCTGGAGCGTCGGCGCTGGGAGGAGTAGAGAATAGGTTTCCCGGGGCGATGGAGGGCCGGTAGCTTGAGAACCGGGAATCCTGGTTCCATCTGGTCAAGGTGGCAGGGGGCGGAGAGGCCAATTCGTGGGATGGGCGGCAGCTCAGGCAGGAGAGAATTGCGATTCCTGAATTGAGCGTGCAGGCGGGGAATCCTCCATTCCTTTGCTTTGGGCCTTGAGCGGCACGCCGTCTCGGGCTCTGATGGGGAACTCCCAAGTGAGCTTACAAAACATGAAAGTACTCAGCCTGCTTCTCCCCTTCGCGCTTGTTGCCCTCCTCGCCGCAGCCAAGGTCGGCCGCCCGGAGAAAGCCTCCCACCAACGGACCGTCCTCTCGCGGGGGTTCGTGACGGAGGGAGCCTCCATCGGGGATGTGAACGGCGACGGCAAGCTCGATCTGGTGGCAGGGCCCTACTGGTATGCGGGACCGGAGTTCAAGGAGCAGAATCGCTATTATCCCGGTGAAGCACTCAACCCGAAAGGCTACGCCAACAGCTCCTTTCTGAGCTGGGTGATGGACGTGAATGCGGACGGCAAAAATGATATCCTGCAGATTGCCCATGGCCCGGCCTTCCACCTCGACATCTACGTGCAGCCCAAGGAAGGACCTGCGGTTGAGACCTGGCCCAAGCACCGCGTGGTGACCAGCTTCGGGGGCGAGTCGCCCGAGATGATCGATATCACTGGGGACGGGAAACCGGAGATAGTGGGGCTGAACAAGGGGGTGTGGGGGTTCTACCTTGCAGATTGGAAGGAGCCCACCAAGCCCTGGACCTTCCATCCCGTTTCGGAGAATACCAAGGCCGGCCACTACACGCACGGACTCGGAGTGGGGGACCTCAACGGGGACAAGCGAACCGACATCATCTGGAAGGAAGGGTGGTATGAGTGCCCCGGGAATCCCACCGCCGGGCTCTGGAAGTTTCACAAGTTCCAGTTCTCGCCCCAGGGAGGAGCCCAGATGCTGGTCTACGATGTGGACGGTGACGGTGACAATGACATTGTGACGAGCCTGTGGGCGCACGGCTGGGGAATGGCCTGGTTTGAGAATTCCGCGCAAGACGGCGGGGTCGCCTTGAAGAAGCACATCATCATGCCCGCGGATGCCAAACCTGGAGCGGGGGGGGTGGTGTTCTCACAGCACCACGCCCTGGCGATGGGGGACTTCAATGCCGATGGATTGACGGACTTCGTCACCGGCAAGCGCTGGTGGGCCCATGGTGGCGGGGACCCGGGAGCGGATCAACCAGCGGTTCTCTACTGGTTTGAGCTGAAACGGAGCGAGGCGCACGGGGTGGAATTCATCCCTCACCTCGTGGACACGGATTCGGGAGTAGGAACCCAGATCGCGGTGGGCGATCTTGATGGCGACAAGAGGACCGACATCGGGATCGGAAACAAGAAGGGGATCTATCTCTTCCGCACCAAGTGAAGGGCTGTCAGGGTCTCTTTCCCGGCGGGGAGGAGATTCTGGAGGGACTTCGGGGGCGAAGCACAGTCGGGCGGCCGCACCCTGCCATTATGGCAGGGCCATTTCGATCCGGAAGAAGCGACGCTCGAACCCGGAGTAGATGGCACCCACGTCCACGAGGTAGTGGTTGTCACCCTCGGACTGGAAGACTGCCCCGGGGATTTCGCTGAAGACCTGCAGGTCCGGCGACTGAGAGAGGGACCAGGCGAAGTTGTTGAAAAAGATGTCCGGGAATTCGAAGCGCAGTCCGAAATTGGAGTTGGGCAGGATGATCACTTCGGGATCGCTCAGTTCCAGTAACACCATCGATTCGTCAGGAGGAGGATCCTCGCAGCGTGGATCGTGGCCGAGGAGAAAGAGTTGCAGATAACTGAAGCCATTGACCGGATGCGGGTCGAAAGGGTTGACCACGCCGAGAGCCCCGAAGAAAAACTCCTCCCAGTCGTCATCGAGAAGATTCCCATTGGAATCCGAATTGGAAGCCATTGGGACGGAGAGGACGGTGAGGCCGAGCGGTTCGATGGCCTCATGACCTTCCGGTGGCGTGAGGTCATTGTAGCCCAAGGCGGAAATCCGGGTGCCGTGCGCGAGGCCAAGCCCCTGGTCGAGGGTGAAGATCTCGCCGAAGGAGTCGAGGAAGACGACCGGGTTGCCACTGCTTATGTTGGTGTAGCCGAAGGCCTGGTCGGGCAGCGAGGGGGGGCCGACCTCCACTGTGATGGAGGTGATGGGACGATAGGCGGCAGGAAGCTGGTCCAGGATGCCCGTGATGGCGGTCTGGGCCTGGATGATGTCACCCTCGGTGATGCCCGGCATAGGGTCATACTCGACCGGGCGGGGTTGCTGCCGAGCCAGCAGGCGGAGCACCTCCAGGGGAAGAGGCATGAGCGGGGTCGTGGACGAGTTGGCAACGTGATGATTGTAGAGCGCAGTGGTGACGTCCCGGAGAGCCTCGGCCTCGGGAGTGGCGGCATTTGCGGCAACCTCGATGAGAGTGAGCAGATTGGCAAAACTGAGCCCGTCGGCTTCAAGGGCGGCGATCATGGGCTCGGTGAGGGGATGGCGTCCGGCATCGCCGTCGCGTTCCCCGAAGAGAGTAAATTGCCTGTAACCTGGAATGTAGGGATGAGGGGGATTGATGATGGTCTGCGGAACATCCAGGGAATCCTGAATCTCAGGATCCAGGCGGAGAAGGGCATCATAGAGTGCGGCTTCCCCAATAACCGCGATGGCGGTATCAAGGGGATGAATCCCGCTGATATCATCTGCCGGGTGGTAGGTGCCATAGGCCACCTGGGCAGCGTCAATCCAGGCCTGGGCATCGCTTGCAAGGTCAGTTCCGCTCAGGGCGGGATTGACAGTGGGCAGGGCGAGATCGGGGACCTGCAGGAGTCGAAAGACCTCCCGGCCGTTCCGGGGAGGGGAGGCCATCGTGCCGAGGTTGAAATACACCGGGGAGCTGAGGACCGCCCAGTGCCGGTGAGGAATGGGGGTATTGACCGTGAGATGAGCGCCCAGTTGTCCCACCAGGGCGGGAGGGGTGGTGAGGTTTTCGACCTTGCCGTTGTCAAGGATCGAGCTGGACATGCTGCGCACCTGGATCTGCTCGCCGGGTGAAGCCTCTCCGGTGGTGGCATCGAAGGCCTGGGCGATCAGGAGGAATCCTTCGCCCGCGAAGGGCGGGTTACGGTTTTCCGTCTGGGTGACATCCTGAGAATCACCGGGGTTGGTGGAACTCAGGATTTCCTCCAGATCCGACTGCAGGTCATTGTCGGTGTCCGGTCCGCCATTGGGATCGAGGCCAAGCCACTGCTCGACGAAGTCGGGGACCGCATCCTTGTCGGAGTCCATGCCCAGCAGACCTTCTGCCGGGAAGGTGTAGGTGCGGGATATAATAGGCCCGGACTCACCGGTGCCGAGGTGGCGGGCATAGAATTGCCAGGAAGAGGAGTAGCCCACCCCGAAGGCAAAGGTATAGGTCTGCCATGGGGCTCCAGGGCGGTCTTCGCGGTAGAGGATTTCGTAGTCGGTGTTGGCCAGGGCTTCCGCCAGGACGGCATCGTTGTAGTTATCGCTGGCGGGTTCTACCCTGAGAGGTGGGGTGAAAAGGGCTGAATTCGGCTGCAGCACCGCCAGCGAGCAGGTGTCCAGAAGCTGGTTGGTGAGGACGTGGGTAGCTTGGCCCGGGACAGATGGGGTAATGGCAAGCGGATTGGCGAGTCCGGTGCCCTGGTCGACGTAGTTCTCCCTTGTAAGATCTGCGGGAACGGGTCCGGCTCCGTTCGTCCAATCCGGCTCGACGTCCAGTTGGAGGAGCTTGGCATCGAGATCGACCAGAGGTTCGTTGTCATACCACAAGAGAGTAGCGAAGGTGGTCTGCGCAGGCAGGGTGGGAGGGAGCGATCCGCTGTCCTTGAGCGTGAACCTGGAGCCATCCCACACATGGAATCTGAAGCTGGACGATCCCCTCTCATCACCCTCCAGCAGGATCGCTCCGTGGCCCGTTACGGGCAGAAAGCCATGGATGATCTTATCTGGGGTGGAGGTGAAATCCTGCACGATGTCGATCTTTCCGCCGGATTCGTCGATTTGCCCGTAGGCACTCCCAGTTCCATCGTCCGATGTGATGAGAAGGCCGTTGGGAGCATCCGCGCCAGTGGCTGCAGAGATGGAACCGACACCGAAAGGCAGGGTATCAACCCGGTAGGGGGAAACCGGTTGCCACGGGGTGCTGCTGGTGTCGATGTTGATGAGGGTGACATCCTTGGAGCCAATGACGTATCCCACCACCATGAGCCCGCCGTCAGCCCTTCGGGCATTGCTGGCGAAGCGGGTTTCTGGCGGGAGTGGATCACCAAGGGTGGGACCTATCTTGCCGTTGTCATCGTAAAGGAGAAGGAGTCGGGGGCCGTCGGGGAAATACCATCCCGCCACTGCTTCACGACGGGCGATGGAGTCGAGATAGAGCGGTTGCATGGCGTCCAGATCGAAGTTCTTTGCCGCCTCGTTGATGAGCACGGGATTGCCCATGTTCGAGCCTTCGGTGGCCTCCAGGTAGTCATCGGGGAAGGGCGGGCTGGAGGAGGCCGGGCCGTAGAGGCAATGCAGGAGGAGGCGGTCCGGGCTGCCATTGCCTTCGCGATAGAGGGAGACGCCGTTGGGGCCAGGTTGCCGGGGGAAGTAGGGGACGGTGGAGGTGCCGTCGACCGGGACGAAGAGGACTCTGTTGGCGGTGGGAGAAGCGAAGGCCAGTTGTTCGGTGGAGCCGTTATGGAATCCGGATGTGACGGAGCGCACATCCGGCTGGTGGCTCCGGTAGGAAGGCTTGAAGAAGACCTGGTTGAGGGCGTCCACTCTTCCCACCCGAACCTGCCCGCTGGCCTTGGTTACGATTGCAAATCCACCGGGGACATATTCCAGCTCTGTGCAGAATTCCCTGGCCAACTCTGTGGAGGGGGCAGCTCCCGAGGGGAGGGAACACACCAGCATGCAGCCCACGACAGTGGACCGGAGGATGTTGGGACGGGAATGCATGAGACGCTGAAGTTTCATCTCTAATTACTGGGAGACGATGTTGGTTGGGATGACCCGTTCCACTTCTCCGCGATTGTCGAAGTGAACGAGGAGGTACTGGTAACTCCGGCCCTGGATGACGGGAAGGCGATCCAGGACGAGCATGATGCCATTGCACCCCTTGAGGTAATCGGGAGGGGATCCCTGTTCGGTCAACACTTCCGTATCGAAGGTGCCGTCACGCTCGAAGGTTCCCGCTATCGGGATGCGGACCTGGTAGGGATCAAAGGTGGTTGTGGGAAAGAGGAAGAAGGGATCGTTGACTTCCAGCGATTGGCCCTTGGTCTTGTAGGTGATCCGGTCGATGAGGGGTGTGACCTGCGTGAGGTTGGGCACGACATCGGGATGG
>DLRK01000011.1:28410-33765 GCA_002501065.1 Akkermansiaceae bacterium UBA7890
AGGTTGTCAGCGCCAGGGGAGCCGTTCTGTTGATTGCGGAACCGGAAGAAGTTGTTGAGTGGATTGCTGGCCGTTTGCTGCCAGAATGATCTGGATGATTCGGTCTCGTTCACGCTATCCGCGAGGAAGGATCCCACCATGATTCCGGCAGCCCCCGGCGCCTCCCTTGGCAGTTTCTGCGCATAGAAGGGGCCTTCTCCCTTCACGCACTTGGTGATGTCGTAGCCGAGTTCCTGGAGGGTGGGCAGGGGCCGGTCGGGCCAGGGGATGACGGGTTGGCCGGGAAGACTGGGCTCCTGCCAGTGATCGAAGACGACATTGCTCCAAGGGCCAACTGTGCGGTTGCCAAACCGGCCGGAGGTGACCGCCCGAACCGCGAAGTAGACTTTCTTTCCATCTGGAACGAGGAGGGTGAGGTTGAAATCAGGAGAGCTTTCACCAAAGAGGGGATTGGTCACCCGGGGGGTCTGGTAGGGAGTAAAGACAATCTCGCCGTCCGGGGTGGAAATCACGGTGGAGGGGCTTGCCTCCAGCGAATCGGAGAGACTGGCACCCTCCACCGCGGGATCATCGATTCCTTCGGCGGCAGCCCAGACTTCAAAGCGATCCACCCCGACTGTGTCGCAGAACCATTTGAGTTTGATCTGCGCTTTGTCGGCACTTGATTCCAGATGCTGAATGTCTTCCAGCATGGGAATGGGCAGCGTGCCGCCGGAAAAGGTGAAGCAGGCCAGCTGGGTCAGCGGTCCGGCATTGCCATTTTCATCAAAGAGCTGTCCAAAGTAGCAGACCGCGGTGTCGTTGACGGTGGGTGGGGCGCGGTCAGTCCATTCTTCCTCCGGGGGCAGAGCATCGCCAGCTCCGCGTCCGATCATCTCGTAACTTCCCCGCGGTCCGGTGCGCCGATAGACGCGCCATTCCCGGGCGTCAGCGGGAATAGTGATCGTCCCTCTGGGCCCGGCATACATTTTGTCGGGCCCTTCAAACTCGTGTCTGACAGGAAACTCAGCGGGCGGGATGTTTCCGATCTCCGTGTAGCGGGCCTCGACGTTGCACTGGTAGCTGTAGATATTTGCGGCGCCGGGTGACGACGGTGGAAGCAGATCGGTGGTGATGGACCAACTGCTGACCTGTCCGTTCCTGGTGCGGCAGCGCACCCCGATGACCGTGCCCTCCTGTTCGGGTATCGGAATGCAGAGGGTTTTGATGCCGGACGACGTGGCAAAGCGGGTAGATTCAAAATCCGGGTTCGTCTTGGTAGTGGGATCGTCGACCCAAACGTCGTAGCTGTTGATCAGGGGATCTCTACAAGTCATCCTGATGATGAAGCCCGGTTGGTCTCCGCGGAGACCGAAGTCGGACTTTGAGCCGGGCTCTACCCCCAGCTTCTCGATCAGTGGGAAAGCGAGACACCGGGACGCGGTTCCGGTGGCCCGGCCCGGGCCCTTGCGATCGCGCAGCACGCCCCAGAGTGGGGGACTGTGCCCGGAGAGGTTGAACGGAGCGCAGGCGGGATCCTGCTCGTCCTCGGCCCTGACGGTATACCAATGGGTGATGCCGTAATCGCTTTCATCATTGGGAGTAATCCCCGGCGCGTCCGCGCCGGTATCCTCGTATTCCACGAAGCGCTGGCCGGGAACGTGATTGACGACGGCAACGCGGTTAGAGAGAGGGTTGCGACCCTTGAACATGGACTCCTGAGAATGAGTCCAGCGGTAGATCCAATACCTGGCCGGAGCGTTCTTCTCGGGAAGGTCGGGAAGCTGGTTGATGCGGATGCGGAAATGCTGGTAGCCCTCCTGCCTCGCGGTTTCCTCAGGGGTGCCGGCGGTATGAACGTTGTCTACGGATTCGATGGTGGGAACGGGCGGAGGCAGACGGTCACAGTAGATCACATAGGTCCCCCCGGAACACGGGCCGGGTTGCCCGGCGATGTCGCGGGCGGCGACGTAGTAGTAGAAATCCTCGCCGCTTTGGAAGGGATGTTCTGGCGGCTCGTTGTCGTCATGGGTGAAAATTGTCTCGCGATCGGCGAGGTTGGCCGCCTCCAATTCAGTCAGAACGGTATCGGGAAGAACAGGGAGCTGGTTTACGCGCTTGGCGTTGGGATCCGGGTTGCCTGAACTCGCCTGAACGAGCGCAAGCAGGTTGGAAATATCGGGCGGGTTGAGCGGATTGTCCCAGTTGAGGGAGACCGCGACGTCCTTTTTAACCCGGTAGAGATCGTAGCCGAAGGTGTGCGGGACGAGCCGCCGCAGGGCAACGGGCATCCCCCACCGGAAGCGGCAGGCCAAATGATCCTTCCCGCTATGCCGAAGCTGGGTCCTGGGATCCGGGGCAGGGTGGGGAACAGCCACGGGCCGACCGGGCCGGGCCAGCATGAGGGGGTTGGCGGCATCGAGCGTTACGCGGCCGATGACCCGCAGGTCGTTTCCGGGGCCGTCGATTTCGCGCACCTCGTAGGTGTGCAGGGAATTGGGCGTCACCTTGATCGCGAATGCGTGCCCCATCGAGATCATGACACCGGGGTGGGTCCGGCCGAGGAACATGAGACGCTGGAGAATCTCGGGATCGCCCGCGGCGATCTCGAAGAGGGTGGCAAGTTGTCCGGCCACCACGGGATCTGGAGCAGCCGGGGTCGGTTCGATCACCTCGTCAGGTTGCAGCGTGGTCTGGCTGTAAAGGAGATTGATGCGGGCGGCGGCGGCGGCGGCGTTGGCATCGATCATGCCCCCGAGTTTGAGAAGGGCGTGGATGGCGCCGGGTGATGTCTGCAGTGACTGAACGGAGAGGCGGGCGTAGGGGTTGGCCGAGTTGGCGGCTCCGTTCTTGCGGTAGATCGCGAAGGACTTGCCAAAAGTGGTGGTGGCATCGCCGGGTTGCCATAAAAGGTAGGCGTAGTGCGTGCCGCCGCCAACGTCGTAGGTATTGCCTACGGTGTAGACCACCGGGTCGGCATTCTGGGCGAAGGAGGAATGGATGAGGGCAACCGCAGTCAGGACCAGGGTTGCGATGGCAGGCTGAGAATTGGAATTCATGGCAGCAGAAAGACAGTAAGTGCTTTGTTCAGGGGATTGCGTCAGTAGTCCACCGACCAGGTTCCGTCATCGTATTCCATCTTGATGGTGGCGTTGAAACAGATCTTTATGAAGGCAAAGCCAACGCAGGCTCCGAAGCTCCCTGATCCGCTGGCCTTGAATCTGCCGTTCTGGATCACGCCGACCATCTTGATGATGCCCTCGAAGGAGACGACACAGAGAGCCTCCCCGGACACGCCGAGAAGCATCTTGGCGATGAAGGTAGGGCCTTCGATGGAGAAGCCGCAGCCCACACCCACCCCGGCTGAGACACGGAAGACGCAGGAGGCGGGGACCCCCAGGATGATCTCAGAGATGGGCAGCCACACTTCACCATAGACGTAGGCTCCGGTGAACGGTGTTTCCAGGTCGATGAGTTCGGCCACGTCGGAGTCGACGAGGTAAAGAGGATCAAGGGTACAGGTTTTCCCGAAAAAGATGCCTGCCGAGAGTTCGTAATCGCTGAAGGTGGCGCAGGCCTTCGCTCCGATATAGCATTCTTCGAGGCCGACCGAGATTGCGGCTGCGAAGCAGTTGATCCGGACGGCCTGGAAATCGATTGTGCCGCCGGTCAGTTCGAGCGAGCCACCCACTCCGTTAGGGACGAGTCCGCCCCCATCGTCCTTGAGGCTCATCTTCACCTCGAGGTTGCCGGTCAGGCCCTCCCCGATCCAGTCGAGGGGAGTGTCCATCGCACCAAGGCGCACTTCGACCGCCTTGTCACCCGGGGTGAGGCAGGCGTTCCCGGTGAAGTTGTCCTCGGAGGTGGTAGCGAGAATCTCAAGGTAGAGGTGGATCTGCATCGGATCCGGCAGCGAGATTTCAGACATGAGATCCATGCGGAGCTTGCGCAGGGAGTCGCCGTTGAACTCGGCGAAACCGGTGATCTCGGCAGCACCGAGGTATTGGTCGATCTTGCCCAGCATGGGAGCGAAATTCTTCTCGAGTGAGCCAATGGTGCTGGAGACGACCTCCTTCACGATTTCGGAGACTTGGTTGAGGACGCTCTGGATCGTGCTGCGGAACTTGATTTCCAGGTCTTGCAGATTCTGTCTGGCGACGTGTTGGATGGCGTCCAGCATGTCACTCCCGAGAACCAGATCCTTGATGTCGGTCTTGAGGGAAATGCGGAACTCTTCCTGCGATATTTCGTCGAAGATATTGAAGTAATCTTCAACGTCACCGGTGACGCCGACGGAGTCGATCACGCCCTGAATCTTGCGTTTTGCCCTGTCTGCGACTTCCAGCAGGATGGTTTCCAGTTCTCCTCCTGCCGTGCTGGCCTCGTCAACCACGTCCTGGATCTGATTGATCAGGGATCCGGCATCATCGAGGGACTGGTGAATCTGGACCAGGAATTCCCGAACCTGGTTGAGGGCATCGGCGGCCTGTTCGAGGGCGGGGGCGGCCTCCGCGAGGAGCCCGTTGAGTTGGGTGTTGAGTTCGCTGGTGGCGTTCTGGAGGAGAGGGGTGATGACAGCCGCCACATCCGGTTCAGGCAGGTCCTGCAGGAATTGCTCGATGATCCGGGTGATGATCTGATACTCCTCATTCTCATTGTGGAGCCATCCGGAGAGAACCCCGGACGGGTCCGGATCGAGGTTTTCTGGATCGAGATCGGTCGGCGGAAGATCCGCGAGGTTGAGGTTGAGCTGAGGAGCGCCTTGGGCGAATGCGACCCGGTTGGCAATGGTGTCGATCCCGATGATCATCTTGCCTGTCGCATCCTGCAGCCTGTTCACGAAGGAACTGGCGTCATTGAGGGTTCCGGTGGTGACCGCGGAGATTTCCTGCAATTTGGACCCGAGGTGAGAACCAGTCCCGACCAGGTACTCATTGATGATGGTTTCGAGGTCCCCTCCCGCGTCGGACCATGCCTCCAGCTCAGCGGCGTCAGCGTAGGATTCGCTGAGATCGGCATAGAGGGGGTCGATGACAAGCTCGCCAATCCGGTCGATGATGGGATCAATGGCATCCGACATGGTGTCGGAGAGCATTTCGTCGAAACGCTCGAAGGCCTCGTCAATGGTGCCCTTGAGGGGAGCAGTGATGGAGGCGGTGAGCGAATCGGCGGCGCCGTCGATCTGGTCGTTGAGCATGTTGGTGATATTGAGTTCGGGCAGGCCATCATACTTCACTCCGAAGTCGATTTGTACGAACTTGGCGTCGAGGTAGGGAATCTCGTGTTCCACCTCGACCACGAAAATATCATCGGTTTGCGTCTTCATTGACTTGAAGCGCCGCAGGTTGTCGTCCCACTGCATCTTATAATGGAGGG
>DLRK01000093.1 GCA_002501065.1 Akkermansiaceae bacterium UBA7890
GGATGAGGGCCAGGAATCCCAGCGATGCGAAGCGGTTCAGAGAGGTAGTCATTGTTTTGATGGAATGGAAAATCGGGGGAGAAGGATGTGTTCACCTTGGCTTGCCCCGTTTCCGGCAGGAGCACCGATGGTCCCGGATAGATTCGAGAAGGGAGCGGTTAAATTGGAACGTTTAGCGAAGGTGCGTTTTTTGAAACGGTTGCGATGTTCTTGACCTGAGTCAAAAAATGAAGAACTGATGGCGCCTGAAGAGAAGCAGTTGGCGCTGACAGACGTCCAGCTCCTCCACGAAGGCCCTGGCAGAAGGCCTCGAGGTTCCGTGAGACACGCTCCGTTTTCGCCAGAAGGCCGTGGCAGGAAAGCTCTTTCTCCCGAGTGGAAGTACTTGATCCCGGTCAAAGAACGGAGGTCTTGTGCAAGGTATCAAGATGAGGCCTTCTGTGGGCTGAAATACTCCGATCGCAAGGCTTCTGCCAGGTTATGAGATACCTCCCCATCGTGCTGTCGGGTCCCCTTGCTCTCGCGTTGCTTGCTTCCCAGGCGCTCCGGGGAGAAAAGGAAAACGGAACACCGTCATTTGGATGGAAGGAGACGAAGGAGTCCCTTGCACTCATGAATCGGGACAAGACGGTCTGGCGTCTCGTGTTCGATCCCAAACTGAACAAGTCCTACTTCCACCCGCTGAGCTTGATTGACGGTACGGTGCTGACCGAGTTGAGACCCGCAGACCACGTCTGGCACTACGCGGGGTGGTTTTCCTGGAAGTTCATCAATGGATTGAACTATTGGGAGGAGAATCGCCGGAGCGGGTTGCCGGGGGGCGTATCGGAGGTCACCGACGTGAGGATCCATCCCGGAGATGATTTTTCGGCGCGAATCGAGATGACGCTCAGCTATCATCCTCCGGAAAAGGCGGAATTGCTCGCGGAGAAGCGGACCCTGATGGTCAGTGCACCGGATGAAACCGGAAGCTACCATATCGACTGGCGAAGTGAATTTGTGGCGAAAGGCAGGAAGGTCGTTCTGGAGCGAACGCCCCTGCCGGGACAACCTGGCGGAGCGGGCCACGGGGGCTATGCGGGGCTCTCCATTCGTGCTGCCAGAGTCCATGTCCCCTGGAACTTTCTCGACAGCGAGGGACGCGTCAATACCCACGGCAAACCGGCCCGGTGGATGAATCACAGCGGGGTGGTTGCGGATGGAAAAGAGGCCGGGCTGACGATGTTCGATCATCCCACCAACGCGGGACACCCCTCACGCTGGTACACGGTCAAGGGGATGCCTTACTTCAGCCCGGCGGTGATCTTCTCCAACCCGCGGACCCTGGACCCGGGGGAAAAACTGAATCTGAGATATCGCATTCTGGTGCAGGCGCGAAAGGGAGTGGCCGCGGAGCTGGATCAACATTACGCCCGGTTCGTTGGGGGAGATCACGGAGCGGCAACCGATGCAAAGGGCGGGAAGCATGCGCATGCCGTCATGCCCATGGACCCTCTCAAGAAACGGCCCATCCCGCCCGGGTTTGAGAAGCCTGACCACGTCATTCAGATCGGAGTTCGAAAAGCGCAAATGCGCTACCAGGTCGAACAGTTCGCGGTTGTGCCTGGAAGCAGGGTGAAGCTGGTTCTCGCCAATACCGATGACATGCTGCACAACCTCATCGTCTGCAAACCGGGGTCGGGAGTGACCCTGTCCGTCGCTCAGAAAGCGTGGATGATGGGTGCCGCCGCGATGAAGAACCATTTCGTGCCCGAGGACGACCGGGTGCTTTTTGCGAGCCGGATCGTGGGGGTGGGAGAAAGCGACGAGATCTACTTTGTCGCGCCGAGCCAGGAAGGAGACTACCCCTACGTCTGCACCCTGCCCGGTCATGCCTTCACGATGAAGGGCGTGATGACGGTCTCGAAGACACCCGGCAAGATGCCCCCCAAACCCCGCGTGCCGCCGCCCGTGGTCGCCAAACATGATGTGGTGGTGAGGGATCTTCCGCTGGTTTACCGGGTCATTCTGGACGGAGCCTCTCCGCGAACTATTTCGGTGGGCCTGCCCGGCGGCCACAACTACGTCTTCAATCCCGTCACCGGCGAAGTGGAGTTTGTCTGGCTGGGCGGATTCATCAACCTGCGGGGCGAGCGGACCGGCCGGGGGAATGGCAAGAACTCTATTCGGGGGATGAGGTATGAGACGGGCTCGATCCCCTTTCCTCTCCGCATCGGATCGATTGGGGGTGAGCCGGAGAGCTTGGTGTTCGGCGGCTACTCACGGAAAAGAAGGGAGAACCCCGTTTTCCTTTACGAAGTTGATGGCGTTCAGGTGGAGCAGGAATTGGTGTTCGCCAAGGAGGGAAGAGAGATCGAGTACCGTTTCCGCACAAGCGGGGCGAAGAAACCGGTCTACTTCCTCGTTGAGAAGAAGGAGGTGACAGCTGTCAGGGTCTCGGCCGGTAGCTACGATTCGGGGGTGCTCACCCTGCAACCGGATGAGGCCCGCTCCTTTTCGGTCTTCGTCGAGTTGAACCAGAGCTTCCCCCCGAACCAGGGGCGTAATCATGCCCTCGGGGCGACCGCTTCAAGCCCCGACGGGCTGGAAAGAGACGGTGCTGCGGTTGGTGACCATGGAGCGATCGACGGCGATCCCTTCACCTACTGGGACGAGGCGAACGGCGGGAAGTTGTACCATCTCAAGGTGGACCTGGCACAGCCGGTGAAGGTTTCTTCCGTCAGCATTGTGGGCTACGAACATCACGATTATGCCCCCAGGGATTTTGAAGTGGTGGTGGACGGCCGCGTGGTCAAATCGGTCGTGAATGCGGTCTACAGGAACAACTACCTCCTGGTGGAGTTCGACGCGACCAGCGGCCGGACCGTGGAACTGAAGATCACCAAGTATTACGGCGGTAGTCCGGCCATTCGTGAACTGGGCATCTATGGCCCCCCGGCGAAGTCAAAGCCCTAGTCTATCATGAGAAACTCGATCACAACACATGCCGTGATGTTTCTGGTGCTGGCCACCGCCATCTTCTCCGCTGACCGGTCGTGGTGCGCCCAACCGCCGCAGCCCCAACCGAAGATTCTTCCGGCGGGCTATCACGTCGAGACCATGGAGACTCCCGTCGGAGAGGATGGGAAACCGCTGCAATTTGAAGGGGGAGGGATCGATTTCAGTGCCGACGGCACCGCCTTCTTTGCCAGCCGGGTGGCGGGAATCTGGAAGTACAGGGATGAGCGCTGGTCGCTCTTTGCCGATGGTCTTCATGATCCCCAGGGGATCCTCGTCTCCGCCGATGGCAGGAGCGCCTGGGTCGCCCAGAAGCCGGAACTTACCCTGATCCAGGACACCGATGATGACGGGGTGGCGGATCTCTTCAAGACCATCTGCGACAAGTGGAAGTATGCCGGCAACTACTGCGAGTATGTTCATGGATTGGTCCGGGACAAGGAAGGGAGCTTCTACCTCACGCTCAACCTCGCCGACGGAGGGGGATCGGGCCGGGGTGGACCGAAGGTGGAAAAGGCCGGGGGAGCCGCGATGGGAACGACTTTTGGTTTTGACGGTTGGGCCATCAAGGTGACCAACAAGAACGAGTTCGTTCCCTTTGCCTATGGACTGCGTTCCCCGGCCGGGATTGGCATCAGCCGCAACGACGAGGTCTTCTTTACCGACAACCAGGGTGGCTGGATCGGCACTTCCACCCTGAACCACCTCGTCAAGGATTCCTTCTACGGCTACCCGGCCTCCATGCTGGATCTGCCGGAATACAAGGCCGGCAAGAAACTCGTTTACGAGGAGTTCTCCAAGCTGAGAAAACCACCCGCGGCCTGGATTCCTCATGGTGAGGTGGCCAACTCCCCGGGCAATCCCCAATTCGACGAGACCGGTGGCAGGTTCGGACCGTTTGCCGGGCAGGTCTTCATCGGGGACCAGACGAGGTCAAACATCTTCCGGGTGAACCTCGAGAAGGTCAAAGGCGAGTACCAGGGATGCGTCTTTAACTTTATCGATCACCTGCAGTCGGGGTGTATCCGCATCCGGTTCGACCAGAAGGGGAGACTGTGGGTCGGGCAGACCGGACGGGGATGGGGATCGGTGGGGGGTAAACAAGAGGGGCTCCAACGCATTGCCTGGGATGGCAAGACCGTTCCGTTCGAGATCCATTCCATGGTGCTGACCAGGACGGGCTTCAAGGTGCGTTTCACCAAGCCCCTGAACCGGGAGAGCGCCCAACAATCGTCTGCTTTCCGATTCAAGCACTGGCATTATCACTACCACGGGAAATATGGATCTCCGAAAGTCGGCACCGAGGAGGTCAACCCCACGCTTCGCTCCATCTCCAAGGATGGGATGACTGTCGACCTGGACCTGCCCCTGGTCAAAGGCGAGGTTTACCAGTTGTTGACCAACAAGCTGGTGGCCGAGGACGGATCCTCGCTGAGTACCACCACCGGATATTATACCCTCAACAATCTCCTGGACTGATGAGAGGAACGGTCTCTCTGGCAGTTGTTCTGGTCGGCCTGGCCGGTCCGGGCCGCAGCTATGGGGGTGAAGAGACCGAGCGGAGCGCGTTCGCAGAGGCTTCGAAATCAGCGGCTATTGCGGGTGCGACGTTGAGCAAGGTCCATCGCTGGCTGCACGAAACGGCCCTGCCCAGGATCGATGCCAAGACCGGTCTCTACATTGCCGATGGGCGGTGGAATTACCGCGATACCGCCGCGGATTGCTATCCCTTCTTCACCTGGGCCGCCTGGGCGGTGGATCGCGAAGTGTTGAACGGACCCGTTCGTGCCGTCCTGCACGCGGAGCAGAGATTGTGCAATCATCTGGACCGCATCCCTGTTCCGTACGATCTCAGGAAGGGACAGCGTGCCGCGCTCGATTACGAGGAGATGGTCTTTCAAGCCTCTGAGTATGTCAAAGACGGCCTGATCGCCATCGTGGAGGTGACGGGTAAGGATGAGTGGTTTGAGCGGATGCGGGCCATCGAGGACGACCTGTGGAAACATGCCCGTATCGAGACGCCTTTCGGGAAGATTCCTTCCCGGAACATCGAGGTGAACGGTGAACAGATCCAGGCCCTGACCCGGCTCTACACCATGACCGGTGAGGTGCGATACCTCGCCTGGGCGGAGCGCCTGGCGGACTACTACTTTTCTCAAGAGGATTTCGTGCCCAACCGGTTGCGCGATCATGGCTGTGAGATTATTGGCGGGCTCGGACTCCTTCTCGCAATCGAGTCGCGACACAATCCGGACAAGGCCAGGATCTATGCCGCCAAGCTCAGGATGGTGTTCGACAGGATCCTGGAAGGGGGATGCAACCAGGACGGGATGATGTTCAACGAGATCAAGCACCAGGCCACTGGAACCCGTCGCGGGGCTTTCAGCGACGGGTGGGGATACAACTATGTTGGCTACCTTTGCTACGACATGGCCACTCGGACCGAGACCTACCGCCCGCAGGTTCGCAGGACCTTGAGGGCCCTCGCCAAGCCGGCTTACCGGGACTATCAGTGGGAGGGGAGCAGCATTGACGGTTGGGCCGACTCGGTGGAAGGCGGCCTTTATCTCCTGAATCGGGTCCCGGTGGCGGAGGGCTTTACCTGGGCGGATCATGAAACCGCGGCGCATATCGCTCGCACCGCCGAGCCCGACCACATGTGGGGAACGATGAAACTGCAGGCCAACGGGGTGCGGACCGCCCTGATCCATGCCCTGATGCACACCCGGGGCGTTACCGCCCATCCCTGGCAGGACGGGCTCGAACTGGGGGCCGCCCCGGGCGGGGTGGATTGCCTGACCGTGGTGGTCCGTGCCAGGGCCGATTACGAGGGTCATCTTGAGTTTGATATCCCGCGTCATCGGCTCTACCTCGGATTCCAGGAAGACTGGCCGCGCATGAATACGCTGCCGGAGTGGTTCACGGTCGAGCCCGACAGGACCTATTCGGTACGTAACGTCGAGACCGGTGAGACCTTCCTTCGGAGCGGCAGGCAGATGCACAACGGGGTGCGTGTCAACATCGAGGCCGGCAAGGCGGTTCGATTGGTTGTGTCCGCCAAATGACCAAACCAGCGAAGCAGAAGAAAAATGAGAAACATCACTACGATCGTGCGAGCATCCCTGCTCGTGACCACCTGCATCGCACTCCCGGTCGGCCCGGCCCGAAGTGCCGTCGCAATCGACAAGCCCCTGATGGGGTACTGGGAGTTCGAGGGGGAGGGCAAAGTGATCGGGGCGGATTCCAGCAGGAAGGGCTACGATGCGGCGATGGCGGCTGGGACAGCGAAACGGGTGCCCGGACTCTTCGGGGATGCGGTGCATTTTTCCGGGCAGCATCGGATGCAAATAGACGGGATGCCGGACTTCGGCGGGGTGAAGAAGATCAGCTTCAGCGCCTGGGTTCTGCCCTCGAGTTTCCAGAAGTACAACGAGATTTTCCGGAAAGAGGACGGCAACCGGCGCGTCCTGTTCTCGTTCCAGGAGAATGCCACCATCCTGTCCTTCGGCCTGAATGTGGGCGGCTACGTGGAATGTGATGCCGCGCTTGCTTCCGGGCAGGTTCTCGACGGGCGCTGGCATCACTGCGCCGCCACCTTCGACGGCAAGGTGATGCGCGTCTTCCTGGATGGCAGGGAGATCGGATCGCTCCTGCGGCCGGGTGTGATCAGAGCGGGAGGCAGCGCTCCGGGATGTATCGGCTCCAGCAACGGGAGGGAGAGTTTCCAGGGCGCGATGGACAATCTGCGGATCTATGGTGAGGCCCTCACGCCGGCTGAAGTGGCGCGGTTGCACGAAGATGGGCAGGAGCCGGCCCGGCGCTACCACGAAAAGCGTGTGCAACAGATCCTCGCCAACAGGGAGAAGCTTCGCAAACTCTCCATCACCGGAGAAACCTTCGCCGAGATGCTGTCCAACACGCAGCGTGCCATCGGGGAGCGCGGGATTACCCTGGACGAATCGACGGCCGGGGAACTCCTGGAGATCCTCAAGCTGAAGTTTCCCGGGGATTGTCGTGACTATGCCAGGTTCACGGGGGTGAACGTCGCCCATTACCTGTCGGGCGGTGACGAAAACCTCAACGCCACCGCCATGAGAAAAATGCTCGGCCAGCTTACCGAATACATGCCCTTGACGGACCACCAGTGGGCGCGACAGAGCGGGGAGGATCTGGCGAGATGGAAGGAGATCGAATTCATTCAGAAGAAGTGTGCGAAGCTCGAAGAGCAGGGCGCCGGAAAGCGATTTGCGCCGGAATGGATCGAGCTTGTCCTCCAAACGGGTCGGCAGGATCTGGTGCATGATCGCCCTCGTCTCCAGGAACCTGTGGCACCCTACGTCGAACCGTCGACACCAGCGACTCGTTCACTAACCGGGGACGAGGCACAGCGCGTCATCGAAAACGACTGGATGTTTCAGGCTGGAAACCTCACGGGGGAACGTATCCGGAGCGAGATTGGGTGGACCCGCGAACTGGCCCGGAGAATCAAGATCAACTTCGACCGTGAACTTGCCGAACTCGATGCCCTGGATCGCAAGGCTGCCAGGATACAGGACTTCGATCGTGAGCTCTACCTGCAGGTGCGGCGAATCAAGCGCCGCATCATGTTCAGGAATCCGGTTGTGGATTTTGACAAGGTGGTGTTCGTGGACATGCCTTATCCAGGGGGCAGCGAGTCACATCATGAAACAAGGCATCGCCTCGGTTACATGGCGGTCCCCGGAGCCC
Source organism: Akkermansiaceae bacterium UBA7890 (assembly GCA_002501065.1). Lineage (GTDB taxonomy): Bacteria > Verrucomicrobiota > Verrucomicrobiia > Verrucomicrobiales > Akkermansiaceae > Roseibacillus_B. Next base: position 7,726 of record DLRK01000093.1, read on the forward strand.
GCCTGCTCGCGCTTGAAGGGCTCTCGCCTGACGGTGCTCTGGTGCAGATCATGCCCAAGAGCCCCCTGCACGGTTCCTTCTGGCGGCCGGACGTTTCTTACGACGGCCGGAAGATTCTCTTCTGTTTCAAGCCCCACAACGAGAAGTCGTTTCACATCTACGAGATCAATGCCGATGGCTCCGATCTCCGCCAGCTCACCAGCGGTCCCTATGACGATCTTGATCCCATCTATCTTCCCGACGGGAAGCACATCCTCTTCTCCTCCACCCGTGGACACACTTACGTGCGCTGCATGCCGCCAACCAACGCCTTCGTGCTCACCCGCTGCGATCTCGACGGAGAGAATATCTACCTCGTCTCGCGCAACAACGAGCCGGACTATCTGCCATCGGTCATGGACGATGGCCGGATCGTCTACACGCGATGGGAATACACCGACAAGCCACTCTGGCGCGCGCAGGGCCTGTGGACCGTCAATCCGGACGGCACGCAGGTCAACACCTTCTGGGGCAACCAGAGCGTGTGGCCCGATCTTCTCAAGGACGCCCGCAGCATTCCGGGCACCGGCCGCGTCATGTTCACCGGGAGCGCCCACCATGACTGGTTCAGCGGTTCGCTCGGGATCATCGATCCCAACAAGGGAAGCAACTTTCCCAAGGGACTCACCAAGGTCACGGCCGACCTGGCATGGCCGGAGTCGGGCAACGGCCCCTCGGATCCGACCGAGTCGCCGAGCTACCATCGCAGCGGGAACTTCAGTGCCTACTATTCGCCCTATCCGCTCGGAGAGAAGGACTTCCTGGTCTCGGCAAACCGGAACGGCAAGTTCCGGCTCTACCTGATGGATGTGGACGGCAACCGGGAGCTGGTTTACGAGGGGGAGCACCACATCTTCCATGCCATCCCGCTGCGGAAACGCTCCGTGCCGATGGTGCGTCCCGACTTGGTGGATTGGCCTGAAAGTAACGAGCGCTCAAAGCCGAAAGGGGGGATCTTTTACAGCAGCAATGTCTACGAGAACACCACCGGAAAGCTGGAGGGGAGGGCCAAGTTCCTGCGGGTTCTCAGCATTGATCACAAGACCTACACCTACTGGCACAAGCGGCCTTACCTCTCCACCGGACCGGTCGTCTCGGGGGTGCAGTCCGAGGGAGTCAAGCGCGTGCTCGGAACCGTGCCGGTCGAACGTGATGGTTCGGTTGCCTTCCATGTTCCCGCCGGCATTCCGCTTCACTTCCAGCTCCTCGACGCGGAACACCGGGCCTTGCAGACGATGCGAAGTTTCACCGGTGTGATGCCCGGGGAACGCCGCGGTTGCGTGGGCTGCCACGAGAGTCACAGCACTGCTCCCGCCAACGCTGCGCCGGCGCTGGCCTTCTCGCGGCAACCGAGCCGGATCACCGCGCCCTCCTGGGGCGAGGACACGGTCAGCTATCCGCGCTACGTCCGGCCCGTTCTGGATCAATATTGCAGCTCGTGCCACGAGGGAGAAGGGGAGGGGAGAGCGGTGTTCGACACCACTCCGCGCCCGGGTCGCCTCGGATTTGACGAAACCTACTGGTTGCTCACCGGCCGGCCGGCCTGGGGGAAAGCCTACAAGAAACCCGTCGATCCGCCCCCGGGATTTGGCATCGCGGACATGATCATGGTGGAGGGCTACCACCAGCGCGACCCGGTCGCCTACCGGACTCCGGAACCCATGACGCGTCTCTCCTACAAGAGCAGGTTCATCGATCTCGTCTCGAGTGGAGATCACCACGGGGTCAAGGTTGATCCCGTCAGTCGGCGCAGGCTCATCCTGTGGGTGGACACCATGTGCCCCTACCGGGGTGATGAGGAGGTCCGCGAGATCGACGACCCGGTCTTCCAGGGTATCGACTGGTTGTCGGTCCGTCCGAGGATCAAGACCGCTCCGCGAATCACCCGTCCCGGCCCGCTTGATTGAAACGGATCGAAGAAAATCAATTTCCAAGGGAATACAATCAGATGATCAAGCGCTCCAAATCCACCGATCCCGATGTTACCGAACTTGGGCGGTCCGGTCGCATGATGCTCTTCTGGTCGTGCTTCATGGCCATCGCCGCCACTGCGGCGGTCTTTGTCATCCGGGGCCAGGTGATCGGGGAATGGGGGGAGGAGTTCGGACTGACGGAGACGCAGAAGGGTGAAATCCTCGGGGTGGGGCTCTGGCCGTTTGCGGGAGCAATCGTGCTGGCCAGCCTGGTTGTGGACCGGATCGGCTACGGCAGGACCATGGCGTTTGCCTTTTGTTGCCACATCCTTTCGACGGTGATCCTGATTTTCGCCAAGGGTTACTGGTGGCTCTACCTCGGCACCTTCATCGTCTCGATCGGAAACGGCGCTGCGCAGGCCGTGGCGGACCCGGTCGTGGCCTCCATGTTCCGCAGGAACAAGACCACCTGGCTGAATATTCTGCACGCGAGTTGGCCGGCGGGAATGGTCGCCGGAGGGATCTTCGGGATCGCAGTCAGCGATCTCGGAGACCTGGATTGGCGCTGGCGGGTGGCAACCCTCTTTGTCCCCATGGTTATCTACGGTCTCCTGATGCTGGGACGGAGGTTTCCCGTTCACGAGCGGGTCGAAGCCGGGATTTCCGATCATGAGATGTTTCGCGAGACTGGTGCGATCGGAATGTTCCTGGTGCTGGTTTTCCTCTTTGGAGAAATGGGGCGGTGGCTTGGTTTGCCCTGGTATGTTTCCCTTGCCTGCTCGGTGGCCTGTTGTGGCGCATTCGGCGTCTACACCAGGTCGCTGGGTCGACCCATGTTCCTGTTCCTCCTGCTATTGATGATTCCCCTGGCCACCACCGAACTGGGCACCGACAGCTGGATCACGGATCTCATGAAAGGGCCCATGGAGAAACTGGGATTCAATGCGGGATGGGTGTTGGTTTACACCTCGTTGATCATGATGATCCTGCGATTCTGCGCGGCGCCCGTTGTGAAGATCCTGACGCCACTGGGCCTGCTGATTGTCAGTTGTGTCCTGGCGGCGATCGGGTTGGTGATGTTGAGCAAGGCGGCCGGACTGGCGATCCTGGGCGCGGCGACGCTTTACGGTGTGGGCAAAACCTACTTGTGGCCGACCATGCTGGGGATCGTGGCCGAGCGCTTCCCGAAGGGCGGGGCACTATCCTTGAACGCCACCAGCGCGGTGGGCATGATGAGCGTCGGCATTCTCGGCACGGTGTTCCTGGGTCAGATCCAGGACCGCGCAGTGGAAAGCCGACTCGAAAAGGAACAACCGGCCCTGCACCAGCAGATTGTCGCGAAGAAAGACAGCGTGTTGGGTGAATACCAGGCCGTCGATCCCGGGCATCTGGAAAAACTAGGGGACGATCAGAAAGAAACGATAGAACAGCTGACCCAGGGAGCCAGCAAATCGGCCCTGGCCACCATCGCGGTGTTCCCGGTCTCGATGTTGCTTGGATACATCGTCCTCTTCCTCCTTTTCCGGAGACGGGGCGGATACGAGACCGTGGACCTGCAGCATTCGTGACAGGGGTTTCTCGATGGCGGGCCACCGAATAAGGGGGTCTGGATTCGTGAGCCGAATTCCTGGATCCCTCTCCGGAGGCAGTCCCCGGTTCCAGTCACCGAGGTGACGGATCCGGGGCAGGTGGAGCGACAGGCCTGGTGACTGGTGCGGGTCGCGCCTCGTCCCCGCATCCCAGCCGGGGTTACTTCTTCGGCTGGGATTCTTTCTTGTCTTCCGTCTTCTTTTCCTTTTCCGGTTCCGGCGGGAAGAGTTCCTTTTGTGCAAGGACGGCGAGGTAGTGATAGGTGCCGGTCATCATCTCGAGGCGCACTGCCACCCAGTCCGCTTCTTCGACCTCCCGGATCAGGCGGCTCAACCGGGTGCCATGGGTGCCCGCGCCGAGCCCGGTCTCGATGTATTTCTCGATGATCACGATGCGTCCGGTTGGCTTGAGCACCTTGTGCAGGTGCTTGAGATAGTCGACGTGGCCATCCTTGTTCAGGTGATGATAGGTCTGTGAGAGGAAGGCGAGGTCGCAGGAGTTCTCGGCCAGGCCAGTGCTGTCGGATTCAATCAAACAAGGCTTGATCTGAGGGGAGGAGGCATATTTCTCCTTCATCTGCGCCACCTTTTTCTCGGCGACCTCAGCGGCATGAACGAGACCCGATTCACCCACGTGTTCGGCAAACTTCTCAGACCAGAAGCCGTCACCAGCGCCCACGTCCACCACCACATCTCCCGGTTGGAGATCCAGTTCCTTGAGGATGTACTCGCTCTTGGCACGGTAGGGATAACTCTTGTTTCCCGTGCGCTTGTGCTGGGCCGGATCGGAGATTCGAGTGGTTTGATCCGATTCGCCGGATGCCTTGTGATCAAGGTGCGTGAGTGACAGCACGATGGTCAGGACGATCAGCCCGGAACGTGATCGGCTCGTCTTGTGATTGGCAGGACGGGGCAGGTTATTCATGGACTCATTGAGCAGCAACGGGAGAGACTGTCAAATCTCAAGAATAGCGATGCTTCCCGGACGAGGAGAGTGTTCGCAAGCTCCTTCCGTTTCCTCACGGGCGTGTACCGTGGTGTGTCAACCGCCCCCTTTTCGGATTTTGTGGGACGACACCCATGTGAAAGAACGCTGGCAGGCTGTCAGGTGACCCAAGGAAAGATCCAATACTTTGACTAAAGCCCGGGAATTGTAATTGATTCGAAAGGAATCTTGACCGGTTTGCGAAGGGCCTCGAAAGAACTCAGGAAGTATCTTGGAAGCCCTCCAATGATGGCCAACTTCAGGAAACAGCTCCTTCCATGGATTGCGGTAGCCAGCTCGTGCCTTCCGTTTGCCAGTGGGGCCGAGGTCCGGCAGGTGCAGTCCCTCGACGGGACCTGGATGATTGCCTTTGATCCCGCCAACACAGGTCGGGAAGCGGGGTGGCACCGCGAAGAAGTCTTTACCAAGCTGGAAGGCACCCGTCCGATCCAGGTCCCCAGTTGCTGGGAGGAGATTGAGAAGGATTACGAGGGCGTGGCCTTCTACCGAAAGAGCTTCACGGTTCCTGCAAAGTGGAAGAAAAAGGTCGTTCGCCTGCAGTTTGACGCAGTGAATTTCCGGTCCGAGCTGTGGCTGAACGGGACGGCAGTTGGCTTGCATGAAGGCGGATTCACGCCCTTCGAGTTCCGGATCGACGACTTGCTGAGGTTTGGGGAAGAGAACGTGCTCATCCTGCGCGTGGCGGGTCCGATCCTGCTGCAGGACAAGGAGATCGACGGGGTGGGGGCGATGGAGACGCCACAGTGGCGGGGCGCCATCACCGGAGGGATCTGGCAACCGGCCCGACTGGTGGCCACCGGTGCGGTTTATGTGGAGGAGGTCTTCATCGAGCCGAGAATCTCCGACAACACGGCGACGATTCATGGCGAACTCGATCATGGCGGTGAGTCCGCTACGTCCGCCCGGGTTGACCTTGCGATCCGGGCGGTGGGACAGCGGGACGGGATTGTGGCGAGCTTCAGCGAGTTGCTGGAACTGAAACCGGGGACCCACCGGCAGAGCTGGACGCTGGAGATTCCCGATGCGAAGTTCTGGTCGCCGGACCATCCGCACCTCTACCGCGCCGAGGTGACGGTCGCGTCTGGCGGAGTGGTCTCCGACCGGTGGACGGGGCGTTTCGGCATGCGGGAGTTCACGATTCGCGACAAGCAGTTCCAGTTGAACGGTGAACCCCTCTTCCTGAAAGCGACTTTTTTCGAGGGGCTCTACCCGACAAGGCTCGCCTACCCCGACAGCCGTGAGATGGCGATTCGCGAGATCCAGCTCGCGAAGGAGGCGGGGTTCAACATGATCCGGCCGTGGCGTAAGCCACCACCACCGATGTGGCTCGACCTCACTGATGAGATGGGTGTGCTCACGGTGGGGAGCCTCGCGGTGGAGTGCATGGATTTCCCGGTGGAATCACCGGCTTTGCCCGGGTGGGTTGAGAACGAGGTGCGTGAGAGTATCCTGCGCGACAGGAACCGCGCCTCCGTTGTGCAGTGGGAGCTCTTCAACGAGTTGAAGCGGCCGGTGCTGATGCGTCTCCTGCATCCCATGTCGATGCTCGCTCGCGAGCTCGACCCGACGCGCCTGATTCTCGATGAGTCGGGTGGCTGGGCGCAGGGTGCGAGAATGTACCTCCCCTACGAATCCGAGCCCATCAGGTTCAACGACATCCACGATTATCCCGGACCGCAGATCAACGACGGGGTCTACGAAAAACTGCTCCTGACCGGCAGCAAGACCCATGCCGAGATGCGGGCGATGGGACTTGGGGGACGGATGCCCGGAAAGAACGTGGTTCCGGGATTGATGACGTTCTTCTCCGAGCTCGGCTACGGAAGCCTGCCCGATCTGGTGGACAACAACGAACGCTTCGCCAGGGATGGCAATCCCATCGCTCCCGCCACGATCTACCATCGTCGCCTCGCGGAGGAACATCGGCAGGCGTTGAAGGAGAGCGGCCTGGACGAGGTCTATCCCGATCTGAAAAGCTTCTGCCTCGACCAGCAGCAGATCCATGGAACCGCGAACCGGCGCATGATCGAGGCGGTGCGCTGCAATCCCAAGGTGAAGGGTTACTGCATTCACGCCCTGACCGCCGGCGACTGGATCATGGGCGCGGGCCTGCTCGACCTGTTTCGTCATCCCAAGACTTACGCCTATGAAGGCACGAAAGCAGCGAATCAGCCGCGCCTCCTGTCGATCCGGGTTCGCCCACGGAACGTCTATGCCGCGGGCGGGACCCGGATCGAGATCACCGGGGTAAACGAACTCGAAGCCCTCGCAGGAGCCCTGAAGGTGGAAGTCGTCTCTGCGGACGGCCGGATGGTGTTCACCCAATCCACCGGGAGGGACCTGGGCCGGGGCATCACCCCGCTCTTCAGCGAGAAACTCGACACCAGGCCCCTGGAGGGAAGCTATACGGTAAGGGCCTCACTCGTCGCGGAAGGTGGCCGTGTGCTGGTCAGAGGCGAGCAGGATTTCGATGTCTTTTCCACGGCGCAGTTGATGCCTCCGGCCAAGCGGTTTGCCGTTTTCGATCCCTCCGGTTCGCTGAAACCGTTTCTGAAGGAGCGTGGAATCGAGTTCGTGGAATTCGGTCCGCGAATGGACCCCGTGCTTCCCGTGTTCGTGTCGCGCACCGAAGCCTGGACCCCTGAGCAACGCAGGCGATTCGGACAACTGGCAGAGATCATCGAGGCGGGAGGCACGGGCGTCTACCTGCAGGGTGGTGGAGGCAACGCCCCGTTTGGCAAAGCCGGCCCGTCATCTCCGCTGCTTCCCGTCACTGTTTACTCCAAGCGGGCCATCGGCCTGTGGACCTGCATCCCGCATCTCGTGAAGGACCATCCGGTATTCGACGGTCTTCCTGTCAACGGCATGATGGGGCCGCTCTACGAGAACGTCTGGGCACCGATCACCCTGCAGAAGGTGGAAGGAGAAACGATCGTCGGGGCCATCGGCTTCGACTGGTTTCCCGAATTCGATCGGAGCAAGCGGCACTACTATGGTCCCGGCGCCACCTGGTGGGGTGCCGACCTGGCAGCCGTGCCGTGCGGCAAGGGCCGCTGCATCGTCTCACAGCTTCGCATTGTCGAGAACCTCGGCAGGGATCCGGTCGCCGACAAGCTCCTCTTCAACCTGATCAGGTGGACGACCTCGAAAGCGCGCGATCGATGACCTTCCCCGGCGGGAGCGGCTGAAACAGTCCCGGCTCGGTCAGGAGGTTGTGAGAAAGCCGGGCTTACTGGTTTCCTGCTGTTCCGGTGCAGGCTTCCCGAAGGACGAGCCGGGTGGAGTGCTCGGGATAATCCCGGGCCAGGAGCCGTATCTTCTCCAGGGTCTCAGGGTCGGCCAGGATTCCGAGGGCTTCGGCCGCAGCGTGGCGGACGTCAGTGGCATTCTTCAGGTTGCGGACGACATCGAGCAGGGGCGTGGCAGCCCGCTTGTCCCCGATGCGTCCCAATGCCCAGGCGGCAGAAGCGCGCCAGCAGGGGGTGTATTCGAGGTGAAGAAAGTGGATGTTCGGCTCGGCCGGATCGGGATGCCCGTGGCGGGCTTCGTTCAACTCGGGTTTCAAGGATGCCAGCAGGGTGTCCACCGAGCGCGGATCGGCCAGGTTGCCGAGGGAGCGGCCAAGGTAGAAGAGAACCCAGTGGCGCTGCGGGATCCACTTCGGATTTCCAAGCGGACGCGCGATGGGATCTTCGGGCCTGGACCGATACCCGGTGTAGATCTGGCGGAGGCGCGGTTCGTATGTCTGGTCGCGACAAACCATGGACAACAACTGGGCAGCGCGGTTGTCGGGATCGGGCGTGCCGGCCCAGGCGGGGTGGACGGTGCTGATGGCCTGCTTCAGATCCACCGCGGCTTTGGCCCGCGGGTCTCCCAGGAGGGACAGGCAGGTCTCAATCACCTCTTCGCGGCGGCCGCTGCGCCGGATGATGCGGCCTACCAGGATCTCGTAGTCGTCGTTCTCCGGAAAGAGGGCGCGGTCGGGATCGGTGGGCAGGGAGCGGATCAGGTGTGGAAGGATGTCGGCGGTGCGGGTGGATCCGAGGGCATCGAGAGCCTCGATGAGGCGAGCGTGCAGCGGCGAGTTGTGGCAGGCGTAGAGGGCCGGGTGATCGCTGTACCAACCAACGTATTCCCAGTAGTTTTTCAGGTTGCGGAAGGTGTCGATCAGGACGGATTCGGCATTCGGAGTGCCGATTCTCCCCAGGGCCTCGACGGCGGCCTCGGCCAGGAAGAGATTGGCGTTCTTTGGTTCGATATTGTCCGCCAGGATCCTGCTCAACAGGTCGATTGCGCCAGTGTCCTGCAGATAGCCCAGGGCGCGCACCGCCTCCTGCAGGGTGCGCGGATTCAGGGGAGAGCTGCCATCGAAAGTGAAGCGATCGGTGCGGTTGTCCCTCACGAAGGGCGCGTAGGGATTTTGCTTCCTTTCCCGTTCCACGAAGTCGCGCAGGGCGGCGCGGGCCCGCTCTCCGCCAATGTGTCCAAGGGCGACCACCGTGCGGCGGGTATTGAGGGGAGGTTGTTCCTGCAGTCTGTTCACGAGGGACTCCTCGATCGCATCCCAGCGGTGAGTTTTGAACCAGGCGTGCCAGGGAGAGTCCGTTGACTTGTCCTCCTCCGCATTTTCTTCGGAGGAAAGGGGGACCTGGTGAGCGACGAGGTTGCCCAGGGCGATATCGGCGGCGGCGATGACCAGTTCATCGTGATCCTGCAGTGCTTTCAGAAGGGCAGGGATCGAGTCGCGCGTGCCGCACGCAGCCAGGGCCATGGCGGCCCCGACCCGCACCTCGCGACTCCTGTCCCCCAGTGCCGTCTCCAGTGCTGCTGCAGCGGAGCGTTCATGAAAGATGGCGAGGCGTTGGGTGGCGGAGATCCTGCGTCCCTCATCGTCGTCGCGGAGTTGCCCGATCAGAAGAGCGATCTCGTCCCTGCCGGTGGCGAGAGGGTTGTCGCTGATGGCGTGACGGTTCAGGGAGGCGGTCTCGCGGAAGCGTTCGAACTGAAGGTCCATCATGCCGGTCACTCCGGAGTTGTTGCCGCGGAAACGATAGGGCTGTCCCTGGCCGAGCAGTTTCAGGGGCGGGGTTTCCTTTGATACGAAGGTGCTCACCTTGTGGAGGGGGGTGATCGACTGGGGTTGGTGACATCCCACGCACGACCGGCGCTCGCCGGGCCGGACTGAAATCCACGACATCTCGTTCAGCTCGGAACGGCCTTCGGCATCGACGGCCTGCAGCGAGAGAGGCGTGTCGGCGGGGACTTCGACAAAGAAGGAACCGTCCGGGGCCAACGGAACGGTCCCGAGTTCCACCGTTTCGTGACCGGCGTGGACAATGTGGGAGTGGGAGGAACGGGTTGTCAGGGCCTTGGCGGCGAGCACACGGATGGCGCGTACCTGTTCCCAGTCGGCCTTCTTCTTCCTGGTGTTGCGCACATCCTGGCAGAAGAGAAAACCGGTGGTGCCGGGCTGGCCGACCTGCTCGGGATTGACGGTATTGGTGACAACCGGCGGGCGGGGGCGGGCACCCAGGAAGACGGGCGAGTGCACGGAGCCGGAGGACGATTCGTGGATCGATATGACGCGGTTGTCGTGGGGATCGATCACGGCCAGGACGTCCGAAAGCATTCGATTTCCCGTGGGTCTCAGGACGGTGCAAAGCAGTCGACCATCGGGCAACGATGTCAGGTCCCCCAGTCCGCCCGGTAACTTGTGGTAGGTGGGTTCGACGTCACCGGGGTTGGCGATGAAGTTTCCGCGGTTGGAGATGCAGGCCAGTCGGCCGTCGGGCATCGGTGCCGGGCTGCCGAAGCCGAACTTGCGCAACCGCACTCCGTAGTCCGCGCCCTGGTTGGCACCGAAGGCGGCCTGGCCACGGGTTCCGTCGGGGTGGATGACATGGATGCGGGTTTCCACCTTGGCACGGTCGAAGAAGTTGTCGGTGCGGATGAAGGCAATGCGTCCGTCCGCCAGGACCTTGGGCTCGTTATCGAAGTTGGGCGTAAAGGTGAGCGGCTGGATGTCACTTCCGTCCGGGCTCATGACAAAGAGCGACCGCGAAGGCGGATTGTGGTACTCCTCGAAGGTGCCGATGCGAGTGGAAGTGAATACGATTCGGCCGTCGGGCAATTCGGCAGGATCGATGTCGTGGAACGGCCCGGCGGTGAGTCTTTGTGGCGTGCCGCCGCCGGATGGGATGCGATAGATGTGGAAGAAGTTCTCGCCCTCCATTGCCATTGCGACATGGATGAACTTGCCGTCGTAGGAAACGCTGGGTGAACCGATCACCCCGGTGCCGGCATCAAAGAGGAGCCGGGGCTTCGCGCCGGGTGCCGGTTTCAGGGTATAAAGTTTCCGGCCAGTCTTGGAAGGGCAGGGGAGGTCGAACTCGGTATAGGCCCTGGTCCACTCTCCGATGCGAAAGCAGACTCCCCACGCGTCGCCCCGGAGGGGCTTGTAGACGCTGCAGTCGTCACCGATGAAGGCGACACCTTCTGGCCAGGAGAAGTCCTCCCCGGGTTGAGTCAAGGCGATGGAACCCGGCAAGGCCTTTGGTCGCCGCTGGCCCTTCGACTCACTGGCGGTCAGTGTTCCCCATGGGGCCATGCCCATGGGGCCCATCACGGTTGCGTCGGACCAGCTCGAATCTTCCACGAATTCGGGGTGCGAGTACTCGTCGGGAGAGCCTTTGCCCGTGGCCCGCCAGGAGGCATTAGTGACAAATGACCGGGGTGCCTCTCCCCTGGTTTCGATCCTTGCCGCCGCCACGACTCCGCAGCTGCCGCCCAGCATTGTGCCTCGAATGCCGATGATGTTTGTGCCCTGCGACAGCCGGGAGGTGATGTCGTATCGTTCGACCGTTCCCCAGATCTCCTTGGAGGATCCAATGTCGAATCCGACCGCCGTCCCGTTGATGTAGAGTTCGTAACCGTTGTCAGCGGTGATGGAAATGGAGGCGGCGGTGGGCGCCTTGGCGAGGGAAAGGGTGGTGCGAAGCTGGACGACAGCCTGTCCATTCCCACCCCAGATCCAGGAGGCCTTTTCCAGGGGCGTCGAGGAATGCGGAGCCGATGATCCGAGAGGTGCTGCGGTTGCGACCGTGAGGGAGAGGGCCGTCAGTGAGACGAAGCCGAAAACGTGCTGAAGGGTTGTCATACTGCCTGCCTGATTCCGCACTACGGGAGCACGGGAATCGTGAGATCGCGAGATTCGGAGTGGCTTGACGTAGATCAACGATTGGGCAGGGGAGCCCGGCATTCATGGGTGGGTCGGCTTTGTCCTGCCCTGGCTCGGCTGGAGGGAGCATTTCGTCGGGTAATCCGGGCGAGAAGATCCCGGGGGTTCGGTTCAAGAAAAGGATCGGCATGCCTCCGGCACCGATTAGCATTCGCTCATCGTGAGATCTTCCCGCTGGATAGTCCCTGCAGCCCTGCTCTTTGCAGGCACCGTTCCGGGGACATTCGCACAGGTCATCATTCCCGGGATCGTTTCCAGTCAACTCGCTCCGGACCTCAAAGGCCTGATCCTGCTGGAGGAATTGAATTGTGCCGCCTGTCACGCAAGCGAGGCGCCATTTGCGGCCCAGGCGAAGAAGGCGCCCCGCCTCTCTGCGATCGGTTCGCGGGTCAATCCACATTATCTGGAGGCTTTCCTCCGCGATCCGCATGGAACGAAACCCGGCACCACCATGCCGGACGTGCTGGCGCACCTGGGCGCCAGGGAACGGGGAGAGGTCGCCAGATCGCTCACGCACTTCCTCCTGTCCCTGAAGAAAAACGACTTTGCGCTGCAGCCACCCGATGCGGTGGCGGCGCGACATGGCGAGCAATTGTTCCATTCGCGGGGTTGCGCGACCTGTCATTCGCCTCGTGATGAAGAGGGAAACGAGCTGCGCGGCAGAACCTCCGTTCCGCTCGGGGCCCTGCAGAAGAAGTACAGCATCAAGAGCCTGGCTGAGTTCCTGCGGCGGCCGCACGCCAGTCGCCCCTCCGGGCGCATGCCCGATCTGCGCTTGCAGGGAAAGGATGTCGAGCGCATCACCCACTACCTCCTGCGGGACACGCGGGTGCCCGGACCACTCGCCTATACGCTGTATCGCGGGCAGGTGTGGGAGGGACTGGACAGCGACAAGGTGGAGGCCGAGCAGGCCGGACACGTGAAGGACTTTTCCCTGGAGAGCCTCGGGAAGGTGCATCACCAGAGTGCGATCGAATACAAAGGATGGTTGAAGATTCCGCAACCCGGTCGCTACACCGCCTACCTCAAGATGAACGGCGGATCGCTGCATGTGGATGGAAAGGAGATTGTCAGCGAGGAGCCGAGCAACCGGCGGGGAGCAAGGAAGCTACAGGGAACAGTCGACCTGCAGGCGGGCTGGCGGAAGGTTGAACTGACCTACTTCCACACCGGGCGGGAACCGGAGTTCTCCTTTGAACTGGAAGGGCCCGGCTTCAAGCGGCATCCCATCCCTTCCTCAATGCTCTCGGTATCCGACGAGCCGCTACCCGCCTTCGCGCCCCTTCGGGTGGATGCCGGTCTCGCGGCGCGGGGCCGGACCCAGTTCGCCAGGCTTGGTTGTGCCAGTTGTCACGACGACCTCCAGATCCGTTCCGAGCCCGGACCGGCCTTTGCGCAATTGGATCCGAGTCGCGGGTGCTTGAGCGAAGCCGCCGGACCGTGGCCCCGGTTCAACCTGGATGCGGAACAACGCAGATTGCTCTCGCGAGTGCTGCCCGGGGCGGAAGACCGGCGGCTCAATGACCGGCAACGGCTCGAGAAGACCCTGGTGACCTTCAATTGCATCGCCTGTCACGACCGGGCCGGGCTGGGGGGAATCGCCCCGGAGCGCAATGCGCTTTTCACCGGAACGCGGGAAGCGCTGGGGGACCAGGGTCGTCTGCCGCCGCCGTTGTCTCATGTCGGTGCGAAACTGAAGCCCGAATGGCTGGCCGGGGTGTTGCTGCAGGGGAAGCGCCAGCGCGACTACCTGGACGCGAGCATGCCGCAGTATGGTGGAGAGAACGTCGGCCACCTGGTGGAGTTGTTCGGCCGGGTAGACAAGCTGGAAGCGGTCACGTTCCCGGAGATCGCCGACATCCGGGAGTCCAAGGATGCCGGCTACGAGATGATGGGAATCACCGGATTCAGTTGCATCGCCTGCCACGATTTCAACGGGCAGAGGGCGGGCGGGGCAGGGGCGCTCGACATCGTGCACGTGACGGAGCGCGTCCGGAAGAGCTGGTTTCACCTCTACATGCGGCAGCCATCGCGTTTCCATCCCACCGTGATCATGCCCAGCTACTGGCCGGGAGGAAAATCGATCCGGCCCGGCATTCTCGGCGGCGACACCGGCCAACAGATTGAGGCGCTGTGGACTTATCTTGAAGACGGAACCCGGGCCAAGAAGCCCAGGGGACTGTCGCGGCAATCGAGTGAGCTCCGGGTCACCGACGTGGCGGAGATGTGCCGGGGTCGGGGCACGGCCGGCTACCGCGGGATCGGCGTGGGCTACCCGGAGCGCATCAGCCTGGCCTTTGATTCCGAGGAGATGGCCCTGCGTCTGCTGTGGAGAGGGGAGTTCGCGAGCGTCAATCACGGATCGTTCCGGGCCCGTGGTGGCGAGCGGATTTCCTTTCCGGCCGGGATTCCCTTTCACCGCTTGAAGTCGATGGATGATCACTGGCCCTACAAGGGGAAGACCGATTACGCTTTCCCGCACGACCATGGCTACCAGTTTCGCGGCTATCGCCTGGATGCGCTGCGGAGACCCACTTTTCAATACCGCTACGGCGATATCGTGGTGGAAGACTTCTTTGAGGACCTTCTCGATGACGACGGCAGGGCGTATTTCAGGCGGACCATCCGGTTTGAATCACCGGAGGCGCCGCCACCGTTCCATTTTCGGGCCGCTTCCGGGAAGAAGATCACACCGCAATCGGACCGTGACTTCGTCATTGATCAACTCCGGTTGCGCATGGCAGGCGATTACAGGGGAGTGACCCGTGACGGTGATCCCGCGGAATTGCTGATTCCGCTGACCCTGTCCGCCGGGCGCTCCACTCTCACCCTTGAATACCGATGGTAAATGTTCGATTCATCCTGGTCCTGGTGATCACCGCGATCCCTCATGCTCTTGTTGCCGAGGATCTCGGGGAAATGTGGGGTACGGCCCAGGAGGAAGAAAAATACTACCCGATCGTGAACATCCCGATTCCGCCGGAGGTTCCGATGCGCCCGGGCAGTTTTGAAATCCTCCCGGACGGGCGGCTGGCGGTGGGCACCCGGCGGGGTGACATCTATTTTATCAAGGGCGCCTTCCAGTCTCCCCCCGAGCCGCGCTACCACCTCTTCGCCAGCGGGCAGGACGAGATCTTCGGCCTCGCCTGGAAAGACGGAGCGATGACGACCACCCAGTTCGGGGAGGTCACCCGCATTGCCGATGTCGACGGAGACGGGATCGCGGACCGTTACGACACGTTGAGCAACAACTGGGGTTACGCGGAGGGCCACGAGTTTGCCTTCGGCTCCAAGCACGATCCGGAGGGCAATATCTGGGTGGCCCTCGGGTTGAGCGGATCGTATCACTCGCGCAACCTCTTCCGGGGATGGGCGGTGAAAGTGACGCCGGATGGCAGGATGATACCGGTGTGCAGCGGACTTCGGAGTCCGGGCGGAGTGGGTCCGAATGCGCAGGGGGTCATGTTCTGCATCGAGAGCCAGGGACCATGGAACGGATGCTGCTCGTTGAAGCATCTCAAGCAGGGCGCTTTTCTCGGGCATCCCGCCAGTTACAACTGGTATCCCTTCGTCCCCGGCATGGATGCGCCCGCGGTGGAGCCCGACAGCCCGTCCCGTCTGCAGGTTGAGAAGAAGCGGGTCAAGGAACTGGTGCCTCCCGTGGTGCGTTTTCCCTACATCAGGATGGGCCGCTCGATCGCCGGCTTCCGGCTTAACCAGACCGGAGGAAAGTTCGGTCCCTTCGAGAACCAGATCTTCCTGGGCGATTACACCCTGAGCATCATCCTGCGGGTGACCACCGAGCAGGTCAACGGAGTGTGGCAGGGCGCCTGCTATCCCTTTCGAGAAGGCCTCTCCACCGGGATCATGCACGTGGAGTTCTCGCCCAAGGGGCAACTGATTGTCGGCGGCTTCACGACCAATCGGCAGTGGCCGGTGCGCGGAACGGAACCATTTGCGATCCAGCGCATCGACTGGTCCGGCGTTGTGCCGTTCGAAATCAGGGAAATCAATATCAGGAAGGACGGTTTCCTGGTCACCTTCACCAAGCCCGTGGACAGGGACATCGCCTCCGGAACCGAGGCCTACATCGTCACGACCTACACGCACAACTACGCCGCCGGCTACGGTAGCCCGGAGGTGGATCACACCACGCCCAAGGTGATCAGAGCGGTGCCCTCCGCTGACGGGCTGTCGGTGATGGTGCACCTGGACAAGACCACGGAAGGCCACATTCACGATTTCGATCTCGCCGGGATGGTGTCCCGTGACGGCGAGCATCTGCTCCACACCAAGGCCTACTATACGGTGAACGAAATCCCGGATCATTAGCCCCCGGGCCGAACCAGCCGATTCCGATCATGTCCAGATCATTGCTTCCCTCACTCTGTCGCACGGCTCTGCTTTTGAGTTGCAGTCCCCTCCTGGCCCATCCCGTTCCGGACAGTCCGCAGTGGTTGACGTATTCCGGAAAGAATGGCCCCGGCAAGGGCAGGCACATCGTGCTGATCTCCGCCGACCAGGAGTACCGCAGCGAACAATCGATGCCGATGATGGCAAGGATCCTGAGCAGGCATCACGGGTTTGACTGCACCGTCCTGTTCGGGGTCAATGACAAGGGAGAAGTTGATCCCACCATGCCGGTTTACCCGAAGAAAGGGCAGGAGGCTGAGTTCAAATCCCACAACATACCCGGCCTCGAGCATCTCGTCTCGGCCGACCTGGTCGTCTTCTTTACGCGCCTCCTGACCCTGCCCATGGAACAGCAGAAGCGGATCGTCAGTTACGTCGACTCCGGCAAACCGATGATCGCGCTGCGGACCGCGAATCATGGTTTTCGCGGAGCCTTGCCCTACAGGATCGACGGCAAGACCGTGAACGTCGGCCGGGATGTGTTCGGTGGGTCGTTCATGGGCCATCACGGCCGCTGGCACGCCGACTCGACCCGTGGCACGATCGTCAAGAAACTGAAGGACCATCCCATCGCGGCCGGCGTCCACGACATCTGGGGACCATCGGATGTCTACCGGACCTACAAGGAGGGAGCGGGTCTGCCGGAAGGGTGCACGGCCCTGGTCTGGGGACAACCGCTGACGGGGCGAAACCATGACGACCCTCCGAATCCCGGGAAGGAACCGCTTCCCGTGGCGTGGTTCAAGAGGTGGCAGACCAGCGAGGGAAAGAAGGCCCGTGTCTTCCAGTCCACGATGGGCAGCGGCAAGGACCTGGAGAGTGCCGGGCTCCGCAGGCTGATCATCAACGCGGCGTATTGGGGACTGGGAATGGAAGCCGCCATCTCTCCCACCCGCAGCGTCGACTACGTCGGCGTCTACGAACCGCTCGCAAGCGGTTTCAATTACGAGAAGCTGGGAGTGGTCCCCAAGTGGCCTGCGGCCTATAAATAGCAACCGGGCGTCGGATCTTACGGAGCACCCGCCCCGCCGTTGATGTCTGCCGTGATTGCGACGATGACAGGCGCAATGCGGTTGTCGAAACTGCTCAGGACGATTTTCTGTATGGTTCCGGGCTTTTTCAATTCGAGCGTAATCCAGCGAATCTGTGAGTCCTTGCTGAGATCGTTGACATAGGTCGATCCCGGGACGTCGACCTGCCGGACGTAATCGGCGAATTCGACGCCATTCTTCATGATGAACGTTTCACTTCCGCCCTTGGCGCGAATCACCTCGATCTTCAGCACGGGAATGCGGTCGCGGCTGGAGGGATATGCCCAGCCGCCGATGCCACTGAGCAAGTGCAGTTTTTTCGCTGCCACCGCGACGTCCACTTCCACGCTCTGCGGGAAGCTCTTGCTGAAGTTGTCCTTGAAGGGGCCCCCCTTGAGTACCACGACGTTGGACATGGTGCGGCTCTTGGCGGGATCCTGCACGAGGAAAGGAACACCTTCGATCGCCAGGTGTCCCGTTCGCGGGAGTTGGAGGATTCCCCCGCCGGGCCCGCTGTTGGCGAAGAGGCCGGTCCGGGTGTCGGCGGTGTAGGCGTCTGAAAGATCGAGAATGCGAAAGTTTCTCGAGGCCTCCCCGCAGACAAAGGCGAGGAGATCACGCAGGGCTTCCGCTCCCAGCGCTTCGTAACCCTCCGGCATCAGGCTCCGTTGAGTATTCTCTCGTTTCGCAAGATCAGACTTGGGGATCTCCACCACTCCGGACTGGGTGGCCAGGGTGAGGGCGGCGGCGTTTTCCGAGGTGATCACGCCCACCAGGGTCTTGCCTCCCTTGGTTGTGATGTTGTGCGCCCAGAAACTGGGATCCACCTCGCGGTTTGGATCGATGATGTGGGTGAGCAGCTCGGCTGGTCCGTGCGCACCCATGCCGTCGAGAGGCGGGCCGACTGGGACGCCGATGTCACCCAGCTTGTGGCAGACGGCACAAGCCGCGAAGAGAAGTTTGCCATTCCCGGGATCCCCGGCCTGCTCCACCGCGGGCGTGAGCCTGGCGATCAGATCGTCCTTTGCGATCTTCGCGGGATTGAACTTGTCGATAATGTCATTGGCGCGGCGGGCGATCTGTTTGTTGGGGTGAGTCCGCAGGCGGGCGAGGTTACCCGGTCCCAGGTCGATGGGTTTCAAGGTGCCGTTCTCGATCAGGTCGAGCAACCTGCTGGTTGAGGCGGCTCGTTTCAGGATTTGAGGGAAGGCCGCCGTTTGAAGCCCGGGCGTCAGGGAGCTGAATTGCCCGGTCAGGATCTCTCCCACGTCCTCGCCCTCGGTATCGCCCAGCAGGGCGAGGATCCCCCGCTTCAGGTCCTCGCTTCCGCTGCCGGACAGCGCTGCCTTCAATGCCGGAAGGACCTTTTCATTGGTCGCGCGAAGACTGATCAGGCTGCGCACGATTGCGATCCGCTCATCGTCCGGACGTCCGGGGTCAGCCATCTTGTCGAGCAGTTCCCCGGTCAGGGCCTGCGTGGCGGGTTTCATCTCGCCCTTCGCGTCCCACTTGGCAATCAGCGCCAGAGCGAGAAGGCGGGTTTCGGAGTTCTTCAACAGATCCAGGAGACAGGATTCCAGTTCCTTCGAAACGACTGGCTTCCAGGACAAACCGTCGGAGAGTCCTCGCAGGACGGCTCTCGTTACGGAGGTTGACTCCGGACCGGACCTGTTGCACGCCTGCAGGAGACGGATCAGGTTGGCATTTTCGCCGTTTTTCAGTGCGCCTGGTGTCAACGCCGTGGCAAACGCGATGAGCCGCTCATCGGGCTTGGAGGCGAGAGCCGCTTCGATAATCGCCACTCCGCGCGGTGCGGAGGCCGCGACGAGGGCAGACAAGGTCCAGGGATCCTCAGCCTTCCGGACCCGGGCAATGAGGGATGATGGTTCACTGGTGCCCCGGGCTTCTTCGTATTCCCTCACTGCGGCACTGCCGACTGTCTTCGGTTCGCCCGCTGCGCCGTGGCTTTCCCGCAGGAGGCGCAGGGCGGTTTCGCGCCGTTGCTTGTTGGGACTCTGTGCTGCGGTCTTCAAGCCGGCGGGATCCGAGCGGTTGATGGAGATCGATCCAAGCGACCTGGCTGCCTTGTGCTGCATCCTCCAGATGCGGCCGTAGTAGTGGTCGCGGTCGGGACGAACGGCGGCGTTCGCCGGTCCGTGAGCGGGACCCCGGGTGTCGTTGTGAATGACGGCCTGGTTGCAGAAATCAACGATGTAGAGCGCGCCGTCCGGCCCGGTCCGCACTTCGATGGGGCGGAACCACAGGTTGCGGCTCCGGATGAATTCAGTGTTCTCACGGCCAGCCTCCTTGGTGGCCTTGTAGGTGACGCCGTCTGGTTCGAGATGAAAGTGGCCGACCAGGTTGACGGTGGGTTCGCCGGTGAAATAGCTGTAATTCCATTTTTCGGGCCAGGCGCCACCCTCGTAAATCGCACAACCCGAGGCGGCGGTGTAGCGTCCCACCTGGTCGACTTGCACGTAGGCCAGTTGCTTCAGGTGCATCGCGGGATTGAGAGGAGCGCCGGGGAGGAGGCCCTTGGTCCCGCGGAGTCCGGGCAGCTTGCCCTGGGCGAGGATATACTCGGGAAGAACGACGTGGATCAGGGGGTTTCCGCTCGTGGGCTGGGTGTAGAAAACCTCTCCATCCAGCGTGGTATCGAGCCCCCAGGTGTTGCCACCGAGTGAGGCGAACTGTTCGAAGGCGCTGCCGTCCGGCTTGAAGCGCACCACCCCGCTGCCGATCGGCCCAAAGCTTCGTTGGCCGTTTCCGCTCGTGACGTTGCGACTCGAGGAATAGCCGTGGGTGGCGTAAATCCAGCCATCGCGACCCCAGCGAAGGTTGTTGATGACGGCGTGCGTATCGCGTGCCCCGAGATTTGTGTAGAGCCTGCGGCGTCGGTCAGCGACTTCGTCACCGTCCGTATCCTCCAGGAACCAGATGTCGGGAGCACTGCAGGCAATGACGCCGTTCTGGTGCAGGACGAAACTGGTCACCAATTCGAGTTTGTCGGCGAAAACCTTCTTGTGATCCATGATGCCGTCGTCGTCCCTGTCGGAGAGAATGCTGATGCGGTCGAGCGGGTCGCGCTCGTAAACTCCTGGCTTCAACGCCCCGGAATCCTTCCAGCTTGCAACATTGGCAGTGCGGCGGCCGTTGGGATATTCCGGGGTTTCGCAGACCCAGAGACGGCCCTTTTCATCCCAATCAATGTTCATGGGATTGTTGATCAGTGGCTCCGAGGCCACCAGGGAGAGGTCAAACTCCGGGTGGATCTCCAGGTGGGCAGGAAGTTCCCCGGGGTGGGGGGCTCCGCCTTCCACGTAGCGAAGGGTGTCGCCGAGTTCACCAGGCTTGCAGAACTCGTCGATATCCTGGCGCTTTCCGGCCCAGGCAATACCGCGAAGAATCAGAGCTCGAACGCCCGCGTGAGCGAAGTTCCGGTGCCAATGACCGGGAACGTGGACAAAGGACCGGTAAGGGGTGTCGCTGCCTTCCACAGTGCGTTCGTAGGTCCAGACCTGTGGCTGGATGTCATAGATATTGACCACTTTCCTTTTGCGTGCCGCTTCCGCCGCGGCTTTGTCGGCATTGCGTGGCCTGGGGGTGTAGGCCGCCGCGAGGACCTTCACCTCCGGCAGGATGTCCATGTCGTAGTAAATCTCGTCTTCGAGATCGAAATTCGAGAGGTCCTTCGTGATCGGGTTTTCGCGATCCGTGAAGTAGAGACTCATGGGGGCCTCAAGCCACTTCGTTGTTCCGAATCTCCACGAGCCGCCGATGATCGTCTTGTACCAATCCGCATCCCGCGACACCGAGGCGGCATGGATCACGACCAGGCCGCCGCCGCGTTTCAGAAAGGCGAGGAGATTGTCGCGTTCCTCGCCGACCGCGATGTTTCCGGCTTCCTTGCAGTTCAAGATCAGCACGTCGGTGCGATCGAGTTGCGCCCTGGTGGGAAAACGCAGGCTCCCATCGCAGAGGGCTCCCCGCGCCTCGAGCATCGGCTTCCATTCCGCAAGGAAGCGGGGGTGCTCGTGTGCTCCGGGAGCGTGTGTTTTCTCGCCGGCGCGAATGAAGATCCGGAGCGGTTCGATGGCAACCGCGTTGACGAGGGAGGCAAGGAAAACGAGGAAGGGCAGGACGAGATGTTTCATGGCAG
This sequence comes from Akkermansiaceae bacterium UBA7890, assembly GCA_002501065.1. Taxonomy (GTDB): domain Bacteria; phylum Verrucomicrobiota; class Verrucomicrobiia; order Verrucomicrobiales; family Akkermansiaceae; genus Roseibacillus_B. Next base: position 29,113 of record DLRK01000093.1, read on the forward strand.
TCGGTTGCGGGGTTCTTTTCGTTGGGGACGGCGCCGGAGGACGGCGGAATTCACTTGGTTGGTGGCCGGTCCTTGCGCATCGCGGCCCAGGTTTCTTCGGTGGAGACATCGACAATATCCGGGCCGGGCGCATCCGAGGGGGCCAGGATGGCAAGAAACGTGACGTCCTCATCGAACGGGTTGTAGGTTCCGTGGACGACGTTCTGGGGAATGAGGGCCATTTCGCCGGCCTGGAGAATACGATATTCGTCCTCCACCCATTGCTCGGCCTGGCCCGAGATCACGTAGATGATTTCCTCCCGGTTCGGATGCCGGTGGAAGGGGTGCGAGCGGCCCGCGGCAATGGTGGCGCGCACGAGGAGAAGCTGCTCCGCTTCTACGAGATCTTCCCGGCAAAGCCACTCCACGGTGGCCCAGGGATCACGTTCCCGGCGAACGTCGCCGGCCTGCATGAAACGATTTTTCGATTCTGGCATGGTGTGCATCTGTGCTTTTTTCACTCTCCTGTCGAGGCTTCTCCCGCGAGGATGTAGGCCATCAGGTCGAGGATTTCCTCCTGGTGCAGCCTGTCCAGCAATCCACCCGGCATGGGGGAATGAGGGGAGCGCTCCATCGACGCGATGTCCTTCCGGTTCAATCGCACCGTTTCGCCCGGGTTGAACATGTTCAGGTTGATCTGCACCGTATTCTCTCCGAGATAGACAATGCGGCCGATGACACTTTTGCCATCGCGCATGTGCATGATGGTGTTCCCGTAAAGATCGCTGATGGCCCGGCTTGGGTTGAGGATGGATTCGAGTAGATCACGGGGGCTGAAGCGCCGGCCCACTCCGGTCAGGTCCGGCCCCATCGCGCCTCCTTCATTGGCGAAACGGTGACAGGCGAAACAGCCCGTTGCTCCGAACATCCGGCGACCGCGTCCGAGATCCCGCCCATTCATCCCCTGTTCCAGGGCCGGTAACAGCTCTGCCATCGTCCACTTCCTGACAACAGGCCGGCCGGCCAGGTCCGATGCCAGGGCCAGGGCTGCAGCTGGAGTCGTATTTGCGACTGGTTTCTCCAGCAACGGTTGGAGCTCCGTCCTCTCGCGCTCGGTGAGAGCGGCGATCGCGTCCTTCCTGATCATCTCAAGGTAGCCGCGAAAACTGGCACCCCCCCGGTAACCCGCGGCCCGCTTGAACCAGGAGAAATACTCTCTCCGCAGATCGGGAGTCCAGCCCGTCTTCAGGACGCGGAGGGACTTGATGTAGTCAAGCTGCTCTTCCTGGGTCGGGGCCAGGGTGATCAACTCCATCGCCTTGCGGGCCACCGTCGGTGATTCCAGGAACACCAGAAGCTGGCAGAGTTCAGAATTCAGCTCGCGGGTCGAGGCCGGGAACCGTGGTTCAAAGGCATCCCGAAGCCGTTGTCGGGTGGTTGAGTCGGATTCCCCGAGTCGGATCAAAGCCAGTCCGCAGACCCGGACAAGCTCCAGGCGCTGCCCACTGGTGAGGGTGCTCCAGTCCAGGTGGTGAAGGGAATCGAGGACTCGGGACTGCAATCCGGTGTCGGGCGGCAGGGCGGTCTTCTTGCGATGAAAGACATCGTGTCCACTGACGCGAACCAGAGCCAGAAGTGCCGTCAGGGAAGCCTGGGGATCCCGTTCCACAAGGGCTCGCTCCCGCCATTCCTCTGGATCCTGCCACTCCAGCGCGACCCTTGCAGCGAAGCGAATAAAGCGATCGGAGTGATTCAGACAGGGCCAGGCGACGGAGACCGCGGTCCGATCCCGGTGTCCATGGAAGGCCTCCAGTTTGCGTCTGGTTTCCCGCATCGTTGCAGCCTCGACGATCTCGGGAGTGTCCCGTTCAGAGGTGCTGCCGGTATGGGTGACGCGATAGAGGCCGGACTGAATTCGCCATCCTCCTGTCACGATGTAGAGCGCCCCATCCCCGGGATTGACGACCATGTCGGTGACCGGCAGCGGAGTGCCGCTGACAAGGAGTTCGGTCTCGCCCCGGTAAGAGGCTCCGTCCGGGGAGAGGTGAGCGGCATACACTCTGCCGTAGCTCCAATCCGCCAGGAAGAGAGCTTCCTGGTATTTTGACGGGAAGGCTGCCCCGTAGCCAAAGGCGATACCGGTTGGTGAACCCGGCCCGGTCTCCAGCACGGCAGGCAGGCTGTCGGGATAATAGGCTGGCCATTTACCCGAACCATTGCGCCATCCGAATTCCGCCCCGCTGGTGACGTGACAAACACGCGTGGGTCGATACCAGGGTGTGTTCATGTCCCACTCCATGTCGGCGTCGTAGGCAAAGAGCGCGCCGTGCCGGTTGAAGGCGATGTCATAGACATTCCGAAAACCGTTTGCGATCAGTTCCCATTGTCCGCCGTCGGGGTCGACTCGATAAACACAACCGCCCGGGGCCAGCAGTCCCTTCATGTGTCCCCGCGCATCGGGCATGCGCGGCAGGAGATGGTCCTCGCTCCACAGGAGCGGAACACGGGAGGCAATATTCCCGGGGGCCCGCGTGTTGTTGCCGCCAACGAGATAGAGTGACTGCTTCCGTGGTCCCGTCACGATTCCGTGCCAGCCATGATCCCCACCACCATCCAGTGCGCGCAGGAGTTCCACCTTGTCGAGGCGATCGTCGGCGTCCGTATCCCGGATCCGGTAAAGTCCGCTGGGCGTCTTTCCGTTCCTGGTGACCAGTCCATAGAGACTGTCGCCAAGCCACGCCAGTCCCTGCACTCCGCTGAAGGTGACCTCGATCTTCTCGATCTTGACCGAGTCAAGCGACGGGTCGACGGAAGGCAGGGTGACGCGGAGCAGTCCTTCATCATACTGGTTGCCGACGATGAGCCGTCCCTTTGGATCCACGCACATCGCGACCCATGACCCTTCCGCCTTCTTGTCCGGTGAGTGAAGCAGGTCGACCTGGAATCCCTCCGCGACCTGGAGTTGATGTGAAGCGGCTGCAGGAGATGGGGGAGAAGCCTTGACTTTACCGGCAGCGGGGAAGTCCCTGATCCGGATCCTGCGGAACTGTGCCTTCATCGGCGGCCCCGGGTGCATCTGTAAGGCCAGGACTCCCTTGCGGGCCGCCTTGCCGGTCTGATGGTCGATGGCGTGGGACATCAGCTTGCCGTTGATGAAGAGCTTGATTTCCGGTCCGCGGGCGATCACCTGGTAACTGTTCCAGTCATTCGGGCGGATGTGTTTCTGCAAGGCCGCGGACTCGGCGAAGCGGGTGATCTCCTTCTTCCCGTCCGCAGCGACGGTCACCTTCTGCCCCCGCATGGCGATCCCACCCCGGGCGTGCTCAAACAAGGCGCCGCTCCATTGCGGCCCGGCCTCCAGGTCCGCCTGGTAACCGCGTGTGTCCCAGTTCGGTAACTCCCGACTGCGGAACTGGATGCCCGAGTTTCCCCCCACGACACGGTAGTCAAGCTGCAGTTCGAAATCTGCCGGCTGGCCACCCCGCCACATGAGGTAGTTGTGTCGCCTGCATGGCTTCTCGACCGTGCTTTCGACCGTGATGGCGTCGTCTTCAACCCGCCACCAGCCCGGTTTGCCCTCCCATCCTTCCAGATCCCTGCCGTTGAAGATGGATCGGAATTCCCCGGGGTTGGTCTCGGCCGCCTGCAGAGCGGCTCCACCGGCCCCCAGACACAGGAGGAAGCTGGTGGCACAGAACCGGAAGCCTCGCTGGATTGATTTTCGGGTCATGATCGGGAGGGATGGAAAGAGGGATTGCGACTCATTTGTTCCAGATCGATTCCAGTTCGGAGATTTCGAGTCCGAGCAGCTTCGCCCCGTCCCCCTGTGCGAATGCCTCGATGAAGTCGACTTCTCCCTTTTGCCTGCGCTCCGAGGTGATGAAGACCCGGCCATCGTTGCCACAGGTCTCGATCGTGGTGCGGTCAACCAGGACCTGGACCTGGACCTTGCCGGCATCCGGTTTCATCGGGGCTTCCCCGAGCCGGCTGGCGGGAACATCGTAGATGATGCGGTTGCCGCCGATGTCCAGTCCGACCTGTTGCGCCTTGCCGAGTGCGAAAGTGGCACGGATGTCAAAGAGCTCCCCGGAAACCTTCACCCTCGTCGGCGAACCGGATTTCAGGGCCGTCCCTTCCAGGGTGTGCTTCTTCCGGTGGAGTTTCTCAATTTCTGTTACCGGTTTGGCAAACATGCGGATTCCCTCCGTGGTGGTCCGCAGCGTCAACTCGTGCGGAAAACTGAAGGTCTGGTTGAAGGGCATTCCCGGCGAGGCGATACGGATCCAGCCCATCTGGATCCTCCTCCCGTCCGGGGCGTTGTCGAAGGTCTGTGAGGCGTAGTATTTTCCCCAGTGCATCTGGTGTTTGTCCTTATGCTCCGGGGTGAAGGTCCTGCCGTCAAAATCTCCGATCGCGTAGCGCGCATCAGCCGCGAAGACCACCCAACGCGTCTTGTTCCTGTTGCCCCCGGTCACGGCAGAGCCATCAGACGAAGAGGGATCGACAGGCAACTCGAAGAGTTCCGTGCATTCGTAGTATCCGGGCAGGTGGCTCTGCTCCTCCCACTCCTTCAGATTCGTGGAGGTGTAGAACGCGGCGTTGCGGCCATCTTTCTTGTTCTGATCGAATACGACCATTACCCAGTGTCCGCCGAGTTTCCTGGCCTCCTCATTGATCGGCTTGTCCTGGCGGTCGTAGGTGTACCAGATGACCTTGGGATCGCGGCCACTGTGCCTGACCACCGGGTTTCCCTCGTACCAGGTGAAGGTGCGGCCGCGGTCGGTGCTGTAGGCCACGCTCTCTCCCGCTCCGGTATCAGTCAAAAAGGCGACCAGCACGTCCTGCTCTCCCTTCTTCCAGCCGGCGGTGTTCCTGGGATCGACCGTTGCTCCACCCGAAAAACAGTCCCTGACGGCCATTGTTTTCGGGAACAGGGCGTTGGGCAGCTGCTCCCAGTGGACCAGGTCCCTGCTGACGGCATGCCCCCAGGTCATGTTGCCCCACTTCCAGCCCACCGGGTTGTGCTGGAAGTAGAGGTGCCACTCGCCGTCGAGGTAAACCATGCCGTTGGGGTCGTTGTTCCAGCCAACGGCCTGTGAGAAGTGGAACTGCGGACGGAGACTTTCGGTGTACCACTTTTCCGCCCCGGGAACCTCGTCGGCCTGCCGGATCAATGCGAAGGCCTCCTCGGTGGATCGGGCCGCTTTCACCTTGGCGGAGCTGCCTTTGTAGGACTCGATTGTGAAGAAGGCATACCAATCCACGGCGTCCGGGTTGGTGGCGAGTTCGACCCCATAGTGACGTACCGGCACACCCTCGACGTCCAGAGTGAGAAGAGTTCCCTTTGCGCCGTTCTTGATCGGGATGACCAGGAACTTCTTGTTGACCGTGAACGTTCTCTCCTGCGGCCGGTAGTCGGGGATCCTGGGTTTCTGGTCGCTCAGGACGATATGATCGATATTGATGTGGCCCCAGCCTCCGGTGGCCTGGTCGACGATCTGGAGGGAGGCGGTTTTCCCCTTCAGGTCCTCTACGTTCCAGGCGTGAGGGTTCAGGTTCTCGCTGTCGCCGGGATTATCGGCCGATCCGGTGGCCGTTCGCACCACCTCGCCATTGTGGAGCAGGTTGATGCAGGTCTTCCCTGCGTGGGCACCACCGCCGATGAGAAAATGCAGATAATCGCGTTCGATTACGATCGGGGGCGAAGTCAGGGTGCCCGTGGATTTGTCGCCCTTGAAGAAGGAGTTGATGAGTCGTTTCCCTTTGTATCCTCCGACGTGCATTTGCCCCGGCAAGGTTCCAGTTGCCGGTCCGGGGCCGAAGGCCTCACCGGTTACCGCCCACTCTCCGTAACCCTCCTGTTCAAAGTCGGTAACCACGATGTCATCGGCAGCGTGCAGGATTCCGGACAGGGCCAGGCATCCAATCAGGAAGCAGAAGCTCTTTGTAGTCTCAATCATTGTCGTTAGTGTGTTGGATTCTCGTGAACAGGATTCTGGCGTTGATCGCCTCAGACGGGCGGGGAGTTATTTCAAGGATTTCAAGAAGGCAAACAGGTTGGTCACCTGACCGTCCCCGAGACCTTCGACCAGGCCTTCCGGCATCAGGGAACGCCGTGAGGTCGTGTGGGCCTTGATTGTCTTGCGGGAAATGACGCGCTCGTCCGCGCCGACCTGCCGGAGCGTCACGGTGTGGGCGTCCTCGGCAGCCAGGAAGCCACTGAGGAGCGTGCCGTTTGTAAGCATGATGTCGTGGCGGTAGTAGCCGCTTTCCAACTGGGCATTCGGAGTCAGAATGTTCCGCAGCAGCGACTCGATGCCCATCGCGCCGGCTCCGCTCAGGTCCGGACCGATCTGCTGGCCCTCTCCCTTCACCTGGTGACACGTGGCGCAGAGGGCCTGGAAGAGGATCCGACCCTTGGCCGCATCGCCATCGCGCGTCGCGAGACCACGGAAACGCGCGAGCCGTGTCGCGAGTTCTTCCGCTTCGTCCGGGTTCACCAGTTCGGGAACGTCCCGGGTGATCTGCACGGCGGCACGCCCCGCAAGTTTCGCGTCCGGGTTGTCCCCTGAGATCCGTTCCACGAGATGAGACGGCCTGTCTCCCGTTGCAAAGCTTGTCCGGTAGTTCTTGCGGATCTCCTCCGGGCTGCGCTCCACATCCCACACGCGCAGTTCCATGTAGCGTGCGGCGCAGCCTCCACCCATGTTGGTCTCTCCGATGTGCAGACCAAGCATGTCCCCGCCCCAGGACTTCCCCTCAGCCTGATCAATTTCGCCATCGAGATAGATCCTCATCCGGCCGGCCTTGTTGCGAGTGATGGCACAGTGGGTCCAGGTGTGCGGTTTCATGGCACGGTTGGCGACGATGACGTCCCGCTCCCTGGTTCCGGCATAAACCCGGAGCCTGCCCTCGAAGAAGTTGATGTCAGGGCCGCCCTTACACCGGCCGAGGATGTTGTCATTGTTGTCGATTCCCGGATCGAGTTGAATCCAGCACTCCAGGGTGAAGGCACCCCGCAGATTGATTCCGGTCAGAATGCGATCTTCAGGATCACCGGTCAGCCGCAGCACCGGCCAGGTCGATCCTTCGTTCCCCCTGGCGAGTTTCGCGAGGGACGGGTGATCGGCTCCAAGGACGGCGGTGAGTTTTTCGATGGCAGCTCCGTCGAGGCCGTCAAAGTCGCCCGCGATCATGGCCTGCACCAGACGCTCCCCCTTTGTCCGGGAGGAGGTCAATCCGTCGATTGTGAGCTGGCGCAGCCCGCCGGACAGATGATCCCATTGTCTGGCGAGTGCGTTCACCACGGTGGGATCGTGGGCGTGTGCGAAGCCCATCAGGGCTTGTCGTGCAACGACGTGATCCGGATGATTCAGGTAGAGGGAAAAGGGCGCCATCTCTCCCGTTCCCATTTCCCGCAGGGCGGCGAGGCCCGTCGCCAGTTCAGCCGGCGTGCGGTCGGCGGTGAGCCAGTCCCGGACCTCTCCACTCAGTCCCGCGAGCCGGTAGCGCCGGGCCAGGTCAACTGCCAGTGAGCGGTTGGCGGGAGTGGGGTCGCGTCGGAGCATGTCCAGACAGGCCGCTTCGACCGCGCCAGCGAGTTTCCGGTCGGTGGTCAGGACGACATCCAATCGTCTCAAGGTCTGCAGCATCGGCATCTGGCGATCCGGATCGCCCAATAGCCTGGCGAAGCCCTCCATGACGGCCGGGAGCTTCAGCTCCCCGGCGATCAGGGCGAGTTCGTTTTCATGCAGGGCCCGGTTCATCTCGGGCAGAATCTTCAATAACTGGGGCGCAGCCTGAGCGGGTTCCAAGGCCTGAATCGCGAGGAGCCGGGCCTCGATGTCCAGTTTGGCCCCGGCTTCCGAATCCAGCATCACCACCGTCGCATCCCGGTGAGTCTCCATTGCCCAGCGGGCGAGATAGCGCTCGAAGTTCCGGTCGTAGACATCCCGGCCGTTTCCCGATAGGGGCGGTTTTCCCAGGCGGGCGGCAAGCGCCATCATGGCCGGGCTCGCCTTGCGATGATAGCGCACCGCATTGCCCAGTGCCGCGCGGATGCGGTAGTTCGAATCGTCGGGAGCAGCCTCTGCCACCGCGAGGAACGCGCTTTCGCTCAGGTTCGCTTCCCCGGCGGCCCGCACCGCCTCGTAGCGCAGGGCGGCATCTTCGTGCCTGGCGAAGGAAATGATAAGATCCGGGTGGAGTCGGCCCGTGGCTTCGAGAGCCCAGAAGGCCCCCAACCGCTGCGCCCCCGGGGCCTGGTTGTCCCGCGCGACTGCCTCCAGCACCGCGGCATCGACCCCGGTCCCGCGATCGGTGAACTCCAGCCAGGCGAGCCGTGCGACCAGTGCATTGGAGTCGTCAAGGCGGGCAGCCAGTTCCCGTGCCGGCATGGTTGTCAGGTCCGGCGGGCGCATGAGCTTCTGGCTTTGATGACGCACTCGCCAGATCCGGCCGCGTGTCTTGTCCCGGTCCGGATGACTCCGCGGCACCTCGTTGTGCGAAATGATCTTGTTGTACCAGTCGACGATGTAGAGACAGCCGTCCGGGCCAAAGTGGGCTGCCACCGGACGGAACCACTTGTCCTCCGCCACCAGGAAGTCCTCCTGTTTTTCGTAGTGGTGGTGGCCGGCGGAGTCCGGTTTTGCGGTCACGATCTGAATCCGGTTTGTGATTGGATTGACCACGAAGAACACGTGGCCTTCCAGACCGAGCTGGAAGGGTGTGTTGCGATCCTCCGCCAGGGCCAGTCCGCTCAATCCCGTGCCTCCCATCTGCGGGCCCCTGGTCGACATCGGGATCACGGGTGCATACGGGCGCAGCTTTTCCCTGGAACCGGTTCGGTAGTGTGTTCCCGGTTCGAACTCCACGACGGGCATCCCGATGTCGTTGGCCTCCTGGATGAAGGTCTCTCCGTCCCGCGCGATCACCAGTCCCCAGATGTTGTTCGGACCTGCGGTGAGGAGTTGAAACTCGGATCCATCTGGTCGAAAACGTGCCAGCTTGGTTTGGTTGAAGACGATCTGCTTCTCGCCATCCAGAAACGGCTTTCCGCCCGGGCGCCGCACTTTCGAGTAGTTGAAGAGACCCTGGGCCAGGTAGATCCAGCCTCCGGGTGCGCGGGTGAACTGGTGCGGAAAGAGGTGTGAGTCCTGAATGCCGAATCCCTCCAGCACCACGGTGTGGCCATCTGCTTTTCCATCCCCGTCCTGGTCGCGGTAGTAGCGGATTTCTTCCCCGTACTGGACGAACGTGCCGTCCTTCATCGGGAGGATGCCCAGGGGAAGGGCCAGGCCCTCCGCGAAGGGCCGCGGGGTGTGTGGTCCGGGTTCGTACGGATTGTCAAAGACCAGCACCTTGTCCCTTCCTCCCTGCGCATAGATTTCCTTTGCGGCGGCCAGATTCTCGTTTCCGTCGAGCGGATACTCGTAGGCGGTCATGGTCCACATCCGGCCTTTCGCATCCCATTGCACGGTGATCGGCTTGCCGACACCCTCTTCCTCGCCTGCAACCAGTTCCGCCACGAATCCCTCGGGCAGTCGGAAGCTCGCCAGTTCCCTGGCAGGGGACTGCGCCCCTCCCGTGAGTCGAGTTTGCTTCTCCACCTTGTTCCGGGGGGCGCTGCTGGTCTTGGGCTTTTCCTTTCCCTTGCGCAACGACTCCCAGGTGGGTGCTCCCGGGGTGGGGGCCAGTTCCCTGATCCGGATGTCCTTGAACTGCACCACGAACTTACCTCCTCCATGGGCCTGGAAACCGAGCAGGCCATCGCGGGGTATCTTTGCGTCCTTCTCGGTGTAGTCGATTGCCGCCACGCCGTTGACCCAGGATCGGATGCGAGATCCTTCGCAGAGGATGCGGTAGTCGTTCCACTCCCAGTCCCTGGCGGTTTTGGCGATGGCGGCCGGATTCACCGGTCCGGCGATGACGCGGTTTCGGCGCGACTCATCGTAGAGCTTTCCCCACCAGCCGATACCGGCATCAACCTGGTAGCCGGACATCTCGTGATTCCCGGGGACCCGCTGGCTCCGCACCTGGATGCCCGAGTTCATGAACCCTTCCCCTTTCACGAGCCGGATCTTCAACTGTAGCTCGAAGTTCCCGTAGCTCCTGGCCGAAGCCAGGAACGTGTTGTGGGGCACCTTTTCGGTCATCGAGCCACCTGTCACGACGCCATCGATGACCTTCCACCACTTTTCATCCCCTTTCCTGATCTTCCAGCCCGCCAGCGTCTTTCCATCGAAGAGCGAAACCACCTCTGATTCGGCTGTCGCCGTCGCGGTAAGAACGACACCTGCAATGAGTAAACAACTAGGAAGACTGATAAGTGTGAAGATCCTCAAATCTCTTCGATTACACGTGATTTCAGCGTTGAGTTTTTGATCAAAGTCAAGAATGGGTCACTCAGGGAGGCCGGGATTCAACATTTCCGGGGAAAGCGCAGCGGAGCAACGTATGGACGATGAAATCATGAAGATAGGATGTTTTGCCCTGATGGAGCCGTTCACGCCGATGCGTCGGCAGTTCGAAGTGATCAGGGAACTTGGATTCGATTACGCGGACCTGACGGACAACCATGATGGGAGCACCCTGGGAGCCGAATACGGATTCGCGGCTTCCTTCAGTCTCGATGAGCACCCGGCCACCATCAGGGAGATGGTGGCGGAATTCGGACTGACCCTCACCAGCGTGTGCGCCCACGGGAACCTCCTCGATCCCGCCAGCCCATCGCGTTATGGCACGATGGAGATCATCAAGGCCATCCGCCTCGCACATCATCTCGGAGTTCAGCAGGTGATCACGACGGAGGGTGATCCGAAGACCGGTTTTGCGGAAGGACTGTCGCGGGAAGAGAAGCTCTTCAGCATTCGGGAGAAGCTGCATGAACCCGTGCGATGGGCGAGAGAGTTGGGAATCGACCTCCTGCTTGAGCCACACGGGGAATTGACCGACACGGTGGAAGGGATGAGTGCCATCCTGGAGGCGCTCGGGAATGAGGATGTGGTGGGAGTGAACCTGGACACCGGTAACTCATGGCTCGGGGGCGGAGAACCAATGGAGTTCATCAAGGCCTTCGGGCCCCGTATCAAGCACGTCCACTGGAAGGACATGGAGGAAGAGTGGGTGCCAAAGCGGGGCACGAAGTTTGGATGCGGGATGGGAATGATCCCCCTGGGAGATGGCGTGGTGGGAATCCGGGCAATTGTCGAATCTCTGCTCGAATCGGGATTCGACGGACCCACCACCCTGGAAGTGGCCGGACCTGAAAATGTCCGGAAATCGGCCGAACGGCTTCGAGAGTGGAGCTCGTGAAACCGAACTGGATCGAGAGAGGGCTGATCGCCGCCGGCGTCCTTCTGGTCGCCGGGACGGAGGGTTCTGCCAACCCTCGCCCGTCGCCGGAGACGATCAGGAAGCACGTCGATCCCGGCATCGAAATGTTCGGGCGGTATGCCCCGGTGAAACTTCCCCTGAAGAAAGGGATAGAGGTGTGGAATCCCACCGCAATCGAGCAGGGACCGGGGGGGGTCATCTATGTCGCCAACTACACCGGTGAAATCTACAGCCTGCACGACACGGACGGAGACGGGCTCCAGGACACCACCAGGCTCTTCTGCAACGTGACCGACAACGAATTGCGTTACCCCACCTGCATGGCCTGGAAGGGCAGGGATCTGTATGTCGGAACGACGCAGGAGATCCGCATCTATACCGACACCGATGGAGACGGCCGGGCTGACCAAAGCCGTCTCTTCTTCGATGATTTCCCGTGGACTCTGCACGTCTTTGACTGGACCTTTGGACTGACCTTTGGACCGGATGAACACGCATACGTGGTTTTCTGCACGGATTACCTCAACGGCAAGCCGGCGCCGGATCCGAACGGTTATCGCGGAGCGATTGTCCGCATCTCGCCTGATGGGAAGAAGGCGGAGCGTTTCGCAACGGGATTACGGTATGCCTATGACCTGGTCTTCAACGACGAGGGGGATCTCTTTTTCTCCGACAACAAGGGAGGGGGAAATCCCACCGAGGAATTCAACCACGCAGTTCGCGGGAGCTTTCACGGACACGATCCCAACAAGAAGTATGCCGGGCATCCGGAGGCCATCCCGACTCTGGTGAAGGTGAAGCATGGATTCGGATCCGGGGGGCTCGCGTTCAATTCGTCGACCAACGATTTCGGGGGGACAGCCGGTCAGGTGTTCCTGGCGTGCTGGGGGCCGGACGGCAGGTTCGACCGGGGATCGATCACGCGCTTTGAACTGGAGAAGGAAGCCCACGGGACCTACCGCGCGAAGGAGTATCCGGTGGCGAAGGACTGTGCCAAGGTGATCGACCTCGCCTTTGGACCGGAAGGAGACCTCTACGCCGCGCAGTTCGGAACCGAGGGAAGGGCACACCGTCCCTACGGAAAGCCGATGGGAGCCGTCTACCGCTTCGTTCCGGTCTCATGGATGGAACCGGAGCAACTGGCCCCGGCCCGTTTCGTGCAGGGAGACGCCGCCAATGGAAAGAAGGTCTACACGCAGCGGGCCTGCCACACCTGTCACGAATACGAAGGCAGGAAGGAGACCGTGGGCCCGCCCCTTCATGAGGTGGGAGAGATGTTTGACAGGGAAGAGATCCTGGCTGCCATTCGCAAACCGGGGCGCGGAGTGAAGTCGGGATACGAGACCCAGCGGGTCACCCGCAAGGATGGCGTGGAAGTGCTGGGGCGGCTGGTTCGCTCATCCGAAAAGACCATTGAATTGGCGATCCCGGGAAACACGGTCGTCCCGATCCCGAGGGCTGACGTTGCCTCGATCCAGGTGACCGGGCAATCCCTGATGCCGGTGGGATTGTTGGAGGGTCTGAGCGAAAAAGACCTTAACGATCTCCTGGCCTATCTCAGAGTGCGGGAAGCGCGCAAGGAGGGGGATTTCTCAAAGGCCGGGCGATAGCAGGGCCAGCCTTCAGGGCCTCAAACGCAGGCCCCGAGTGGTCGGGGTGACTGGATTTGCTGCCGAGGGCCGCTTTGCGGGATCGCTCGCGTTGTTCGCCCATTCCTGGAGCTGCATATAATCAGCGAAGGCATTCGAACTGCGTTCTCATCCAGTCGCGACCAAAGAAAAACCCACCAAGTGGTGGGTTTATCTGGTCGGGGCGACTGGATTCGAACCAGCGACCTCTTCGTCCCGAACGAAGCGCGCTACCAAGCTGCGCTACGCCCCGACTGTGGGCGGGGAGGATGGGTCAATTCCGGCGCGGGGCAAGCGGAAAGGGGGATTGGCGGGATTTTTGGAAAGTCTCCTGACGGAGGGTCGCGTTCAGAGAACCGGACACATGTGTTTGATTGCCGGGAGGCTTCCGGTTAAGAGCAGTCAATCCACTGTGATGCGCTTTCCGGTTATCCTGTTTTTCGTTCTCACGCTTCTTCCCGTGGTCGGCGGGGAGCGTCCCCACGTCCTCTTCATCGCGGTGGACGATCTTAATGACTGGATCGGTTGTCTGAAGGGTCACCCCCAGGCGCATACCCCGAACATGGACCGCCTTGCCGCCCGGGGAGTGCTCTTTACCAATGCCCACTGCGTGGCCCCGGCCTGCAATCCCTCCCGGGCGGCGGTCTTCAGCGGCCGGATGCCGGACGTGACCGGGGTCTGGTCCAACCAGAGTGGATCCCTTGAGCGACGCTACCCGCAGGCCCGTCTCCTCAGCATGGCCTTCGCGGAGTCCGGGTATGAGACCCTTGGGGCGGGCAAGCTTCTCCACTCCCGGGGAGGGAAGTTCTTTGGAGAATACTTCGGAGTGAGTCAGCGCTGGAGCCCGTTGTCGAAGGAGGCGGTGAAGTACACCCGGAAGGAACTCCCCAGCAAGGCAACGGCGAATCCACGCCATGTCACCAGGGACAGTCGTGGCCGCAAGGTGGTTCTGCCCCTCAACCGCATGCCTTCGGATCGCAAGCCGACGGAGACTGATGGCGAGTCCTTCGACTGGGGAGGATGGGATGTGCCGGATACGGATTTCGGGGATACCCGGATCACGGACTGGGCGATCGGCAAACTGAAGGAAGGGGGCAAGGAACCCCTGTTTCTCGCGGTGGGCTACTACCGTCCCCATATTCCTCTGTGGGCCCCCAAGCGGTTCTTTGATCGCTTCAAGGATGAACCGGGAAAATTGCCTCCGGTCAGGAAGATTGACCTGGATGACCTGGGACAGGCGGGTCGCAAGTGGGCGCGGGAGGCGGTCACGGCAGGCAGCCATGCCACGGTAATACAATACGGCCGGTGGCAGGCTGCGGTGGAAGCCTACCTTGCCTGCACCACTTACGTGGATCATGAGATCGGACGGCTGCTCGAGGTTCTCGACCAAAGTGCGGTTGGCAAGAATACGTGGATCATACTGTGGTCCGACCACGGTTGGCACCTCGGGGAGAAGGAGCACTGGGGAAAGTGGACCGGCTGGGAGCGGTCGACCCGGGTTCCTCTCATGGTGGTCCCCCCCCGGGCACAGGCCGGGGAGTTTGCGGCAGGGGGATCGCGTTGCCACCAGCCTGTCAGCCTGCTCGACCTTTATCCCACCCTCGTGGAGCTTTGCGGGTTGAAGGGCCCGGGTAAGCTGGATGGCCAGTCCCTGGTTCCCCTGCTGCGCCAACCGGATCGCTCCACTGGGCGGGTAGTGGTCACCACCTTTGATCGTGGCAATATCTCCCTGCGGGGTGAGCGTTGGCGTTACATCCGGTATGCCAGCGGGGAGGAAGAGCTTTACGATCTCAAGGCTGACCCCTACGAGTGGTCCAACCTTGCCGGTCGACCGGAACACGCGACCACCTTGAAAAGATTCGTCGCCCGTGTTTCAGGCAAGGACTAGACAGACAAGCTCTGCGTTCACTCCTCCAGTCGCTGGAGCCGGAAGAACTGACGTGACGCGCTAGGGAGCTGGATAGTGAAAACCTGCTGGGTGCTGTCCTGAAAGGAATGGGCCGATCCTTCCACTCTCTCCCAGTTCTCCAGATCAGCCGAGCTCTCTAGATGGTAACGGCTGGAGTCGTCGAAGCCGGCATAATCGATATGGAGCTGGAAATATCCCTTCCAGTAATGCACTGGCACAAGGTCGAACCGGAACAGGGTCTGGAAATATTCCACCAGGTCGCTCAGTTGGCTCTCCCTCGCGGCCTCCAGTAGGTTGGACTCAGCAAAAACGTTCTCGTGGTGCCCGATGAGGTAGAGCGCGATCTCCACCTGCCTGCTTTCCATGGCCTGGAGAAGAGGGGTCAGGTTCCCGGGGTTGCCCTCGGAAGCTGGTTCGACTGTCTGGAGGTCCAGCCCTTCCTCCTGGTAGGCCTTAACGAGCTCCAGGTTTCCGGTGCGAATGGCATCCCAGAATGAGACGCCATGGCCTCCTGGAGCCTGCCGCTGCTGGAGCAGATTGAGGGTCTCCCCGGTGGCCACGTCGAGCGGGGTTGCTCCGAAGGCGTTGAGCGCGGCCATCGAGTCGGCACTGGCCAGGTGCCCAGCCACGTCCAGGCTGTCATGCTGGGCCGCAAGGTGAAGAGGAGTGTTGAGCTGCTGGCTGAGGCTGGCTCCGTGGTCGAGGAGGAACTGGACGCCGGACAGGTTGTTCTCTTCAAGCATCACCTGGAGAGGCGATGTGTTGCAGTATTGCAGGTTCACATTGGCCCCATGCCTCACCAGCAACCGGGCACACTCCAGCGAGTTATTTTGAAGGGCCATGACGACCAGGGGGGGAGGGGGTGGTGGAGGGGGGCCGGGGTTAGTTACCCACGGCGGCGGTCCGGGCCCCCCCCATTGACCGCAATCTTGGGGGCGGTAATCAGCAGCCATTCCTCGGTCCAGATAGGAGGACAAGACGGCGACGTTGCCGTCCTCAATCGCCTCCTGATAGCTGGGAATATTACTTTCAGTTCCGCCGTTTTCCACCAAGTAGTCGGCCACATCGCTCCTGTTCCGGTCCCGGGCCAGCATCAAGGGAGTCTCTCCCTCGACATTGACTGCATTGAGGTCGGCTCCCGCCTCGACCAGTAATTCAAGGACTGGGAGGGACATCGAACGCTGGATCGCAAAGTGAAGGATTGTGGTCAGGTCCTCAAGAGCGCCTCCGACCCTGATTCCATTGTTCAACAGCCACTCCAGTTCATCAGGATCAACCCGTGATTCGGGTCCGTTTGGATCAAGGACGTTGAATTGCGTCGTCAGTAAATCGAGGAGCGAGGTTTCATCCAGTACGGCTCCGTAAGCCAAAGGTAGTTGCAGAAACTGCCGGTTAAACCTGCTGCGAAATTCTTTGGGAATTCGAACTCCGTTGATGGTGGCTCCATATTCGATCAGAAGGTCCATCGCTCCAGCGGTCCGTGCTGCAAAGATTTGTGAGCTTGGATTGGCTCCATTATCCAGGAGGAAGCGGGCGGTCTGTAGTTGACCAGATATCAGGGCAACTCCGAGAGGCGTAATGATTGGAGAGTCGAACAAGGGGTAATATGGGACGATGTGGTCTACGCTCATGCCAGCAGCGATGAGATGCCTTAGGGTCTCGGTCTGTCCACTTGCCGCGGCCGAGTGCGTATATACCAAGCAGCCAAAGAGAGGAGCGCAGCCGGGTCCATGCGGATCGGCCCCGGCATCAATGAACAGCGGGATGAGGTGCGGTTGATTGTGATGGATACACAATCCAATTGAGGGATAACGCCCTTGAGGTGACAGCCCCACCGTGATCCGCCCTGGAACGGCTTCGACAAAATGTGGATCAGCCCCGTTGGCGAGGAGTTGTTGGACGGCTTCGGCATCCCCGGAGGAGATCGCCTCTCGCATGGGATCTGCTGAGGCAGGGAGAATGAGTGCAATGCTGCAGAGAATTGAAAACCAGAGATGTTTCATCGGGGGGGGGAGCGGTAACCTGATCACCGGTGAGAGAAGCGGCAAGGCTGATCTCCCTGCGCGGTGCTCTCTGGCGTGACATCCGGCATGCCGACGGCGAGGAGGAGCTCTACGCTGGCAGGCCGATTTTAACGGGTTTGCAGCGCTTGCCGTGGGGAAGGCTGGACCGACTGCACCGGGAACCCTAGCATCCCGGGGGGCCGCCGGGCCCGACTCTTTCTCCCCTTCCCGTTGGAGCGGAAACCTGTGATGAATTTTCTTCCTGTCTTCTTTTGCCTCGCCAGCGTGGGCGGTGCTGTTGCGCAGGCGGCGAAGCCCAACATGGTGGTGGTTCTGGTGGATGACCACGCCTTTGAAGCGATCTCGGCCTACGGCACCCATCTCAAGGATCACGCCAGAACCCCTGCCATTGATCGACTGGCCAGAGAGGGGATGCGTTTCGACAACTTCAGCTGCGGGAACTCGATCTGCTCGCCGAGCCGCGCGTCCATCCTGACCGGCCAGTACAGTCACCGGAACGGGGTGCTTGGCCTGAACGGGGCGATCAACGGGGACTCTCCGCAGTATCCGGTGGAACTGCAGAAGGCGGGGTATGACACCTACCTTGTCGGCAAGTGGCACTTGAACAGCAAGCCCAGGGGCTACCGCAAATACATGGTGGTGAAGGGGCAGGGAAAATACTTCGACCCGGTCTTCACCGGTTCCGAGGGCACCTGGGAGCGGGAAGGCTACTCCACCGACGTCTACACTGACATCGCGATGAAATGGCTCAAGGAGCGTGACCGCTCCCGGCCCTTTCTCATGTGCCTCCAGTTCAAGGCTCCCCATCACGACTACGGACATGCCAGTCGCTACGACAAACTCCTGGCCGGAGTGACCATTCCCGAGCCAGCGACGCTCCATGAGGACCTCGCCAACTGTGACTCGAACCTGAAGCGTGAATTCCTGAAGGTGACCAAGTTCCACATGCTGCACTCAAAGGGTCGGGGTGGCCGGAAGGATCCCGGGGGCAGCTACTATGCCCGTCACCTGAAGGACAAGGCTCCCAACACAATGTGGAAGCATGATCCCGCTGATGACAGGGACAGGATCCGGGTGGCCTACCAGCATATGATGCACAAATACATCCGCTGTCTGACCGGCAATGACGACAACCTCAGGCGGGTGCTCGATTATCTTGATGCCGAGGGCCTCACCGGGGATACGGTGGTCATCTACACCTCGGACCAGGGCTACTGGCTGGGCCAGCACGGGCTCTACGACAAGCGGTTGATCCTCGAGACCTCCATGCGGATGCCCTTTCTGGTCCGTTACCCCGGGCTGATCAAGGCGGGTTCGGTCAACCGGGACCTGTGCATGAACGTCGACATCGCCCCGACCCTGCTGGAACTGGCCGGGGTGGAGGTGCCCGTGGCCATGCAGGGGCGCAGCATGATGCCCCTGCTGAAAGGGAAGCAGGTTGCCGACTGGAGGACGGCCCAGTTCTACACCTACTGGAGCAATCCGGGCCATTACGGGATCCGGACCGGGCGCTTCACCTACCTGAAGGTGACCGGTCACCCGGCCGAGTTGTTTGACCGGCAGAAGGATCCGGATCAGCGCTATAACGTGGCGGGGAGGGAGGCCTACCGGGACGTCATCAAGGAGCTCGAGCTGGGACTCAACCGCCAGATCAGGGAGGTCGGGATCTCCACCTCTGAACTTCCAGGAGCCAGAAAAAAATGAAATTCCGACCGTTACTTCTCATCATGGTGGCGCTGGTCGCCCTTGCGGGCCCGATGGCCGGGGCGGTGAAACGCCCGAACATCGTCTTTGTCCTGTTTGACGATTTCGGGTGGGGACAGCCTCCGAGCAACCGGGGGGATTCCCCCTTCAAGACTCCCTCCTTCGATGGCCTGGCACGGGAAGGAATGCGATTCACGGATGCCCATTCCGCGGCGGCCAACTGCACACCGACCAGGTATGGTCTTCTCACCGGCCGCTATCCGTCCCGGATCGGACAATTCGGTGTCCTCAATACCTATTCTCCTCCGATCATTCCCAGGGAACGGTTGACGGTGGCGTCCTTTCTCAAGGGGCAGGGTTACCACACCGCCTGCATCGGGAAATGGCACCTCGGACTGAACTGGACCGGGGACAAGAAGTCCCGGCCCGACACCCCGCCGGTCGGGGCCCGTTTCGAAGATGGCCCGAATACCCTCGGCTTCGACTACTTTTACGGGTTCACCCATGCCCGCAACATCGGCTGTATCCTGGAGCAGGATGCGGTGGTGTCGCATGTGGAGCGGATCCGGAACCAGCCGCTCATGATTGCGAAGGCGCTTGACTACATCGACGAGCGGGCCCGTTCAGGGAAGCAACCCTTCTTCCTCTACTTTCCCATGTGTCCACCGCACAACCCGATCATCCCGGCGCCCGAATTCACCGGCAAGGGGGGGCTCACCGGCAAGGAGGGCAAGTACGCGGACTGGGTCTACCAGGGCGATCACATGCTGGGCCGGATCCTGGAGGCGCTGGAGAAGAAGGGGTTGGCTGGGAACACCCTCGTCATTGCCACCGGTGATAACGGTGCGGCCAAGCGTCCCTATCCCCCTCTGCGGGCGGCCAAGAGCAGTATCTACGAGGGCGGCCACCGTGAACCCCTCGCGGTGCGCTGGCCCGGCCGGGTCAAGCCCGGGACGGTGTGTCGCGAACTGGTCTGCCTGAACGATCTCTTCGCAACCTGCGCGGATATCCTGGAGGAAAAACTTCCCCCCGGAGCGGGTGAGGACAGCGTGAGCATCCTTCCGCTCCTGGCGGGGGGATCCCAGCCGGTGCGCGAAGCGGCCGTTCACCAGGCTTCCGGCGGGCTTGCCATCCGGCAGGGACCATGGAAGCAGATCTTCCACCGGGACGGGCGACGGGAGTTGTTCAATCTCGGTGAGGACATCGGGGAAAC
>DLRK01000041.1:0-1939 GCA_002501065.1 Akkermansiaceae bacterium UBA7890
CCCTCGTGGGTGTAGCGCTTGTACATCCGGAAGGGAGCGTTACTCAGGTTGGCCCAGCCGCGTCCGGAACTCGATGACCAACCGCCGCGCCTGCCCCACTCTGCGTAATTGTCCACGCGCGTTTCGGGATGCTTGCCACTCTTGGCAAAGAGGCCGCGCCAATCGTGTACGCCCGTGCCGGGCACACCGTTATCGACCATGTACAGAATCAAGGTGTTTTCCAGCCGGCCTGCCGACTCAAGTTTTTCCACAATGCGGCCAATATTCTGATCCATCCGGTCAATGATGGCGGAGTAGAGTGCCATCTTGAAATCCAGCTCATCCCGCAGCTTGGCATCGTAGGTTTCCCACCTGGGAACATCCAAGGGCGAGAGCGCCCATTCTTTCTTGATCAATCCCAGCTTCACCATTCGCTCATAACGTTTCTGGCGAAGTCTGTCCCAGCCCACGTCCCGAAAGCGGCCACGGTATTTTTTGGTATCCTCCTTGCGTGCATGCAGCGGGAAATGAGGCGCGTTGTAGGCCAGGTACAGGAAAAGGGGCTGGTCGGCGTGTTGCTTGAAGGATTCATCCATGAAGTGCAGGGCATAGTCAGTGAACACGTCCGTGGTGTACCATTCCTGATCCGGATGCAGATGGTTGGTGGGGGTCTCGGTGCCGGGCAGCACTTCCCTGTCATCCAGGAAAACCGGGCAATGCTTGAGAACGGTAAAGTAGGAATCAATGAAATTGCGCGTGCCGTAAAAGCGGTCAAAGCCGCGGGCAACTGGCGACTGTGCCGGGTCCGTTCCGAGGTGCCACTTGCCGGTCATCATCGTGCGGTAGCCGCCCTTCTTCAGGCGCTCGGCCAGAGTCGGCACATGGGGCAGGATGGTGCCGCTGTAGCTGGGGATTCCCCGGTCCCTGGCCATGTGCCCCATGCCCGCCTGGTGCTGGTAGACCCCGGTCAATAAGGATGCACGTGAGGGGCAGCAGCGTCCGGTGTTGTAAAACTGGGAAAAGCGCAGGCCATTGGCGGCAAGCTTGTCCAGTGCCGGCGTCTCGATTTCGCCACCATAACAGCCCAAATCTGAATAGCCGGCATCATCGGCCAGGATCACGACGATATCCGGCTGTTTCCGTTCCCCGCCGACTGCCGCGAGGAGCTGCAGTAATACGACAAGGGCAGGAAGGAGGACTCTCACGAATTGAACAAATTATCTGATGGTCACCTGCAGGTTTGAGAGCACGCCGTTGATGGGGCTCTTTGGAGCTTCGGAATCCACCGGATTTTTGTCGTCATGACCGATGCAGAAATCTTCCTGCGGGTGCTTGTTCAGAAGACCGGGTGATTTTGCTTCAACCGATTTTTCGCCAACCTGGATTGAGAACGTTTCCCTGGTGAGCCGGGCGGTGATCTCCATTTTCTCTCCCGGTGAGCCAAATGCGATTTTTTGCACGGCATTCGTCCCGAGGCGGAGGGCAAAAAAGAGAGTGCCGTCCCTGGCGTAAAGGGCGTAACCCACCGCAGAGCCCCCATGGGCCAGGAGGATGCCATTGGGTTTTTTGCCGGGCTCAATTTCCACGGTGGTCTGAATAGTGAAGGGTTTGCCGGCCATATCGGGTAACGATGCGCTGGCGTAGGTGTCGCCCAGTCTGGCCTTGTCCCAGTTGATTGGTTTGGCGGGTTTCCCAGGTTTTTTGGCCGGGCGTTTGCGGCTGGTGGTGGGATAAAGCGTCACCGGATTCTGCACGATTCCGGCTGGTCGTTTGTTGGCGGCAATATCTTGGGCCATTTGCGCCGCCATTTTTTCCAGCTTCCCGACAATGGCTGGGTTCTCCTTTGCCAGGTTGGTCTTTTCACCGATTTCTTTTTCCAGATTGTAGAGGCGCCCTCCCCTGGCCAGATCTGCATCGCGCTGGCGAATGCCCATGCCGAGGGATTGGCCGGTGAGGGCCA
>DLRK01000041.1:2269-2706 GCA_002501065.1 Akkermansiaceae bacterium UBA7890
CCAGTTTCCATGGACCCTGCCGCACCGCCTGCAGTTTGGTGCCCTGAAAATAATGCCAGGTATCACGCGGGGACGCTTCGGTTTTGCCGAGCATCCACTTCGATACGTCCATGCCATCAATCTTGATGTCTTTTCTGACTTTTCCGCCAGCCAGTGAAACGAAGGTGGGGAGCACATCGGTGGTGCCGGCAATGCCGGCAGATTCAGTGCCCGGGGCAATGGTGCCGGGCCACCAGGCGATGGTGGGTTCGCGCACACCGCCTTCCAGGGTGCAGCCCTTGCTGCCGCGCAAGGGGCCGGATACGCCGCCGGCCTTGCCCTTGGAAGCCCACGGACCGTTGTCACTGGTGAAGAGGACAAAGGTATTCTCTGCGATCTTCAGTCGTTCCAGGGTTTTGAGTATCTGCCCCACACTCCAGTCGACTTCCTCCACCCAG
>DLRK01000041.1:3028-43267 GCA_002501065.1 Akkermansiaceae bacterium UBA7890
CTCCACCCAGTCGCCATAGGTGCCATTGCTGGATTTTCCGACAAAATCCGGATGGGGAAAGAGGGGCACATGCATGGCGGTGTGGGGCAGGTAGAGGAAAAAGCTCTTGTCTGCCCTGGCGTTGGTCTCAATGAATTTCACCGCTTCCCCGGTGTATTCACGGGTGACGCGACGCTGACCTTCATCCTCGAGGAGTTCAGCCACCTTTTCGTCACGCATCAGGGGATGAACCCGCTTGCCGTTGGCGGTGGCAGTGCGGCCCATGTCATTGGAGTAGGGGATGCCGAAGTAGCCATCAAAACCCTGGCGCGTAGGCAGGAATTCGCGCTGATCCCCCAGATGCCACTTGCCTACACACATGGTGGCGTAGCCCAGTTCCTTCAGGTAATCGGCCACTGTATGCTCCGTGGGGTTGAGTCCATTGCGGCCGGCTGGAAAGAAAACGCCGGGGACACCCACCCGCGGCGCGTAGCAGCCGGTCAGGAGCTGGGCACGCGAGGCCGAGCAAACCGGGGCGGCGTAGAAACTGGTGAGCTTGCGGCCTTCCCTGGCCATGCGGTCGAGGTTTGGCGTGCGGTTCAGTCTGGAGCCGTAGGGGCCGATATCGCCATAGCCCATGTCATCAATGAAGATGAGAACCAGATTCGGCTGTTCCTTTGCGGAGAGGGAAAAGGCAAAGAGTGACAGGAGGGGGATCAGAAATTGTTTCATGCGGTGGGTGATCCTGACGGGCCGTTTTCTGGTGCAGCGAGTTCGGAGAGGTCGATCTTCCTCGTTTCGGTGATACGCACTCCCAGGCGGCGCGACACGATTCCGAGGGAGCGGTCGGCGTCGTCGGTCAGGAGAACGGAGAGAGAGCCTGTCTCGCTTGAATCGGTGAAGGCATCATGTCGGCGCAGGCTTTCTGCCAGGGCGAGGGCGGTGGCAGTGGGAGTATCGGCAACGGGCCTGCCGAACACCCTGGCGATCTGATCCGCCAGCAGGGGATAGTGGGTGCAGCCCAGGATGAGGGCATCGCACTCATGGAGGCGGGAGGGTTCAAAGTAGTGTTGCAGGACCTTCATGGTGAACGGTTCATCCATGCAGTCCTCCTCGATCAGGGGCACCAGCAGGGGAGTGGCCACCGAGACCACCTCGGCTGCGGGCTCGAGGTGTTCAATGGCATGCCGGTAGGCGTCGCTTGTGATTGTGGCCCTGGTGGCAAGGACTCCGATGGGGGCGGAACCGTTGAGCTTCAGCGCCGCTTCCGCACCGGGCACGATCACTCCGGAGACGGGGAGGGCGGTCCGGGCGGCCACGGCGTCGAGGGCGACTGCGGAGGCCGTGTTGCAGGCGATGAGAATTTCCTTCACGCCGGTGTGTTCAAGGTAGGCAGCGATCTGGGTGGCGTATTCGGTGACCGTGCCCGGACTGCGCGATCCGTAGGGAACGCGGGCGGTGTCGCCGACATAGACGATGTTCTCGTGGGGAAGGTGCTCCTGGATGGCGTTGACCACCGTGAGCCCGCCGATGCCGGAGTCGAATACGCCGATGGGGAGGGAATTCATGAGGGAGAGGCGTGCGGTTACTCCGGCACCTTGATCCGCGCATTGCGGACGAGAACGGGCGACCCGCCGCGGCTGAGGTTCTGGAAGCCGATGCGTCCCTTGCGCGGGCGGTCCCGCAGGGCGGGAGCATCCTTGCCATTGTGCCTCTTGATGATGGAGGTCTCCTTCCCGAGGTCGTGGTCGAGGATGACGGTCCCGTTGAGCACCACCTTGACATGGGCGCCCTTGAGGGTGATCTGGTAGCGGTTCCACTTCTCCGGCTGGTAGACCTGCTTGACCGGAGCGAGCGCTCGGTAGAGACCTCCAGTGAGCTCGGAATCCCTGGCCTTGGTGTTGTAGCGGTAGTCCGCCATCTGCAGTTCAAGGCCGTCGAAGGCCGGATCCCCGGTGGCGGGCGAGCGCAGGGCACAGCCGCTGTTGCCCTGTGGTCCCAGCTTGAAATCGAACTGCAATTCAAGGTCAGAGTATTCCGCATTGCTGATCAGCCACGATCCGCGTGCTCCTCCGCCGTTGAGGACACCCTTCTCCACCATCCACTGGGCGCCTTCCGGTCCCGGTTTGGAGACATCGGCCCACGCCCGCACGACCCAGTCCTTGGGCACGCCGTCCACCGGGAAGAGGGGCTTGAACTCGTCAGCCCGGGCGGTAGTGAGGGTCACCATCAGGGCAAGGATCAGGGCAAGGTCTTTCCTGAGCATGAATCGATCCTGCCCCAGGCAAGGCCACAAGCCTATGGCAAAAGCACATTCCCGGTTTCTTTTTGGCGGGTGCTGCTTCTGTCCCGTCCTGCAGGCCGGGGCAGGAAACTTGAAACTCGCGCTGCGGGGGGAGATGTCCTAGGACGAGAGAGCCATGAAACACTTCCTGTTCCTCATCCTGGCAGGGTCCCTCACCCCGGTTCTTGCTGCGGCCGAGCTCTCGTGGCCCGGGTTGCTCGGCCCTCAACGCAACGGCTGGGTGAGCCACTTCAAGGTTCCGGCCCGCTGGCCGAAGCAATTGCAGAAGACCTGGAGCATGGAGGTGGGGACGGGTTACGGGACACCCCTGGTGGCGGGGAAGCGCGTCTACCAGCATGCCCGCCAGGGGGAGGAGGAAGTGCTCTGGTGTCTTGACCTGGCGAGCGGGAAAAGGGTGTGGCGCAGGAGTTATCCCGCGCCTTTCAAGATGGGCGGGGGAGGGGAGCGGCATGGCAAGGGACCGAAGTCCTGCCCGGTGCTGGCGGACGGACGCCTCTTCACCCTGAGCATCACCGGGGTGATTCACGCCTGGGATGCCGAAAGCGGGAGCCTGCTCTGGCGCAAGGATTACCGCGGGAAGTGGGAGAAGGGAAACAAGCCCAACTGGGGCGTAGCCACCTCGCCCATCGTGGACGGGGACCGTCTCATCGTGCACCTCGGCAATGACGGGGCCGGCGCGCTCATGGCCTTTGAGGTGAAATCCGGCAGGGAAGTGTGGCGGCAGGGGGAGCATGGCACCTCGTATTCCTCGCCGCTTCTGGTGGAGATCGCGGGTGTGCGGCAGGTGGTGCAGTGGAATCACGAGACCCTCGCCGGGGTGGAGAGCAGGACGGGGAAGCTGTTGTGGGAGTATCCCGCCCCTCACCTGGGCCATAACCAGAACATGCCCACCCCTGTCTTTCACAGGGGGCGGATCCTGCTGGGTGGGGAGAACCGGGGGATCAAGTGTCTCGAACCGGTAAACAAGGACGGGAAGTGGTCGGTGAACCGGCTCTGGCATCAGCGCAAGGTGGCCCTCGACATGAGCACCGCGGTCATCAACGGCGACCATCTCTACGGGATGTCGCATTTCAAGATGGGGCAGATCTTCTGTCTCGATCCCCGGGACGGTGAAATCCGCTGGCTCAGTGAAGGGAGAATTGGCGAGAATGTGGCCTTCCTCGCCCTGGAGGATCATGTCGCCGCCCTCCGGGCCAACGGGGAGCTCCGCATCATTGCCGCCGACAGCACGGGCTACCGGGCCCGGGCCACCTACCGGGTTGCTCCCGACCAGACCTGGGCTCCTCCGGTCCTCCTCGACAACCAGCTCCTCATCAAGGATCTCAACCGGCTCACCCTCTGGTCCTTTGACCGCTGAGCCGGTTGGCTCCACGGGGACTTCCAGGCACGCCACGGACTATCGACAGGACCTTGAATTTGTAACATCATCCTGATCCGCGAGAAATTCATCAGCATGAGACCGGCTCCCATTTTTTTCTCCGCATGTCTGGTTCTGCAGACTGTCATCCTCTGTCCGCCGGTGCTGAGGGCCGGGGAAATCACGTTCTCTCCTCACACCTTTACCATTCCCGAGGGCTACACCCTGAAGCGGGTCGCTGCACCGCCCCTGGTGCAGAGGCCCATTCACATGTGTTTCGATGAGAATGGCGTGCTCTACGTCACGGACAGCTCCGGGAACACGGACAACGCCCCGACTCAACTCAAGAACCCAAGTCATCGGGTATTGAGGTTGGTTGATCAGGACGGCGATGGGGTCTTTGATCAAGCGACCGTCTTTGCCGAGCGGCTGCCTTTTCCGGAGGGCATCCTCGTGTATCAGGGCGCGGTTTATGTGGGAGCTCCTCCACACATCTGGAAACTCCGTGATACGAATGGCGATCACACGGCCGATGAGCGGACGGTCTGGTTCGACGGTGGATCCATCGAAGGTTGCGGCAACGATATGCACGGACCCTACGTGGGGCCGGATGGATATTTCTACTGGTGCAAGGGGGCGTTTGCTCCGCAGAGTCACGTGCTTGGCAATGGGAGGACGTTCAAGTCGAGGGCGGCCCATATCTATCGTGCCAGGCCCGATGGCAGCGAGCTGGAAGTGGTGATCACCGGCGGGATGAACAATCCCGTGGGGCTGGCATTCAGTAACACCGGGGAGCGTTTCTTGAGCGGAACCTTCTTTGACCTGTCCGGACCTGGAAAACGCGATGGCATTCTCCATGCCGTCTACGGCGGGATCTACGGCAGGAAGAACGACCGTGTGCTCGCACCGCATCCAGGTTCGGGAGGGTTGTTGCCGATTCTCACCCAGATGGGACCCGCGGCCCCTTCGGGAATCGTGATGCCCGGAAGTGATGCGCTCGGACTCCGGGGTGATCTGCTTTGCGCCGACTTCAACCTGCGCCGCATCTCAAGGCACCGGTTGTCCCGGTCCGGATCGACCTATTCTGCCGAGACGAGTGCCTTTCTTGAGAGTGATCAGACGGATTTTCATCCCACCGATGTGATGGAAGATGCGGATGGCAGCCTGCTCGTGGCGGATACGGGCAGTTGGTACATGATCTGTTGTCCGACCTCGAAGGTGGCCAAGCCCCATGTTCTGGGCGCCATTTATCGGGTCCAGAGGAAGGGAGCGCTCACGCCCGAAAACTCCCGGGGCTTCGAACTGGATTGGAGCAAACCTGAAGTCAGCTGGCTTTCTGATGGTCGGCCCGCGGTGGTCAAGCGGGCCATCGATGCCCTTGCCCAGGAGGGAAACATCGAGGAATTGCGCAGGGCCAAAGCCCGTATTCCCGCCCTCTGGACCCTGCACCGCATCCCGGGTCAGGCGGCGCGCACGGTGGTGCGCGGGTTCCTGGGCGAGGCAAATCCGGAGGTGCGCGCGGCGGCGATCCACAGCGTGGGACTGTGGCGCGATCCAGCCGCGGTGGAGCCGTTGATCGGCCTGTTGGGCGGTGATGCCCGCCAAAGCCGACTGGCAGCCATGGCCCTGGGCCGGATCGGTGATCGCCGGGCGGTGAAGCCCCTGATGGAGGCCGGTTCGAAGAAGATGGATGCGTTCTTGAGGCACGCCATCATCTATTCGCTCTACGAGATCGGAGATACCCGGAGCCTTTCCGAGGATGATCCGCTGGGAAGGCAGGTTCGTCTCATGCACAAGCTTGACGAAGCGGATCCCGTGTCCCAGGCCATGCCCGGGATCCAGCTCGCGGATGCCGTCGAGCCCGATCCGGAAGCGGCGGCTCTTCAACAGACGCGTCTCAGGAAACTTTCCGCCCTGCTGCCGGAGGGAGATCCGGAACGAGGGAGGAAGATATTCCACGATGCTGCCAGATCCTTGTGCCTCACCTGCCATGTCATGGGGGATCAGGGAGTGAAGTTTGGACCCGACCTGACCGGAATCGGCTCCATCCGCAGCGAACAGGACCTGCTGGAGGCGATCGTCTATCCCAGTTCATCGATTGCCCGTTATTACGAACTGGTGACGGTGCGGACCGGGAAAGGGGAAACAGGAGGCCTGATCCTGAGAGACACCGTGGATAAGATGGTTCTCTCGCCGGCGCCCGGAGTGGAACACCCCGTGCCGATTCGGGACATTAAAGCGGCAAAATACTCGAGCATCTCGTTGATGCCACGGGTCTTTGACGGCCTGTTGAAACCTGGAGAAATCGCCGACCTGGTGGCCTATTTGAAAGCGGCCCGGTTGCCGACCACTCTGGTGTCCACCGGGGGGAATCCGGACAGGCAACAGGAAATTCCCCCGCATCAGCCGGTGAACCTGCCAGGGTTGCACGCCTACGCGCAGAAGAGCATTGCGGCGGGGGAGGAGATCGAATTCCGGGTCAGCAGCAGCGTCCCTTACGACTTGAGCGTCGTGCGACTGGGGCAGGATCCCGAGAACCGGGACAAGGATCCGGTGCTGAAAACCTTTCGTGTCGAAGAACCGCAATCGCAGGCGATCCATCCGGGGTCCTACGTGCATGTGGCCAAGGCCCTGCCTGTCGAGAGACGCCTGTCGCAGCTGACTTTGGAATGCTGGATCCGCCCGTTCAAGTTGACCGGCTGGCAGGGCTTGATCACCCAGCACGATTATCCGGAACGTTGTGGAGTAGGGTTGTTTCTTAGCGAGGGGAGGATCATTTTTGGCACCGGGGCAGGAGGCGCTTACGATCAGGCCGCCTTTCACCAGACCCAGCCCGGGTTGATCAAAGTCCAGCAATGGCATCATCTTGTTGGCTGCTGGGACGGAACGAAAAAACGGATCTACGTGGACGGAAAACTCGCGGCTGAGTTTCCCTTTGCCGGAGCGGTGCGACCCGGGGAGACCGCCCTGCGCATCGGTGCCTATGGTCAAAAGGGAGAGGCGGTGAACTTCTATAACGGCGACATCGCGATGTGCGCTATCTATGACCGGGCTCTGAGTGAGGATAAAATAAGGAAACGCTTTTCCGATCGCGGCTTGAATATCCTCAAGGATGACCGCCTGCTGGCCTGCTGGCCGTTCGCCGAGGAGCGTGGCGCCCGGGTTGCCGATGCGGGCCCGGATGGACGCGAGGGACGGATCATCAACCGGGGAACCTGGATGATCGGCGGACCGAGCTTCGATGCGGCGGCAGTCGGCCGACACGATGCGGCCTACGATCCGGCCAGGGATCCCAAACGTGGACATGGGCTGAGGCTGGCCGCCGACGAACTCTACAACGCCCGCTGGAAAGCCAGCCATCGGTTCCGTGTTCCCCCCGATGCCAGGTCCGGTGTCTACGCGGGACGCTTTGATTTCAAGCTGAACGGCAAGCCGATGCGCTACCACACCACCTTCATCGTGCGGCGCCCCGGGTCCAGGCCCAAGGCCCCCCTGCTCGTTCTCGTTTCGTCCAACACCTGGCTGGCCTACAACTCGACTCCATTCCCGGTCAACCATGGGCCGGGCCTGATCAACATGGGTACGGGTGGCCTGGGCAACAGTCACCCGGGGGCGCCCAGCTACAGCTGTTACAGTGACCACCACAACGGCCAGCCAACCTACAAGATTGGCATGAAAGTGCCCTGGCCGGCCGGGGGCCCCAACAAGACCTACATCGGTGGAGGCTACAGCCATCTGCTGCGCGGCGAACGGTTCCTGCATCTCTGGTTGGACAAACACGGCTACGAGTATGATGTCATCACCGACCACGACCTGGACCGTCACCCGGAAATATTGAATGGCTACAAGGCGGTCTGCATCAACGGACACAGCGAATACTGGTCGAGCCGCGCCTACGACGGCCTTGATAACTATCTGAAGGCCGGCGGGGCGGCGGTGGTGATGTCAGGAAACACCATGTTCTGGCGGGTGAGCTTCGACGACAGTGGCGAGGTGATGGAGTGTCGTAAGTTCGGGAAAAGTATCGGGGGCCGGGCCCGGGCCAAGGTGGGCGAACTCTACCATAGCCACGACTTCAAGCGCGGCAGCCTGATGCGCTTCTGCGGCTATCCCGCCTGGAAACTGGTCGGGTTGGAATGCATTGGATGGGGCGGCGGGAACTTCGGTCATTACCGGATCGACCGACAGGATCATTTCTTGTTCAACCAGCCTCACAAGATCGAGCTGCAAGAGGGAGATCCCTTCGGGTTCGTCAACAAGAGCATCGGTGCGGTCGGTCACGAGTACGACGTCCGGCTCTCGACGCTGCTGAGGGCGACCACGAACCCGGTGCGGAAGGGCCTGGTCGAACCGAAGGGGATCGTCACCATCGCCAGCAGCCAGGACAAGCGGAACATCCTCGATTTCAATGCCGAAGGCCATAGACAGCGGGCGGGGGAGGAGCAGACCATCGCGGAGATCATCTATTGGGAACGTCCCCAGGGCGGACAGGTTTTTCACACCGGTTCAATCGCGACGGCCTGGGCCATGTATCATGACGAAGCGCTAAGCGCGCTGGTCAGGAACGTATTACATCACTTCAAGGTGGAGCCGAAGAAACGACCATGAATGTGATCCGGGGAACGTGATTCCACGGGAGACCATTCCCTGTTCCGTTGCCTTTCATGTAATCTTCCCTAGGGTTGATCTGTTATGAATGTAAGAGGTTCTTGGGCGTGCTTCATTACAGCCTCTCTGCCCTTGCTCCTGGGGGCCTGTGAAAAGACCGCCAAGGAAGAGAGCCGGAACCCGGTCAGTCCTGAAACAGGTGGGAAGGCGGAATCCTTCCCCACCCTGCCCCTGCTCTGGCAGGAAAAAGGCGGCATGGCGGAGGCCACCGAGGACTTGATGGCCCTGCACGTTGCGATGCAGCGTTACCTGGAGGCAAACAATGACATCTGGCCTCAGGCTCCCGCTGTGAAGATGGATGCCGTTGTCCCCTCGGAGCAATTGCTGAAGGAGCACCCGATACTTTCCGAAGGCGATCTTTTAGAGCCCAATGCCGCTTCCCTGGCGGCCTATCGGAAGTTCTGGGAGGACACCCTCAAGCCCTTTGGTGCCACCGCCCGGCATTGGCGACATTCCGGAAACCCACCACTCCCGGGTAATCCCGCTTTCTTTGAGGCTAACCGGTTTAACCGGGAAAAGGGAGCCGCCTACCGGAAGAAAAACGGAGGAGAGGAAAATCCGCAGCTACGGTGGGCTTCTACTCCGGATGGAGCCCTTGGAGGACACTGGTGGTTTGCAACTGAAGTCGGGAAAAAGGGTCGTGTTGTGTTCATCACGGCATCCGGCCGGGTGGTGGATACGGAACGCGAGTTCGTGGTGGAGGTTCCGGTGGAGTCACGCAACCAGTCCCTGACGCAGGATACGAGGAGCCTCATTACGATCAATATCCACAAGAACGGAGTCTTCATCGTGCAGGGTAAGCTGGTGACCGAGGAAGGTCTCACCAAGTGGATGGACGAGAGGTTCGAGAAAAACCCCGATCTCAAGGTGCTGATTCGCTGTGACATAGAGTCCAAACACCTCTACCTGGCAAACATGCTGTCGATCTGTAACTACGTTGGAGTTCCCAAGGCCAACATCGCAATCAAAACTGAAAAATAAATGTGATGCGAGGCTACTCTTCGCGGCCGAGGTGTTTCCCAAGGAAGGTGAGGAGGGCCGGCACCTCGATTACGTGGCCACCCTCGTGGGCGACGAACTCCAGGTGCTCCGGGGCACCTAGGACTCCGTAGATCGGCTTGATCCCGGCGAGGGCCTCGCGGGCCAGAGGGACGGTGAACCAGGTGGGGCGTTCCTGCAGGCCGTTCTGGCACATGAGGGGGCGGGGGGCGGTGAGGGCGTAGATGTCGGAGAAGTCGGCGAGCGAGCGCAGGCCGGGAAACTTCCAGCAGCGGCAGTGGTTCTGTTCCAGCTGATCCATGCGGGTGAGGAAGCCGGCACTCATGGTGGCTGCGATGCGCTTGTCCATGGCCGCCAGCCACATCGCCATCTCGCCGCCGAGGGAGTTGCCCGCGCAGCCGATGCGGGCGGGATCGACCTCCCTGCGGGAGGCCAGGAGGTCGACGCAGCGCATGAGATCCCAGAGGCGTTCGCCCATCATGGTGCGTTCCTGCTCGCGCACACTGTGCTGGCTGATTCTGGTGGAGACGGTGACATGGCCTTTCTCCGCTAGCAGGGTGGCGAAGCCGCGATCCCGGTAGCACGAATGCCGCGTCCCGCTGTGTCCCGCGATGGCCACCACCGCGGGGCAGGTTCCCGCGACATCCCGGGGGATGGTCAAGACCACCTTGATGCGGCTGGCCGGCGTGCTGTTGATTTCCATCTCGTGCAACACGAACGCGCCCTTGTCCTCGGAGGAAATCGTCCTGGCGTTGAGGGGGAGCGGGGCTGTGCGGGCTACGAGGTCTTCCATCTTCAGCAGCCTGGCAAAGGAAGCGCGTAAGTCCTTCTGCCAGGCCAGCGCCTCCTCCCTGGTCCCCGGGGTGTATTTCCTGGTTCGCAGGACGGGCGGCGGCAGGGTTGCGGGAATGACGGCCCGGCCCGGCCGGGGGGTGGCCTGAAAGTAGCCGAGGGGCTTGTCATTCCCGTCCGCGATAAGCCAGTTGGAATTGGCGGTGGTCTTCTGTTCGCGGATGCCGCCCGCTTCCAGCTCTCCGTAGGACTGGAGGGTTCCGTTGTACTTCACCCAGAAAATCTTCACCGGGCGACCGGTCCGGTTGTGGATGCTCAGGCGGGTGGGAGGCCCGGCGATGGTGCCGGGAGGCAGGCCTGCGGCAAGGGCATGCCAGGGCAGGTCTTCCGGGGTGGGGGAGGAAGCGTCTTCCCCCTGCGCGGCCAGGATGGGGGCCAGGGTGAGCAGAACAAGGGCGAGGCGCATCAGGAAGGGAGCCTGCCTACCAGAACCGGCCCCTCGTGGGGAGGCGATTCGCCTCCCTGTTTCTCTGGAGAACGGGACCCTCCGTTTCCCGTCATCGCATCCGGGGGCAGTTTCTCCTTTCGGGTCCTGCCGATTTGTTGCTAGCTGGAGGGACCATGAAATCAGTTCTTTTCGCCCTCGCTGCCGCCCTCATCCCCGGGACCTGTGTCCTGGCCGACCACCACGAGTTCAAGACCATTTACGACGGTAAGGATCTCTCCAACATCAAGACCAAGGGCAACTGGAAGATCCAGAAGGACGGATCCCTCTATCTTGATCCGCGGGAGGGTGAGAGGGGCTGGACCCGCTACGGCTCCTACCTCTGGCTCAAGGACGACTTCAAGGATTTCACCGTCGACTTCGAGTACAAGCATCCCAAGGGCGGAAACTCGGGGCTCTACTTCCGCATCTCCGACGAGGCGGATGCCACCGCCCACGGGTTTGAAGTGCAGATTCTCGACTGCTTCGGGAAGAAGAAGCTCGGACCCCACGACCTGGGAGGCGTGATCGGCACTTCGGGCCCCCTTGTCAACGCCGCAAAGAAACCGGGCGAATGGAACCGTATGGTGGTGACCCTCAAGGACAACAAGCTCACCGTGGTCCTCAACGGGAAGAAGGTCCAGGATGGGCTGGATCTCGTCGCCAAGAAGCGTCCCAACAAGAAGCTGGCGGAGAAGGGTAAGATAGCCATCCAGGATCACGGCCAGCCCTTCTGGGTGCGCAACATCAAGGTCAAGGCTCTCTAAGGGTCTGGGTTCCCGATTCTCCCTGCGGAGCGGCGGGTGCTCCGCGGAGGATCTGCTCCCGGGGGAGAGCGTAATTTCTAGTTCGCCTTCTCCTTGGCGGCGGGCAGGTCGCCGGCCCCGCGGAACCCGTACATCGGGAGGAGGCGGTAGTAGACCTCGAGGCTGAGGACCGAGAGGGTGGTGGAGACCACCCGCCCGCCTGCCCGCGCGTGCTGGCCGCCCGGATCCCAGCTTCCGCGTTCGGGTCCCTGTTTTTTCTGAATGAGAGGAAGGATTTCCTTCAGCTTCTCGTTCCACTGGTGCCAGACCGGTCCCTGGTGCTGGTAGAGGGCGAGGGTGGCGTAGTACATGTAGTAGTATTTGGGATTCTGCTGGAGCTTGTGGCGTCCCAGGTATTCGGCGCTCTCCGGCATGCGCGGATCGGTGGGGGGGACGAGATCGAGCTGACGGCAGAACATGCCGCTGGCAGTCATGGCGGGGTTGGGTCCACCGCCGGTGTAG
Organism: Akkermansiaceae bacterium UBA7890; assembly: GCA_002501065.1. Lineage (GTDB taxonomy): Bacteria > Verrucomicrobiota > Verrucomicrobiia > Verrucomicrobiales > Akkermansiaceae > Roseibacillus_B. The sequence goes on from DLRK01000041.1 coordinate 14,881, forward strand.
GCGTAGAGCCCCCCGTGTTTTCCGGAGGAGACGGAGGACAGGTATTTCCGGGCCCGGGTGAAGGCCGCATCCGGGACACTGAGGTCGGCCAGGCGGGCACTGTGCAGGGCCATGTACTGCCAGGCGGTGACCGAGAGGTCGGAGTCCTCACTGGGTTGACTGTTCTGGTTGACTGGGTTGTAGCGCCAGCCTCCCTTGCTGGGGCTCTGGGAGGCGAGGATCAGGGAGATGGCCTTCTCGGCCGCTTCCCTGAGCTTGGGATCCTTGGTGACACCGTAGGCCTCGCAGAGGGCGATGGCGGCGATGCCGTGGCAATACATCCGGCCCCCGCCCCGCAGGTCGCCGTTCTCTTTCTGCTGCTTGATGAGCCAGTCGAGGGCGCGTTGGACGGTGGCCTGGTATTTGCCACCCTTGTTGTGAACCTCGCCCCAGCCGTAGAAACACAGCAGGGCCAGTCCGGCCCCGGCGGTATCGTAGGCGCCGTTGGCACCGTGTTTGCGCATGTCCCAGCGGCCGTCCCCCTCCTGGTTGCGGGCGAGCCATTCGAGGGCCGCCCCGATGGCACGCTCGGTGGCGTCCGATCCCCCAAGCTGCGCGATGGTGTCCAGGGAGGGCCGTCCGCGCTGTTTCTTGATGAGCTTGGTGATGGCCCGGGTGTCGAGATCATTGGTCGGGGTGGCCAGTTTGCCGGGGAGGAGAGGGTCATTGGCCTGGGCGTCCCCCGGGAGGTTGAGCAGATTGGTAATGGCGTCTCCGGCCCCGTCCAGTTCGGGCGGTGCGCCGAGGGCCTCCAGGCCGCGGTGGGGATTGACGGTGTCGCCCCCGGTATCGGCGGCCTGGGGGGCGGAGTCGGTTTGCGAGACATCCTTGGACTCGGCCTCATTTTCGATGGCGGTGTCGACCACCTCGTGTTCCTCGGCCTGCTTGGGCTCCACCTGCTCGAGGGACTCGGTGGGCTTGAACTCGGCCTCGGCGGGGTCGGCCGGTTTCTCGGCCAGTTGCTGGTCGGTGATCTGCTCCTCCTCAAGGGTGGGGTCTTCCGGTTCGGGGAGGAAGGTCTCGGGCAGGGAGGTCAGGACGGTGAGTTCCTTGGTGGGCTGTGGTTGTTCCTGTTCCGACTCCGATTCATTGAGCTTGGAGGGCCGCACGCTGGGCACGAGGGAGCTACTGGAAGTCTTGGTGACGATGGGGACGACCTTGGTGTTCTCACGCGGTTTGAAAACGGGGATCTTGAAGTCGCTGTCGAACTTCTCGGTCATCACGAGATTCTTGGTTTCCGCGATCTGGGCCTGTTCCGGTTCGCTCTCAAGGGCCAGTTCCTCCTCCATGAGGGCCTCGATGCTGACGGTGACCACGGGCGATTGGGGCTCCTTGCCGCCCACTTCCCTGGCGATGAGCCAGAGCATGAGGAGAAAGAGAATGATGAGGTGGACGACGGCGGACCCGGCCAGGCACTTGTGGAAGAGGTTGGTGATGTCCTGCCAGGCCTCCATGAGATAAAGGAGGGCAATGAGGGCGAGGAGGGCGAGAAGGATCCACCAGCCGATATTCTTCATGAGTTCCTGGAAGGACTCCCAGCGGTCGAGGTTGGTGTAGCCGATGACTTCGCGGGTGGTGGAACGGTAGAGCTTGAATCCTTCTTCCTCCGTGCTGGTCCCGGAGTTGGTGCTGAAGAGAAGATCGAAGCCCTCCATGCGCACCGCGGGGTCGGTGACATCACCCTTGTCGAGGTAGAGGTCGACGCGCTCGGGAGGAAGCGCTTCCCCCTCGATGACGCGGCTGAAGTAGACGCCGAAACCGGACTCCGTGTTGCGATCGCGATCGGAGGCCAGGAAGACATGGTTGCCGCGCCGGGTCAGGGCGGCCTGCAGGTCCTCGGCGGAGGAATTGAGGTGGTCGACGACCTCCCCATTGCGGAATTCCGGGAGAGGCGGCAGTTCGGCCACCGCTTCCCCGGAATTGGCAGGGGTTTTGGGCTCCACCGGTTCGGGGGCGGCTTCCTCCGTGGTCTCTCCGGGGTCCGGAGGTGTTTCCTCAAGACGTTGGGAGACGAAAATGTCGTTTCCGGTGCCGTCGCGATTGGACGAGAAGTAGAGGCGGTTTCCGTCGGCGGTGGGAGCGGGGCCGGTTTCGTGGGCGGGCGAATTGACGGTCGTCCCCAGCGCTTCCACGCCGGTCCATTCCTGACCGTTCCAGCGGGCCACGTAGATGTCGGTGCCTCCCTGGCCACCCTCGCGATCGGAACTGAAGTAGAGATACCTGCCGTCACGGGAGAAGGCCGGTCCCCGCTCGTCGGCCTCCGTGTTGAGGGCGCTGAGAGCGGTGGGGCGGGTCCAGAGCCGTCCGTCCCAGGTGGACCAGTAGAGGTCGGCCCGGGTGCTTTCGGCTTCCTTCCGCACCAGAACCATGGAGGTGCCATTCGGAGAGAAGGCCGCTTCCAGGCGACCGGAGGCCTGGTTGACGGGATCGGGTTCTTCGGTGGAACCCTCTTCCTTGAAGAGGCTCTGCCGGGGATCCTGCCAGAGGATGTAGCGTTCCCTGCCATCCTGCACTTCCACGCGGGTTCCCTGGTCGTCGGTGAAATAGGACCAGATCTCGTTGCGCAGCTTGCCCTGGATGAGGAAGCCGATCCCGACCATTACCGCGAGGGCGGCAAGCGGCAGAAGCCAGCGCGCCGGTGAGGGCGCGTGGTTTGCCGGTGGTTGTTCGGGTTTTTGTTGTTCCGGTTCGGGCATGGCCTTCTCCCTTCGCTTGGGTTAGGCAGCAGGATCGGGGGGGGCGTCATCGGGCAGGGCGGATGAGGACCGGGCGTCCCTGCCAGCGGTCAGGGCCCGCCTGGTGAGCCAGACAAACCCAATCAATGAGGCGAGGAGACCAAGGATCCAGAGCATGTTGCCCATGATCCAGTTGAGGTCGGGCATCTTGGTGAGATCGAAGCGACGCACCACCCGCTTGCTACGGGCGCTGTAGAGCGCATTCCTGTTTTTCTCGCGGTCGGAGTTGAAGAGGAGGTGGAAGCCGGCGTTGCGGACCGCGGGGTTGGTCTCATTATCTTCCCCGTTGATCTCGGGACCGAGGTTCTTCGGTTGAACGGGCTCGTTGACCCGGGTGCGCTTGATCCGCGAGCGCCAGATGTCGGCCCCTCCCTCTCCCCCATCACGCTCGGAGGCGAAATAGAGAAAGTCTCCATGGTCGGTGAGGACCGGTCCGGTGTCGTTGGCGGGGGAGCTGAAATCCTTGAGGAACTTGGCGTGGCGGAAGAGGGGTGTCTCGGCGAGGTCGGCGAGATCCCTGCTGTTTCCGGTGGGCCCCTTGGGGTCGGGTTCCCAGCCCAGGCCGTAGAGGGGGGTGTAGCGATAGTGCGCTTCCAGGCAGAGGGTCACCAGGGCGGTCACGATGACTTTGCCCATGGCGCCGCCGTGGCCTCCCCCCGTGTTCCAGGAGCCGTCGGAGTTCTGCGCCTTCACGAAGCCCGGCTGCATTTTCCCCATCCACTTGCGCCAGGCCGGTCCCTGGTGCTGGTAGGATGCCACGCTGCCGTAATAGGCGTAGTAGATGTCTTTCAGCTGGAAGCCCTGCCGGTCCACGATGACGGAGGATTCATAGGCCTTGGCTGTATTGGAGGAATGACCCAGCAACTGGGAACAGAAGAAGCCGGCCGCGTTCATGGCCGGAGGCCCTCCGCCCGGGCCGGTGTAGCCGTAGGCACCCTTGTTCTTGCCGTGACTCACGCTGGCGAGGAATTTCGCCGCTCCTTCCATGGTCTTTTCCGGAACTTCAAGGCCCGACATCCTGGCGCTGGCGAGAGCCATGATGAACCATCCGGTGACCGAGAGGTCGCCTTTTTCATTGGGGCCGTAGCGCCATCCGCCCAGCTCGTGCTGGGTTTGGGCAATGAAATCGACTGCGGCCTGGGCCTTGGGGCGCAGGGTGGTGTCCTTGGTGACCCCGTAGGCTTCCACCACCGCGAGGGAGGCAATGCCGTGATCGTACATGGCATTGCGCTGGGGTCTGGCACCACGCAGGTCGCCGGTGGCTCCGTTCTGCTGCCCCACCAGCCACTCGATCCCCCGCTTCACGGTGTCCTGGTACTTGCACTCCTCGTCGTGCACTTCGCCCCGGCCGTAGAAGGCGAGGAGGGCGAAGGCGGTGGCGGCCTGGTCGTGTTTCCCCTGTCCCCCGGACTTGGCGATGTCCCAGCGCCCGTCTTCCTCCTGGGTGCCGGCGAGGTAGGCGAGTCCCTTGTCCACCGCGGCCTCGGTCTGTGGAGTGCCTCCGAGCTTGGCCATGATCTCGGGATTGGCGAGGGCACTTTCGCGCAGGGAGTAGAGCATGCTCAACTGGCGTTCCACGATGATTCCATCCGGGGCGCCTGTGTTCATGACGTTGGCTTGGTTCCGAATGATGAGCTGCTCCCGGGCCGTGTCTGGATCCTCACTCAGGGCCTCTTCGACCTTTTTCATCTCATGGATCGCTGTACTCAGCGCCTCTTTGGACCGCTCGATGGGATCCGGCAGTTCGTCGTCCCCAAGTCGCTGGGCGGCCTTCCTGAGCAGTTGGGCGGCCTGGACGGCACTTGCCTGCGCCTGGGTCGCGGTTTCTTCCTTGGAGGGGCTTTCGGATCCCTGCAGTGAATCAGCGAGCGCGTTCTGTTCAGCCTGCAGTTTCAGGAGACCTTTTACTGTCGGGGGGATGCCGCCGGCTGTGTCAGCAGAGTAGAGGTCAAAGTTTCCCTTGCGGTCCTCGACGTTCTCCAGGATGGCGGCCACTTTCTCGGAGGTGTCAGTCGCGCGGCGGGGGCGGTTGGACGCAAAGTAGAGCTTGAGGTTGTCGGGAGCGAAGTCCGGGTCAATTTCGTCGAAGGGCGTGTTAACCCGGGGCGTGAGGGGGAGCGGCCATGCATATTCGGCGCCGTCCCACTTGGAGACCCAGATGTCGAAGCCGCCCTGTCCCCCGGGCCTGTCGCTGGTAAAGTAGAGGAGCTCCCCATTGCCACTGAGGGAGGGAGCCAGTTCGTGGAAGGAGCTGTTGAGCGCCCGCATGGGGCGGGGCTCCTTCCAGTCGGTGCCGTCCCACTCCCGCAGGAAGAGATTGGCGTTTCCATCCTTCTCCCCGGCGCTGTAGATCATGCGGGCCCCGTTGGAGGAGACGACCGGCGTGGCGATGTCGTCGCCGGGGGCCAATCCGCTGCCGACCGGTTCGGCCTTTTCCCAGAGGACGTAACCTGGTTCCACGTCGCGGGCGACCTGCTCGAAGGCGACCTGGTCGGTATAGGTGTACCAACGGTCGGGGCGCAGGTAGAAAAGAGCCCAGATGAGGAATCCCACCACCAGGATGACCCCGATCCAGAAATAGGCGCGGAAGCGTTGCCTGCGCGTCACTCCGAGGATCCTGCGATCAGGGTCACGATCGTCCTCGATGGGGATGGGCTGGTTCATGATTCTGTCAGCCTACTTCTCGGTGCGGACGGCGATGCTGGCCTCAGGCACTCCCACGTGGCGGCAGATCGACATCACGTTGGCGAGATAGAGGTGCTTGGATTCCTTGTCGCAACGGATCAGGACCTTGAGTTCGGGTTTCTTTTCGACCTCTTCGGCCATCCACTTGGTGAGGTCTTCCTCGGTCACCTGCTGTCCCATCACGACATACTCCCCCTTGTCCCGGATATTGACCTTGATCAGGTTGCCCGCGGTCTGGGTGAGCGACTGGTTGCGCGATTCCACCGGAAGTTTGACGAGGTGATCGACTTCCTCCTCCTTGAAGGTGGTGGTGACCAGGAAGAAGATGATGAGGATGAACATGACGTCGATCATGCTCGAGATGTTGATCATCTCGCCCTGGTCGTTGTCCCGGCTGCGAATTCTCATGGGTTCAGGTGTTAAGCTTCCGTGTGTCGCCCTTGACTACCCGGCATCAGTGGCTGCGGGCATGTTTGACGATGAACTCTGTGCCCACCTCGTCGATATGATCGATCAGGCCGTCCACCTTGGATTGGAGAAACTGGTAGAGCAGCATGGCGGGAATGGCGATGGTGAGGCCGGCCGCGGTGGTCACCAGGGCCTCGTAAATCCCGGTTGCGAGATCGGCGGTCTTGGCCGCACCCCCACTGGAGGAGGTCCGCTGGAAGGCATCGATCATCCCGTAAACCGTGCCGAGAAGTCCGAGCAACGGGCAGACTGCCGCGATGATGGAAAGCCCGCGCAGGCTGCGCTTCATCTTGTCGGCCTCCCGGATGCCGGCGTCTTCGATGGCCTTGGCCACCGCCTGGTAACCCGAGTCGCGCCACTGGATGCCGGCCTTGAAGACGTGCCCGGCGGCGCCGGAGTTCTGCTCGCAATACTGTTCGGCGGTCTGACCGGAAGAATCGGAGTCCCAGGCCTGGCCCAACCCCTTGAGGAATCCGTCCGGAAGGATCCTGTCCCGGCGCAGGGAGATGTAACGTTCGATGGCAATGGCGAGGGCGATGATGGAGGCGATTCCCAGCGGGATCATGATCGGTCCCCCTTTCTTGATGAGGGAGAACATCGTTTCCTTCTCGACGCCCGCATCGGCTCCGGCATCCGCCGCCAGCAGGGTGGTGGTGAAAGCGAGGAGGAAGAGGGAGGTCATGCCGAGGACGGCTTTCCAGGGTTGGGTTGTTGTGTAGTTCGTCATGGGGAAAGTGCAGGGTTGGGGTGGTGGTGTGCCGGAGAGATTCTGTTATCCGTTGGTGCGGAGTTGATCGAGGTACTGGCGCGCGACGATGGCCGCCTTTTGCATCGGGTAGCGGAGGATGACATCCTTGAAGCGCTGTTTGGCGTCCTCGCGTTTGTTCTGGGCGAGGAGAACCCGGCCGATTTCGAGAATCCCCTTGGCCTGCCAGGCGGGGTGCTTCTTGTAGTGAATCTCGACGTTGAGGAACTCCTTCACGGCCTGTTCGTACTTCTGCATGTTGAAGTAGCACTCTCCGGTCTGGAAGCGGGCCCTCACGGTCCAGAGGTCAATGGGGGCCTTCGGGTCGAGGAGGGAGGCGTAGTGGTGGATGGCGTCGTTGGGTTTGTCCGAATTCTCAAGGGACCAGGCCAGTCCGAACTGGGCGTTGCGCTTCCACTTGCTTTCCGGGAACCGTCCGATGAATTCCTGGTAGGTTTTGCGCGCACCGGTGTGATCGGCGGTGGCGGACTGCATTTCAGCGAGGCGCATCATCATGGACTCGGCGATGGCGGGTTGGAGACCGCTCACCTTCATGCCCTCGGCAAAGTGTCCCCGGGCGGTCACGGTCTCCTTCAGCTTGTAGCGTGACTCCCCGGCCTGGAAGCACATGGAGGCCTTGAGTTTGGACTTGGGGTAGTCGGTGAGGAGCTGCTCAAACATGACGGCGGATTTTTCGTGTTCACCCTTGCTGTAGTGGGCGCTGGCCAGTTGGTAGCGCAGGTCTTCCTTGAGGGCGTTGTCCTTGACCTCCCCAAGCGCCTTGGTGAGGCGTGCGATGACCATGTCCTGGGCGCCGCTCTTGAGGTTGAGTCCGGCAAGCTCGCTCTGCACCTTGACCACGAGGGAACTCTGCTTGTATTTGCCGAGGAAGCGCTCGTAGAGTTTGACCGCTTCGGCCTCCCGCTTCTGCTTGCGTTCGCACCACGCCCACTCGTAGAGCGCCTGGTCCGCGAACTCGGAATCCGGCCAGGTATCGGCCACCTTGCGCAGGTGGCCGGCGGCTGGTCCCCACTTCTCCAGTCGGGCGAGCGAGAGTCCGGCGTAGTAGGTGACGCGCTGAATTTTCTCGTGTTGCGGGTAGCGTTGGAGGATCTGTGGAAACAGGGTCGCGGCCTGGTCGAACTTTTCGAGGTAGACGTAGGCGAGGCCCTCCTGCAGGGCGGCATCCGGGGCCAGGTCGTGCTGGTGGTGCCTGGAAACCGCACCAAAGTGCAGCGCAGCCGGCTCATGCTTTTTCTCGGTGGCATTGACCCAGCCGAGGAAGTAATTCACCCGGAACCGTTGGGGCGGGGCACCGCTCTTGAAGGGTTCCTTGTTCTGTTTGTCCTCGTTGAGGAAGCGCTCGAGGGACTGCCTTGCCAGGGAAAGGTTCTCCTGCTGGTAGGCAAGCCGTCCCTGCTCGGCGAGAGCCAGGGGCAGGTGCGGAGTGGGCTTGGGGTAGAAGCGGGTGAGGGTCTCAAGGTGCTCAAGGGCCTTGATGGAATCCTCGGTGCGGTCGCAGGCGACCGCGAGCTGGATGAGCGCGGTGTCCACATTGGGGTCGGCAGTGACCTGCTGGTTGTTGCCTTTCTTCTGCACCCGGGTGGCCACGAAGGTTTCCAGCGGTTCCAGGCATTCCTTCCACTGCTCCTTGCGGAAGTGGCAGTTGCCCACCAGGAAGGCGAGCTGGGCGAAGAGGGGGCCCTCCGGCTTCCTGGCCAGGAGTGGTGTGGCGGCGGCCAGGGATTGATCCCAGCGGCCCTGGTGGTGGTGGATCTGGGCCACCCGGAAGGCTGCGGCAAGAGTGTGGGGGTGCTCCTTGTCTGCGGCCAGGTAGTTCTGATAGGCCTTGATGGCGTTATCGAGCTGGTTGAGCAGGAACATGTTCTCGGCCCGCAGGAAACGGGTGTCCCCGGCCATCTCATGGTCCTTGAACTTGGCCAGGTACTCATCGGCCAGTTTCAGGCTCGTGTTGTAGTCCTTGAGCTTGTGGTAGCAGGTGGCCCGCTGGGCGAGAACCTCCGCGAACTGGCCGAAGACCCCACCATTGATCTGTCCCAGCGCCTGGGCCGCGGCCTTCCAGTCGGGGTTGTTGCGGCTCATCAGGGCGTTGGCATAATCGAAACGCAGGTCGTCGTTGATGGGAGCGAATTTCTGGTATTTCTTGACCGCAGGCTCCAGGGAGGCGGCGGCCTGGTCGTAATTGGGCTTCTCCGGGCGCGAAAAAACGCGGGCGAACCACAGGTTGGCCCTGGCTCCCAACGGGCTGTCCACGTTGATCAATCCCGAGAGCCGGTTCTGGGCCTTTTTGAACTCTCCCTGCTCCAGCAGGCATCTCCCGATGTAGAGCTGCGATTCCTTGATGTAGGGGTTCTCTTTCTTCTGTTCCTTGGCCCGGGTCCCGGGCTCCTCTTTCAGGAAGGCCTCGAACTCTTCCGCGGCGGGGGCCCACTTCTCCAGGATGAACCGGGTCACTCCGAGGCGGTAGTGGCACTCGGTCTTGTCGGGGCCCTCCAGGCCGGGGAGGGCTGCCACGAAGGCGGGCTCGGCCTTCTCGTGGTTCTTGACGATGGTGTAGCACTCACCAAGGAGGTAGGAGGACCGTGTCTTCCAGATGGCGTTGGCGGTGAGGGGGGTGACCTTTTCGAGGATCCCGGCGGCCTTCTCGTGCTTCTTGAGCTGGTAATTCGCGAAGCCCTGCTGATAGAGACCACGGGCCATCTGATCGGGGGTGAGCTTGGCCTGCACCAGCCGGGTGGTCCAGGTGTCGACCTGGTCCCATTCGTGCTTGCCGAAGCAGATGTCACAGATGGCCGCGAGGGCGGAGGCCTTGTAGGCAGGATTCTGCAACTTGCCTTCCTCCTTGATGAAGTGGGCACGGGCCTGGTCCTTCTGGCCGCTGCGCAGCAGACACTGTCCCTGCATCAGGATGATGCGGTCGCGACTGATTTCCTTGGGAAGATTGGACTTGGCCAGGAGGGTGCCGAGGTGAGGAATGGCCTGGGCATACTGTTTCTGCGCGTAGAAGCTGAGGGCCAGGCCCTGCCGGGCCTGGTCCGCCTTGGCGTGCTTGGCGTGCTTCTGCAGGAACTCCTGGAATCCGCCGATGGCGGCAGGGTAGAGCTTCCGGTTGTAGGCACCGGTGGCGAGGTAGTAGAGATCAAGGGCAGGATCCTTCCCCTGGGCCTGGAGCTGGCTCGGGAGCATCATCAGCAATGCGAGGAGGAGCGCGCCGCCTGTTGCGTAGCTGCCATGTCTTCGCCTCACCATCCGGGACACACTGATCACCAGATCAGGAGCTGTCATGCTCATTATGTGAGATGATGGGGCAAAGGCAGGATCGGCTTAGAGATGTTGTTTTCGGTGGGAGGTCTTGCCAGCAGGGGTGTCGTTTGCGGGAGATCTTCATCCGGGTAATGAAATTTGCCTGGGCCGCGCGGTTGAAAATCTGCGGAGCAAGTCTTTAAGGAGAATCAATCTTCAAGGTCATTGAAGCGATTGCCCGATAACCGGGCGTATGACCTGCCGAGGACGTGCCCCCACGGCAGCTTGTGGAGAACTGCTTCCAGGATCGCCAGGGGCCACGATCCGCGGTTGGATTCCTCATGGCCTATATTGAGCAGGTTTCGGAAGAAGAGGCGGAAGGCGCCCTCGCCAGGATTTACGAGTCCGCCCGGACACGGGCTGGCGGAGTGGCCCACATCATCAAGGTCATGAGCCGGGAACCTGCCGCCCTGGAGGGCTCCATGATGTTTTATCTCAAGCTGATGAAATCGCCCAACGGGCTCTCGGCGGCCCGCCGCGAGATGCTGGCAGCGGTGGTGAGCAACCTCAACGACTGCTACTACTGAACCCTCTCGCACGCGGCCGAGTTCGGCCGCGAATCGGGCGATGAGGAAGGGGCGCGGCAGTTGGTCTTCGACTATCGCGAAATGGATCTTCCGTCTGCCGACCGGTTGCTCTGCGACTACGCCGCGAAGCTCACTCTCTCCCCGGGTGAAGTGGTCGAGGCGGACCTGGTTTCCCTCCGGAAGGAGGGCTTCGACGATGAGGCTCTTACCATCGCAGTGCAGGTGACAGGCTACTTCAATTACATCAATCGCATCGCGGACGGACTGGGCGTGGATCCGGAGGAATGGATGACGCCGGGGTTGGAGGAGTGGAAGTCCCGGAAGGCTGAGTGGGGAAAGTCATCTCTCCCGGCTTCCTAGTCTGGCGGCTGGATATCCTATCTTGGATGTTTGCGTCAGCCGTGATACTGGTATGCGCGTGATGGTGGCGTTCCGTGGCCCATCCGGAGTCTGTTCTTCCGGATCCCCCAAGGTCTCCTGAAAACCCAGCCTGCCAGCTTCTCCATGAGTCCGCATTCCCGCTCGCCTGACAAGGTCTGAACTGTGCCCCTTATGGATTCCTTTCTCATTGCGATTCTGTTTTGCGCGTTGCTCGCAACGGGATTCGTTTTCCTGGATCGCAGGAATCTCATCGTGTTGTCGGTGCTTCTCTCCGGGAATCTGGTTCTCTGGTATCTGGCGATCGGTCGGGGGATGGATTTCATCTACGAAGAAAACAGCTGGATGGAGAATATCCAGGCAGGGGTGCTCCTGGTTAGTTGCGTGGCTTTTGCTTTTGCGGGATTCGCCCTGAGAGAAAAGCACAGGGTAGTGGCACTGTTTCTGGCGGTTCTTTGTTTTATTTTTTCGTTCCGTGAGGTGGATGTCGATGAACTGGGGGTGTCCACATGGTTGATCTTCCTGCTCGCGGAGGAGGGCAGGGCGATCTTTTTCCTCGTGGCCCTGGTCCTGCTGGTCCTGATGCTGAAGGATGCGAAATACTATCTCGGCAACAGAAGGCTCTACCTGCGGTCATCACTAGGTATTCATCTTGTCCAGGCGGCCATTCTTCTCATCGTGCTGAGCAGTGCCTTCGAGAAGGATCTCTTCGGGTTTCGCGATCATGTCTTTCATGAGGAACTGTCAGAACTGCTGGCCTACTGCCTGTTGTTTGCAGCTTCTCTGGATCTCGTCAAAGCGCTCAGGGAAATCGAACGGAAGACTTTTCAGCAGGTGTAAAGACTGCTAAGAAATTTTGGAATGGCTCATTTTTTCTGTGTTCACTGTGGGCAACGGATTGAAGAAGGGGACAATCTTTCCGGAACGCAGGTGACCTGTCCGGGTTGCCAGGGTGCGGTCGAAGTTCCACAGACCTCGTCGGACGTTGCTCCAGGTAAAGCGCCTGCCGCGCCGCCCTCAATGCCGGGGAGTCCTCCGATGCAATCGAGATTGTCGGATGATGGAGGAATGCGCTGGCTGATCCCCGTTGGGCGATCTGGCTGGGCGATAGCGGCCGGATATCTGGGGTTGCTCAGCGTGTTTCTGTTCCCCGCTCCGTTAGCGCTTATTCTTTCAATTATCGCGCTGATGGACATCAAGCGCAGCAGAACTATTGGTCAACCGAAGTATGGTTTGGGCCGAGTCATTTTTGGTCTGATCATGGGCGTGCTTGGAACCGGGGGGCTTCTTTTGGTTTTTTTCTCTAGGTAACCCAGGCTGGGGAACCAGTGGATCCCCGTCGGAGTCCGGGTTGCTGTGTTGGGGGCTGGGTGCGCTAGGGGCGGCCTGCGCTCCTACCGCCTCTCGGGGACGATCCGGAGTTTGAGGTCCCTGCCCTTGCGGCCGACTGCCAGAGGATACTCCTTTCCTGGTTCAAGCCTGCGAAGGACGGCGGTCAGATCATTCGTGTTCCCGAGATCCATCCCATCCAGCTGCCGGAGCATATCGTCTTTCTGCAGGCCGGATTGCGCGGCGGCGGATCCTTCCTGGACACTGGTCACCCTGAGGCCCTCCTCGATGGCCTCGAATTGAATGCCCAGGCGGACCCGTGGAGCATTGCGCTTCCGGTTTCGTTCCACCTCCACGTAGCCGGGGGCTTCCTTGAGTCGCGCAATTTCCACCGTCAGGTCCCGCACATAGCCGGTGACCTTGTGGAGGCCGGTAAAGTTGAGCGTCTCGATGGTGTCCCGGGGGGTGTGGTAATCCTCGTGCAGACCCGTGAAGATGGAGAGCACCGGAACGCCTGCCTTGTAAAGGGGAGTGGTGTCCGTGGGCAGATGGGGACTGGTGGAACGGAGAATCCCGAGCTGTTCGGGCTTGTCGATCCGGTCAAGCACCTCTTCCCAGGCCCCGCTTGACCCGGTCCCCTGGACGTTGAGCCCCTCCTTCTTGAGCCGACCCACCATGTCGAGGTTGAGGTAGGCCGCGACCCGGGGATAGAGGGCTCCCTCCTTCCGGGCCTGCTCGACGTAGTGGCTCGAACCATGCAGTCCCAGTTCCTCTCCCGACCAGCCTGCGAAGAGGAGGTCGCGCTTGAGTGTGAGAGTTCCCCTCGCCTTCTGCGCGGCAAAGTGCTGGGCCAACTCCATCATGGCAGCCACCCCCGAGGCGTTGTCGTCGGCGCCGAAGTGAATCTCGTCCGCTTCCTCCCCCCGGGCGCGGGTTCCCCCCCGGTTACCGTGTCCCAGGTGATCGATATGGGCTCCGATCATGATGGCTTCCCCTGAAGGCTTCTCGCCCACCACAAGGCGCGCCACCACGTTGCGTCCCTCGTCGCGGTTCCTGGCCACTCCGATGCGGGCCGAGATCCTCTGCTTCAGGGCAAATCCTTTCACCTTCTCCGCTTTGGAGTAGGATTCAAAGAGGTCCTTCAGGGAAGCAAGTCCCGGTTTCCCGGTGAGGAGAGGGGCGGCCAGCTGGTCAGTGATGATGAGAGCGGGAAGGATCGTGCCTCCACCAATGTCCTGGCTGGGGGGAAAAAGTTCGGCCGAAACCTCTTTGTTGGTTCCCTTGACGAAGATGATTCCAATCGCACCCTTTTCCTTCGCCAGGTTGGCTTTGACGACGAGTGGGCCTGAGCCTCGGAGCCGGGGACGTGCTTCCGGGTTTCCCCGCAGGACCACGATCCATTTGTCCTTCACCTCCAGCTCTTCGAAGCTGTCGTAATCTCCGGCAACAATCCCGAATCCTGCGAAGACCAGTTCTGCGCCAAACCTGCCCGAACGGCTGAAGGAAAGCGGCTGGTAGTGCTTTCCCGGGGTGATGGTCCTGTCGAACCCGGCAGGGCCTCCCCCGTCAAAGGTGAGATTATTTTCGCCGTCCAGTTTCATGCCCGCCGGGAAGTCGAAGGTCTGAAAGCAGGATCCGTTCCCTCCGGCCGGGTGCAGGCCGAGACCTTCGAGGAAGGCCGCAAGGTAAGCGGTCGCCATGCGTTCGCCCTTGTCTCCTGTTCCGCGGCCTTCGTATTCCGGGGAGGCGAGGCGGGTCACGTACTTGCGCAGATCCTTTTTCGCGATTCCCTGGACGGACTGCTCCAGGGCGTTTTCGCCCTGCTCGTGCGCGATCTGCTCTGCCTCGGGAAAGGTCCTGGCAGCCGCCGGCAGGGCAAGAAAGAGAACGCTGGAGAGAAGGCGGGTAGTCATGATGACCAGCGTTGTGAGGACATGAAGCCCGAAGAATTGCATGCCTCGGCATGATCGCAAGGCGAAGAATGATAATCCCGTTACTTCGCTGTTGGCTTCACCAGATTGTCCCTCACCGCCCCCTGCTCGTGGTCAACCTTTACGGCGGTGTCCCCCGGGTTGGAACTGATTGCGATATTGCCGGAAACGGTTGCGGGTGCGGACGGTTTCTCGACTACGTAGGCCACCCTCACGAACGTTTCCGCGGTGTTGCCCGTCGCCGTCACAGTGGAGTCACTTGCGTAAAGGGCGTGGCGCCACGTTTTGAACGAGTTTCCGCTCATTTTGAGATGCGACCCCGGGAGAGCCCAGACCCCGAATTGCGGCGGTCCATTGGGGCGTAGTTTCCGGCCGAGGATGATGTTGTTTCGTATTTCGGCTGTTCCTCCAAGGCGGACACCGGCTACGCCGGGCCCCGCGATGGTGTTCCCGTCGATGATGGCTTCCGCGTTCTTGAAGACCATGATGACCGGGGGCATGCCATCGGGACGGGAGAGGGTGTTGTTGATGATCTGGACCTTCCACCCGGCCTGGACCCCGATCGCGACCATGCCGTTTTCGCACACGGTGTTGTCACGGACGATCGCAATTCCGTTTTCACATGCCTCGAAACCGATCCCGGCAAGTTTGTTCCCCCGCACCTCGTTGTGCTCAATGACGGGCCTGGCGTCGTGCCGTGCCCCGATTCCCGCCATCTCATTCCGCAGGCAGCGGTTTGCGCGGATCACGGGTGCCGCGCCCTCGTCGGTTCCGATTCCCGCCATTCCATTCTCGTAGCAGTCGTTGTCCTCCACGATCGGCTTGGTGGCTTCTCCAGTTCGGATGCCTATCCCGGCTCTCCGGTTGTGGTGGCACTTGTTGCGCTGAACGGTAGGCGAGGCTCCCTCGCTGATGCCGATCCCGGCGCGGATATTCCCCGAGCACTCGTTTCCCTGGACTAACGGACTGGCGTTGTTGTGTCCGATTCCGGCGTAGAAGTTTTCGAAGCACGTGTTGCCGAGAATCCTGGCACGAGCATGGGTCATGATGCCGATCCCGCCTCCCATGTTGCGGTAGCAGATGTTCTTCTCTACCAGCGAGGGCTGCTCTTTCTCCGGATTGTTCCCGTGCAGGGCGATCCCGGTGTGCCCGTTGTGGTGCACGATGTTGTTGATGATCCTTCCGCTCACACCATCCGCTCCGATGCCGGGGATCCCGAAGTCGCCGATATGCTCATGAGGTTGGTTTTCGCCCCGAGTTGCGTGATTCTCGCGCCACCGTGCATCATCGTAACGTCCGACGTTTGTCACGGTGAATCCGTCGATGATCGAACCCTGCGCCATTGACACTCCCGGGACAGGTTCTCTCCCTGCCGGGAGAATGCCCCCTCCGTCGATCACGGTGCGTTCGGCACGCGCGAGTCCGATCTTGCCCTTCCGGTCGTCGCCCGCGCTCCGGAGTCTGATGCGCGGCTTGAGCCGGATTCGCTCCCGATACGAACCTTCGCTCACAATGATCTCGTCGCCCGGAGCAGCAGCATCGATCGCATCCTGAATTGTCCGGTGATCCCCTGGGACATGGAAGATGGCAGCGTCCAGGCAGATGCCGGTCAGAGTGAAGACCAGGGCGGAGAGGAGATTTGGTTTCATGCGAGGATACCGGATATCTACATGGCGAAACCGGGGGAGCTTTTCCTCCGGCGGACAGATTGACTCTATTTTGCCACCTCGGAAACGACCGTCCCATTAATCACCACGCCAATACAATGGGTTGTGGTCTCAAACGGATCGCCGTCGAAGAGGGACAGGTCGGCCTCCATTCCCGGTTTCAGAGATCCCACCCGGTCTGCGATGCCAAGCAGTTCAGCCGCGGCCGAAGTGCAGCCCGCCAGGGCGATCCCGTGAGGAAGCCCGTAGGTGACTGCGAGGGCTGCTTCAAAATGCACGACACGGGTCTTGGGAACATAACCTTCGTATCCTGATTGAAAGGCGAAGGGGATGCCCGCTGCGTGCAACCTGGCGGCCAGAGTGAAGGTCATGTTCTCGTTCTCACCATAGGGCCGGGCCATGGTGGGGTGGACCAGAACGGGAACCCCGGCGGCCTTGATCTCCTCAAGCAGCAGGTAGGCCTCGGAGGCTCCATCGAGGACAAGGCGGAATCCAAACTCCTTCTGGAGCCGCAGGGCGGCGGCGATGTCGTGATGGCGTCGGGCCGTGATGAGGAGGGGAACTTTTTTTTCAAGGACGTCTGCGAGGGCATCGAGCCTGAGGTCGGGATCGACTTTCCCAATTATGCCGACCTCAACCTCCTTTCTCTTCTTCAGGTGGCTCTGCGCCTTGAGGAGGGTTTCGCGCAGCATGGCGAGCGACTTGGCGCGGCTCCCGGGGGCTTTGCCCCCGCTCCCGAAGCCGTCCGGGCCGAGGGTGCTCGCCACCATGGCGAAGGGACGCAGGGTGTTTTTCTCCGGGTCGGTGATGGTAGGGACGTTCGTCTTGAGGATCATGGTCTGCCCGGCCACCAGGGCGCCGGGGGCGTGTCCGGTGTGGATAGTGGTGATTCCCAGTTGGCGGATCCATTTCACGAGTGGATCGCGCCCGTTGTAGGCGTCGATGGCCCGCAATTCGGGCTGGATCGGGGCCGATTTCTCCAGTTGTTCCTGGTCGTGACGGTCGAGATTCAGGATGCCCGAGAGGCCGACGGTGGCGTGGGCATCGATGAAACCCGGGGTCGCCACCTTCGCCTTGAGCACCTGGTAGCCCTCGGGAATGGGCACGGCCCCGGCCGGTCCCACTTTCTCGATCTTGCCGTCCTTCGAGCAGAGCACCACTCCATCCTCGATGGGTTTGAGATCCCCGGTCATGGGGTAGAGCAATTCCGCCTGCACGGCCACCTGGGCGCTGGCCGTCGCCACCGCGAGCGGGAGGAGGATCGTCAGTAATGAGTAAATCTTCATTGGATCATTCTCCTATCTGGTGAAGCAGCAGCCGCTGGCACGCCGCTTGTGACCGGCGCCAAACCCGCCTTCGGCCCAGAGTTTGTCCCTGGGATCGTCGAGGTCGAAGACCTTCTTTCCCTCCACGTGGGTTTCCAGCACCCGGGTGTAAACCGAGAGGGGGTCTCCATTCAGAATCACGAAATCCGCTTTCTTCCCCACCGTGAGCGACCCGGTCTGATCGGCCTGGTCCATCATTTCGGCGCCCGCGATGGTGACCGCCTCAAGCGCCTTCTGCCGGGACATTCCGGACCGCACCGCCAGACCGGCGCTGCGCAGGAACCAGCGCGAATCGTTGATTGGGTCATCGGTATGGAAGGCGGTGAGCACTCCGCGCTTTTCCAGTTCCGCCCCGTTTTTCCACTCGAGGTCGCGCGCTTCCAGTTTTCCACCCGGTGAGTCGAGATAGATGATGGAGCAGGGCACCTTGGCCTCCGCGATTTCATCCGCCACTTTCCATGCCTCGGAGACGTGGTGCAGGACGACCTTGAAGCCGAACTCCTTTTTCAGTCGCAGCACGGTAATGATGTCATCGTGGCGGTGGGTGTGGTGATGGACCACCCGCTTGCCTTCAAGAACCTCCACGAGGGCTTCCATGGCGAGATCGCGCTCGGGCGGATCATCGCCACCCTGGGCCAGCTTTTCGCGGTAGCGCCGGGCCTTGAGGAACTGGGCCCGGACCAGCGCGGCTGACTTGCCCCGCGTGCCGGGGGAGCCACCCGAACCCTTGATGGAGTTTGTCCCGTTGGCCATCTTGATTCCACCCGCCATCGAACCGTCCTCATTGCGCACCGCGAGATCCTCGATGGTGTTGCCGTCCCGTAGTTTGAGGTAGGCGGTCTGGCCGGAGAGGAGGTGTCCTGAACCGGACATGAGGTTGGCCATGGTGATGCCCCCGGCGCGGGCCTTTTCAACGGTGCTGTCGAGGACGTCAATGGAATCAAGCACCCGCACATCCGGCTGGATGGGCGAAGAGCCATCTCCACCCTGGACTTTTCCGATGTGGGAGTGCGTACAGATCAGACCCGGAAAGAGGATCTTGCCTTTCACCTCGATCACTTCGGCGTCATCCGGGATGACAACCTCGCCGCGCTTCCCCACCGCCGCGATGGTTTCGCCCCTGACCAGGAGGACTCCATCCACGATCTCGGGAGCAGTCACCGGAATAATGCGTGCGCCCACGTAGGCCCGGAGCGGGACCGGAGTTTCATGGCCCCCGCCCAGGGAGACGACCGCAATGAGGGCGAGCACCAGCAGCGGAAAGAGATAACGCAGGGACGGGAACATGGGGGCCTCTTAGCGCAGAGAGGAGGGATCCGCCATCCGGAAAAGCGGGCGGGAACCTTCAGATTTCATTCCCGGAGACTGGGCACAAGGCGCCGTCATGAAAATGGGGCTGCCAATAATCACAGCTTGTTTTGCCGGCACCGGGTGCCCTTGTTCCGGGGCAGAACAAGGGAGACTTCCGCCGCGTGGATGCCGCAGGCCAGTCCCGTAAGGTGTAAGCGGGAACGCTAAGGGATGATTTTCATCTGTTCCTCAAGATCCAACTGGAGGAACCCGTTGTGAAATTCATCGAGAAGATCCTTCGACGATTGTCCGAAACTTTTCACGAAGGCGCCTTCGAAACCCTTCGAGTTGAGCTCCTTGAAGAACCTGACCCGATAAGACTCCTCGCTGGATCTGCTGATGATGAATGCAATAAACCACGCCCCCAGGTCATAGGAGATCCGCCCTCTCCTGCCATAGGGAATATCCTTGATGTTTTCGCCTTTGCGGAGGTCCTTTAACGATCTCAGTTTTCGTTTCATCGTTTCCTTTAAATACCCCGGTCGGACCCCTTCCTGTCTTGAGTAGAGCAACTGGGCCATGTATTCGGCGCCGCCCTCTCCCCACCATGGGTTTTTCTGGTTCAGGCTTTCCCGGACAGATTCGTTCCTGCTGAGAATGTGGGCATGCTGGTAGACATGAAAATATTCGTGCAGGACCACAGGCTTGTAATCCTCCTCTTCCGGCCCGGGACGCCTGGCGGACATGGTTATGATGAAACCGGACCACTTTTCGTTTTTATTGCGCCGGGTATTCAGGCCTGCATTCCCGTCTTTTGCATATGAAACAAAATTGTGTCCTCTGTTCAGGCAGTGTTTGAGGCTGAGGGAGGGATCTTTCTGCTTCCTTACCCCGCAATATCTTTTGTCCAGCTTCCTTGCCGCCGTTTCGCTGCTGCCGACAATCCAGAACTCCAGGGGTCCGTAATTACCCCAGGCCTTGGCAGCTGTTTCGTGCCATTGTCTGGTGAGCTCGATCTGGGAATGGGGGACATCACTGGCGGCGTAAAATTCAGCTTTTTGCGTTGTTGGGTTGCCCCATTTGTCGGACTGGGCCGCCCCTCGGTCCGCGCCATACCCCAGGGTCAGCAAAACCATGACGATCGGGGAAAAATCTTTCATTCCAGTGGAGGGAACCCTAGGTCGCCGGCTTGCTCCAGAGAAGTCCGGAGAATGAATCCTGGGGACAAAAACAGTTTCCGGGACAACGAAGTGCGTGGGTTTCATGTGCAAACGGGGAGGAAACAATCTCCACCCGCGGAGCCCATAAGGGCATTGCCAACCGTCAAGGGCCCTGCAAGATGGTTTCATGAAACACACCCTTGCGCTTGTCTCCATTCTTTCTCTCACCCTTGCCATTCAGTCCCGGGCTGACCTGGCGAAGATCGTTCCGCCTGATGTCAGGGTGGAGAAGCTCGGGGGCGGGATGAAATTCACCGAGGGACCGGTCTGGATTCCCTCCCGGAAGATGGTGGTCTTCAGCGACATTCCCAACAGCGTGCTCATGCAGTGGACGAGAGGGGGTGGACTCAAGCAATACCGCAAGGTGCAGCAGTCCAATGGCAACATCCTCGATCTGGAGGGCAACCTTCTCACCTGCCAGCATGCGGGCCGGAACGTGATTCGCACCAATTCGAAGGGCAAAATCACCGTTCTTGCGGACAACTCCGGGGGGAAGAAGCTGAATTCTCCCAACGATCTCGCCATCCTCTCCAATGGCCAGATCTGGTTTACCGATCCCAGTTACGGATTGAGGGGCAAGCCCGGCGAGATTGGTGGGAAGTGGGTGTGGCGCATCGGCAAGACAGGCATCGATGTCCTCTACAAGGGACATGACATGCCGAACGGCATCGCCTTTTCGCCCGATGAGAAGCGCGCCTACATCGCGGACACCGGCAAGGTCGGCAAGATCCGGGCCTTCGACGTTGTCGAGGAGGGCATGCTCGGGGCTCCCCTCTTCGAGATCGACATTCGCTGTGACGGGATGTGCATCGACACCAAGGGGAACATCTACACCACTTCGCGGGGCGGAATCCATGTCTTCGACAAGGATGGCAGGAAGATCGGGGTGATTGAAACTCCCGAGCATCCCGCCAATGTCTGCTTCGGAGGGGACAACTACGAGACTCTCTTCATCACGGCCCGCACCTCACTCTACTCGGTCAAGACCCTGGCCAGGGGGGCCAAACCCCGGGGAGCCAAGTGGTAGCGGGAATCGACCAGGAGAGTGGGACCGGGGCGCACCGGGTTACTGCTTCTTCTGGGAGAGAAGCCAGCCCAGGAGATCATTGAATTCGGCCTCCTTGAGCAGGTGCTCGAAGGTGGGCGGCATGAGGGAGCGGGAGATGGGTTCCCTGCTCTTAATCGCGTCCTTCTGCAGCCGGTGTTCCTTGCCCGCGGGATCCACGAGGAGGAGAACGGCTCCTGACTGCCCCCGGATAAAACCGGTCGTAGCGGTGCCGTCCCTGAGCGTCAGGGTGGTCAGATAAAAGTGGGCATCCACGTTGCGGTCGGGGTCCAGGATATCCTCGCACAGCCGGGCGGGACCCCGGGCCCCAATACCGTCCAGTTGGGGGCCGAGGAGGGCGCCCTCGCCAGCCACCTGATGGCAGGAGGCACAGTGGGTCTTGAAGAGCGCCTCCCCCCGGACCAGGTCGGGACTGGCTCCTGCGAAGGAGGTTGTGCGCTGTGCGATGAGCTGGTCGAGCCGGGTGCGCTCCTCCCTGGAGACGGGAGCGGGAACCGGCGCCGGAGCAGGAGGAAGGAAGGGTCGCAGGCGATCGCGCAGGTCGACGGGGGCGCTGATCAGGAGCAGGCTGGCGAGTTCCTGCAGGAGTTCACTGTGAATTCCGGCCGGTCCAAATGATTCCACCTTGGCCACTTCCGGTTCAAGGCGTGTCACCGCCAGCCAGGCGAAGGCGGCGCCATTGTCGCCGTCCACCACCTCCAACTGCACCTGGCGGCCCTTTGCGCCGGAGAGATCCCACTCGATCCGGGTGGCGGCATCGTTGCGCGGTGGGTAGCTGCGATGCAATTCCCTGCCTGTTGCTGTTTCTACCAGGCGCACGAGGTTCTTCTCGTGAGCAGGTTGATCCGGGTGCCCGCGGTGACCGCACAGCCAGAAACTCAGTCTGGCCGGAGCTTCAAAGGGGACGGTGCGCAGAATCCCGGTGAAGGTCTCCGCCCCGGGAGTTCCGGTGGGGAGACTGGAGATGACATCCATGGTTTTTCCGTCGCGGCACCTGCGTTGCTGGATGATCCATGGGGAAGCCCCCCCGGGATCGGTGGGATGAGCGCTTGCCGTCCAATGGATCTCTCGTTCCTCGTCGAGGAGCGCGCGGGCGATTTCCTGTCCCAGGCGGATCAGGGAGGCACGCGGTTTCAGCTCGCCGCGCTCCTGCAGGCCCTGCAGCAGGGCGCCTGATTGGCGGGCGCGCACGGGGACCGGTCGATCATGCTGCGTTTTCACCCATGCGATTGCGCCCTCCACCACCCCGGAATCCCCGTGAC
This sequence comes from Akkermansiaceae bacterium UBA7890, assembly GCA_002501065.1. Classification (GTDB taxonomy): domain Bacteria; phylum Verrucomicrobiota; class Verrucomicrobiia; order Verrucomicrobiales; family Akkermansiaceae; genus Roseibacillus_B. The sequence continues at coordinate 36,872 of DLRK01000041.1, forward strand.
GGGCGAGGTGCTTGAGAATCTCGAGGGTGTGTCGTAACCGTGGGCCATGTTGCAGGCGCCGGAGGAGAAATGCGGAAGTGGGCTGGTTGTGACTTGCGAGGGCGATGTCGGTGGGCAGGAGCCGGGACGCCGTCTCGCTCTGGAGGGCCGCGGGCACCCCAAGTTGCGCACGGATTGCAAGCCGGAGCACGTGCCGCAGGTGGGTGTCGTCGGGACGTTCGCGGTAGTAAAGTTCAAGGAGTGGTTCCAGGGCTCCGGCCCGGGGGTTCTGCTGGAGGTGAGCCGCGGCAGCCCGCCGGGTGTAGGGAGCCCTGGACTTGAGGTCCTCAACCGGATTGGCACTGGGTTTGGAGAGAGTCATGGGACCGGGGCCGAAGGCTCCTCCCTTGGGGACCACGCGCCAGATGCGCCCACGCTCCCGGTCCCGCCCGGGGTGATCGAGGGGGACTTCGTAATGGCCGATGATCTTGTTGTAGAAGTCGGCTACGTAGAGCGCCCCATCTCCGCCGAGGCAGAGATCCACCGGCCGGAACCAGGGATCCTTGCTGGTCATGAAATCGGGTTGCTCCACTGCAATGGGGGTGGTGCCGGCATATTTGATTCCATCGTGGTTGATCACCGAGTTGACCGGATTGCCTATGAACATGCGATAGTTCCATTTTCGACCCCATTGGTTGCGATCGACGAAGACGATTCCGCAGATCCCGGTGGAGCCGTGGGTGTGCTGGATCATGGTGGGTCCGAAGCCCATCCCGTCGTGCGGCTTTCCGAAGCTGGGATAGCAGGCTCCGCGAATGAGCTGGTAGATCGGGGCACTGTGGCAGTCCGCGCTGTAGAGATTGCCCCTTTTGTCGAAGCAGAGACCGAAGGGGTTCACCTGTCCATGGCTCCAGATCTCGATACGTGAACCGTCCGGTTTGAAGCGGAAGACATTTCCAGAATGCATCTCTACGCGGGAACCGTCCCCTGCGGTGACCGTGGAGGTGTTGTTGAATCCATGCGTGGCGTAAACCCAGCCGTCGGCACCGAACCGGAAGCTGGAACACATCCCGTGGGTGTCCCGCTCGTAACCCATTGGCCCGAAAAGGACCTCGCGGAGGTCGGCTTTGCCGTCCCCGGTGGTATCGGCGAAGTACCAGATATTCGGGATGCTCCAGGCGATACAGCCGTCCTTGTGTTCCGGCCTGTGCCAGGGCAGCACGCCAGTGGGAATGTTCAGACCATCTGCGAATTCGATTACCTTGTCGGCCTTCCCGTCGCCATCGACATCTTCCAGGATCTTGATGGCGTCGTGGCTGTCCCGGACCCTCGATCCTCTCTCGTCGATCCACCTGTCTTTCTTCGCAGCGTAGGGATACTCCACCGTCGAGGAGACCCAGAGCCGCCCTTTCCCACCCCAGGCCAGGTTGATCGGTTTGTTGATCAGGGGTTCTGCTGCGAAGAGTTGCACCTCGAAATCGTCCGGAACGCTGAACCCCCTGAGTTCCTCCTCTGGCGTGAGCGGACCGGTCTCGCGAATGAGGACCGGATTGGCAGGGAGCGGAGCGGCAAGTGCCAGCGTGAGAGCGAGGCAGGTCAGTCGCATGGGGTGGATCTTCAGGCGCCTTGGCAGTCGAAGCAAGGGGATCCTCGACTTCAGGAGTGTGCCTGCGCTGCGGATCCTTCTTCATCGGGGACGATGGGAGAGAGGATCGGGCGCTCCCGGGGGGCTTGCCCTGATCTTCCGGGTAACCTATGGCTCTTTGCGATGAGCCTGATCGACCTGCGGAGCGACACGGTGACCCGGCCGGGACCGGAGATGCGGCGAGTGATGGCGGAAGCCGAAGTGGGGGACGATGTTTTCCGGGACGATCCCACCGTGGACCGGCTGGAAAACCTTGCTGCCGGGATGCTCGGAAAAGAAGCCGGTCTCTTCGTTGCCAGCGGGACGCAGAGCAATCTTTGTGCGCTCCTCACCCATTGTGGCCGGGGAGACGAGTATATCGTGGGCCAGCAGGCCCACACCTACATCCACGAGGGGGGGGGAGGCGCAGCGCTGGGGGGGATCCAGCCCCAGCCCCTCGATCTTGAAGCGGACGGCACCCTCAATCTGCAGAAGGTGGAGAGCCTCATCAAACCGGACGATTATCACTATGCGCGCACCCGGCTCCTGTGTCTTGAGAACACCACCAACGGACGGGTCCTGCCCGGAGGGCATGCGGAGGAAGCGCGCGCGCTGGTGGACAGGCACGGCCTGAGCCTGCACCTGGACGGAGCGCGGCTTTTCAATGCGGCGGTCAGGGCGGACCGTCCCGTGACCGAACTGGCGGCGCCCTTTGACAGCGTCTCGATCTGTCTCTCCAAGGGACTGGGGGCGCCAGTGGGCTCGGTGCTCACCGGGTCGGCGGACTTTATCGTGGAGGCCCGGCGGTGGCGCAAGGTGGTGGGCGGAGGCATGCGACAATCGGGTCTGCTGGCGGCAGCGGGGATCCATGCCCTGGAGCATCACGTGGAACGCCTGGTTGATGATCATGCCAATGCGCGACGCCTGGCGGAGGGGTTGGCCCGGGAGGAGGGGTGCGAGGTCGACATGGAACTGGTGCAGACCAACATGGTGTATGTCAGATTGCCGGAGGAAAAACGGGACGAGCTGCCCGGGCGATTAAAGGAGAGGGGCATCCTGGTCTATCCCGGGAATCCGATGCGACTGGTGACCCATCTGGATGTGTCACCAGCAGATATCGAGAGAGTGGTGGAGGCGTTTACCGGGATCCTGTAGAGCGGGAGCCGGGTCTTCCCTAGAAAGCCGATCCCAAGGCATGGATCGTATTGTAGAGATCTCCGATCATTTCATCACCGCCGGCGGTTTCCAGATCGAAGTGGATCTTCATCTGCATGACGGGGGCCAGGTTGGGGATCTGGAGAAAGATCTCGGTGCCGCTTGAGAGAAGTCTGGCGGAGGTGACGTTCACCTTGTCATGCCCGACCTCGGAGGGGTTGGAGACCTTGTATTCCTTTGACCCGTACTTTCCCGTCCACTGGTAGTTCCACTGCTCGATCTGCCAGCTGTCGAGATCTTCGGCCAGTTCCTTGTCGATTTTCTGCGTAAAGCCGACGCGGATGCCGTTCTCGTGGATGTGAAGGCTTTTGGGCATGGCCACCTCGGCACCGGTGTAGCGCACGCGCTGGAGACATCCGTCCTTGGCCCCGCTGGTCTGCCAGCCTTTCAGGCCGCTCACGTAGAGTTGCCCGTCGTGGGGATTGAAGCGGGCCCGCATCCCTCCCGACTGGAACTTGAAGGGGAACTGATAGACGCCGGCCTGGTCCACTCCTCCGATGTTTTCCTGCAGGACGAGGAAGAGGGTGCATTTGCCATAGGAGCAATGGACCATGTGGCCCTGGAAGGGTCCCCATTTCCTGGAGGTGTTCCAGGCCTGTCCGCCACAGGAATTGTCGATCTTGTGGGGGATCCAGCAGAGAGGGCCGTCGTAGGTGGTGGGTTTCTCAGCCCGGTGATGAGCGTTCATGAAGCCATAGAAGCCGCCCTTCCTGATAAGGTCCACGCGTGAGGAGGGGACCCATGTCCCCTGCTGATCGGCCACCGTGAGTTCACCGTTTGGTCCCGCGCCGGACCCGTTGGGCCAGCGGAAGCCGGTGGCCACCACCTCGATCTGCGATCCGTCCTTGGAGACCTTGAGCAGGGTTCCGGCGTGCTCGTTGTTGGCACCATGCCCCTTCACGAAATAGAAGTTTCCCGCGGGATCGGTCTCGAGTCCGGTGGCGTACTCGTGCACGTGCTTCCCGATGCGGCACCCGTTGTTGAAACACTCGTAAAAGTCTGCCTCACCGTCCTTGTTGAGATCATGGAGGCGGGTGATCTGGTCGCGTCCGAGAACGTAGACCTTGTCCTCGACCACCTTGAGTCCGAGCGGCTGGAAGAGGCCGGCGGCGTAGCGGCGCCATTCGACCTTGCGGAGTTTGTCATCAATGCCCGATACGCGCCATACATCCCCGTCGATGGTGCAGGCCGCGATGTCACCGTTGGAGAAAAAGTCGTGCCCACCGAATCGAAAGAGAATCCTGTCCGGGTTGTCGAAAGGCGGAGTGATGGTATCGAGAACGTAGGGACCCTTCTCCTGACCGATCGCTCCCCGGGTCACCAGGGCCTGGGGATGCCGGGGCGGTCCCCCCCCGGTGGAACGCGAGAGATCCTCAGCTGGAGCCACTTTGTTGACGGTGGCGGCGATCTTCTTGGACTGGTCGAGAGGGATGGATCCAATCACCAGCTTGAGACGGATGGTCTCCTGACGGGGCTTGATTCCGAGATGCCAGTGGCCGTCCTTTTCAGCCACTTCCACCGCGGGGCCGGTCCCGCGACAGGGGAGCACGGTGGTGAGGACCCCTGGGTCGTTCCGGTTCTGGCAGAGTCGCAGGACGAGCATGGACTTGGAGGGCTCCACTTCCAGGGTCCGGGTGAAGAGTCTGATTCCATCGATTTCCTCGATCCAGGGCATGTCGAGAATGCCCGTCCCATTGATGCGATAGGAAAAGACCACCCGTTCGCCATGTCGGTAGAGTCCGCGATATTGAGCCCATGCCCGGGGCAACGGACCGGCCTTCCTGCCCTTGCGCACATCCTGGAAGTTCCCGCCCTCATCGGCCCAGGCCGGGCCACTCTCGGTGGTGAAGAGATAGGGTGAACCAACCCAGTGACCGGCTCCGCCCAGTCCGTCACGGTAGGTATTGAACATGACCGGTTTGTCGGGAATGGCGCAGGCCATGCGCATCATCTCGGTGTCAAAGAGGACCGTGCCTGCCTTGCCGCCCTCGCCCAGCCGGACTGCGATCGCCTTGTAGATGGTGCGATTGCCGACCTTTGCGTCCCCCCGCATGTCGATCGTCCCGGTGAAAATGCCACCGAGTTCCGATTTGGAGAAACGGGGCTGGGGGGCATCCCACCACGGTTTTTTCTCTTCCTGGATCTGTTTTTTCTGGGCCTGAAGCGGTTGGCTGCCCGAGAGGAAGAGGAAGGTTATAGACAGGGCGAAGAGACAGGCGGAACGGGTGATGATCATGATCGGGAGAGGATTGCCGGTTTTATAATTGGTGCTTTGCCACGCGGCGAGGCGCTTTTTCCCTGTCATAGGGATCGACGTTATTGTCGCCCTGTGCGAAGCGAGGGATGTGGATTCCGATGAACGCGCCTACCTGGCCACCCACCGCAGTCATGAGGTGGGCCACCTCCTGAGGCGCTGGCGCGCGGTTGCCCGGAAGGCGGATCTCCAGGTAGTCAGCCTGACGGGGGGAGGGGACAATCCGGTTCTCGGGTTGAGGAACCGTCGCTCCGTTCCGGGCAATGGATTCTATCTGAGTGCGGGAATTCACGGTGATGAGCCAGCAGCGGTGCAGGGGCTTCTGCAATGGGCGGAAAACAACGTGCAATCGCTGCGTGAGCACCCGGTGGCCATCTTTCCCTGCCTCAACCCGTGGGGATTGCGCAACAACAGGCGGGAGGACGCCGAGGGGAGGGACTTGAACCGCTCTTTCGATCGTCCCGGGATTCCAGTCATCGGAGCCCTGCTCGACTTCATCTCGAGGCGGGATTTCGCAGTCGCGGTCAGTCTCCATGAGGACTTCGATGCCAACGGGATGTATGTCTACGAATTGGCCCGCCAGGGAGAGAGCCTGGGGGAGGATCTGCTTGAGCGGGTGGAGGGGGTCATCCCCCGCCACCAGGGAGAAGTGGAGGGAAGAATTCCGAAGAACGGAGTGATGCGGCGTACCCGTGGTCTGATGAAGATCGTGCGGGAGATCGGGGGAATGCCGGAGTCGATCCACCTGTTTCTCAACGGTGCCCGTGCCGCTCTGACCTTCGAGACTCCCTCGGAATACTCGCTTTATCGGCGCGTGCAGTGCCACATCCGTTTCCTGGAGGGCGTGGTCGACTTGATCGGACCGGAAGGGTGACGACTACTCGAAGCGCGATTCTTCCACATACCAGAACGCCTTGGCGCTTCCGGTGCTGTTGCGGTGGCGGAATTGCAGGGTCTCCCTGCCATTGGAGAAAATCGAGCCGACAGGATCCCACTTCTCCATGTCGGTGGAGTGGAAGATGCGATAGATGTATGTTCCTGCGGAGGAGGTGGTGCTGAAATTGATGAGAGCATCGTCACCGTCTTGTTCGATCCCAAGGAATTTGAAGCGCCCCCCGATGCCTTCCAGATCGACTTCGTAGACGGGTTGAGCGGGATCGTTGCTTGTGATGCGCAGGGTGGCGATCCGGGGTCCCTGCACCGTGGGACGAAAAGTGACCTGAAGGCTGGATGCCTCTTCCGGTTCAAGCGGGGTGGTGGGGGTCTGCGTCACGGTGAACTCGGCGGCATGGGGGCCAAGGAGTTCAACGGTGTCAATCAGGAG
>DLRK01000041.1:43658-54271 GCA_002501065.1 Akkermansiaceae bacterium UBA7890
TCGGGGAACCGGGTGTGATCCTCCGGATCGGGCGTCTCGTCGCCGGGAGTGATATCGAGGCCGTTTCCGCTGAGAACGAGCCGGGGACTGGGGGATTGTCCTGTGCCACGCAAGGAGAAGCTGTAGGTCCTTTCGGTCGGGGTGGGGTCGTTGCTGTTGATATGCACGGTGACCCGGTGCGCTCCTTCCCGGGTTGGATCGAAGGTAACCTCGAAGGTGCTCTCGCTGTCCGGTCCGATAAAAGTATCGGGATTTCTGCTGATGGAGAACTGGTCACTGTTGATTCCGACCACATCGACGCTGCTGATGCGGAGGTTCTGCTCTCCGGTGTTGCTTATGGTGAAGGTGCGGGTGAGGGGGTCGTCGTCGAGGTCGAGGGTTTCGAAATTCGTGTTGTTGTCCACGACGGGAGAGGAAAATCCGTCCGGAATCACGACTCCGTTGCCGGAGATCACGATGTTGGGAGAGGGAAGAACCAGTTCTCCCGCGATGTCGAACCGGAAATCACCGTCCACGAAAGAGGTGCTTACAAGGCGGATGGTGGCAGTGCGCAGTCCGCTTGCGGCGGGTGGCAGGAAACGGATTGTCATGGAGGAATTCCCGTTCCCGGGAATGATCAGGTCGGGAGGATCGATCACCGTGAAATTGCCGGGGTGTTGTCCGGTGCGCTGGAAGAAGAGGATCTGCAGCGGTGCGCTGCTGAGGTTGCGGATGGTGAACTCGTGGTCAACGGGTCCGGAGCCGGCCAGAATCTGGCCAAAGTGGGTATGATCGCCACCGCCGGGGGTGGTGTCTCCATTGCTGATGACCCGGTCGTTGCCCCGGATCTGGATAAGCTGGGCGTTCACGGCCCCGCCGAGTGAAAGGGTCAGGACAATCGCCAGCAGGCTCCAGGAGAGCCGGGATGTCGAACGGGGGATGAACATGGTTTCAGGGCCAAGTGAACCTGCCGCGGAGGAGGCCGGGGTCAAGGAAAAGTCGAAGAGACGGGGTTCGGGTTTTCCGGTCACCACCGTTCTCGACCGATCGACTATGCAGCGCTCGGGGAGTGTTGACCGGGGAAGGTCACTTTGCGGGCTTTCCGATCACTCCGATATCAGCTGCGGAACCCCAGGCTTCGCCATTGACCTCGGAGAGGACACGGACCTTGACGTAGCGTCCCCGGGTGGGCTTCCCGCAGCGCGCCGACTGCACCTTCCTGTCCTTGGTAAAGGTGACCGTGGCGGCCGGCGAGCCGAAGTCAGTGGGGGAGTTGCCCACGGAAAACTCCGTTTTGGCGAAGGCTCCATTCCAGCCTCCATCCTGGCGGGCGAGATAACGAAAGCCGGAGACGTGGTAGGTTGCGCCGAGATCGATGACCAGTTCGTGGGGGTGTTTGCTGAGACCATCCGACCAGCTGGAGTGCCAGATGGTGTCAGGCCGCCCATCGATGGTGAAGATCGCCTTGCGGTTGTTGGATTGATTCTCGCTGCTGAAGCGCACCAGTTTCATCTTTTCGAAGGGCACGAGGTTCCTGTCCTTGATGCGGTTCCTGCCCTTGATGCGGGGTGAAGCCTGGGGCCTGGAGGTCCCCCACTTGGCCTGGCGATCCCGTTCGTGCCGCTCCCGGGTGGTGTAGGTGCCGGGGCGGGCGGGTTCATGGTTTTCAGAAATGATCACCTTCATCCGGGCGATCACTTCGGGGTGCCTGGCGGCGAGGTTGGTGGTCTCGCTGACATCCGCCTTGAGATCGTAGAGCTCCCAGCTCTGCTTGTTGCGGATATGCACGCCTTTCCAGTTGTTGAGACGGACGGCCTGCATGTTGCCGAACTCCCAGTAGAAGTGGGGATGGGCCTCCTGCTTGTGCCCGGCGGCTTCTTCCCCGAGGAGGGTGGGGAGAATGGAGATGCCGTCGGTGTCCCCGGGTGCCCTGGTTCCGGAGAGTTCGGCAAGGGTGGCGAGGATGTCGTACTGGGCGAACTTGAGATGGTTCACCTGTCCGGCCCTGATCCGGCCGGGCCACTGCGCGAGAAAGGGAATGCGGAGGCCTCCCTCGTAGAGGCTTCCCTTGCCGCCACGGAATTCGACTCCCGTCCCGGGATCCTTGTTGGGGCTGAAGAATCCCCGGGGATGGTCGCCGGAACGAAAGCGGTCCTGGCCGCCATTGTCGCCGGTGAAGAAGACGATGGTATTGTCGGTGAGCTTGAGCTCCTCAAGGAGGTCGAGGACCTGTCCGACGTTGTTGTCCACCATGGTGACCATGGCGGCATAGTTCTTCACGTCCTGCGGGATCTTCTCATCCTTGATCCAGGCTTCGTTCTTGTACTGCTCCCAGGCCGGATCGTCTCCGGGGATGTCATACATGCCGTGGGGCGGGGTGATGGGGAAGTAGCAGAAGAAGGGGTTCTCCTTGTTTTTGCGGATGAATTCCAGGCCTTCCTCCATGATGGCGTAGTGGGAGTAGGTCTCGCCCGTCCGTCCGCCCTCGTTGCCGGGCAGTTTCACTTCCTCGCTGTTGCGGATGAGATAGGGTGGATAGAAGGAGTGGGCGTGTACCTGGTCGTAGTATCCGAAGAAGATGTCGAATCCGTGCTTTTCCGGCACGCCGGTGGAGTCACGTCCACCGGCACCCCATTTCCCGAAACCTCCGGTGGCGTAGCCTTTCTCCTTGAGGAGGGAAGCGATGGTGGTTTCGTCGGCACGCAGGGGCGTGCCGCCGTCGTTGGCACGGACCGAGGCATGTCCAGCGTGCTTGCCGGTCATCAGGTTGCAGCGCAGGGGTGCGCAGACCGGGGCGGCGGCAAAGGCGTGGGTGAAGCGGATGCCGTCCTTCGCCATGCCGTCAATACGGGGAGTCTTGAGGTAGGGGCTTCCCATATGTCCGAGCTCGTAGTAGGCGAGCTCATCGGACATGATATAGACGATGTTGGGCAGTCTGGCCGGAGCGTTGACGGAGAGAAGGAGGCAGGAGGCGAGGAGGCTTAGGCGCGTTCGCATGCTTCTCTTTATGCTTCGGCGGGATGCTTGGAAAGACCTTCGGCGGGTTCATTCGGGCCCGCCGCCTCGGTTTAATTCGCAGTCACCCACGCACTCAGGGTCGAATTGTCGTAGAAGAGGAGGGTGCGGTCGAAGGTGAGGAGGCGCTCGCCGGCAGGCTTGAGGAAGCGGTCTTCGGTGAAGCGCTCGATCTGCGTCTCCAGGGTCCCCTCCGTGATGTGTCCGGTGGCCATGTTGATGAGGGTGAGTTCCTGCTTGTTGCCATGGTGAACGATCTTGAGGAAGTGTTCGTTCTGCAGGCGCACGAAGTTTCCGTTGTGGTGACGACGTGATTTCGGATCCTCGGGGATCTTGAGGAAGCGTTTGGCGTTGAGGTCGGCGATCGCGATCTTGTGGCGGCCCATGATGAGACGGTCACCCTCGATGACAATATCACCGTGGCGGCCGTGCTCGATGTGGGGAGTGAGTTCAAAGCGGTAGTCGGGATCATCGGAGCGCCGCAGGATGAGCTTGTTCTGGGAGGTGATGAGGGCATAGCGGCCATGCATGGAGAGGAGGTGGGCCTGTTCCTCGACGCGGTGGGCAGCCTTGCCATCGAGATTGTAGCGGAAGACGGCCTGGTTGTTGTTGGGGTAGTTGCGGGCGTCGAAGAAGACTGCGCCGGGACCGAAGTGATTGCGATGGACGTTGAGGCGGTTGACGAGGATTCCCCGGGCGACTGGTTGCCCCCAGTCCCGGTCGCCGTCCATCCGCGCATGAAACTCATAATCACGAATCATGCCGTTGTTATTATTGATCTTGGCCGGCAGGTAGTGAAACCCGCTGATGCGGTGGTTTGCCCCGAGGTTGATGTGGACGAAATGGGGGTGGGGAACAATCTTTCCGAGGGAGGGTTTGTCGGGATGCTTCCACGGCGAGTGCCACCAGGTGGCGGGGTCTCCGTCGATCAGATTGGGTGGCAGGGCCCGCAGACCGTTGTTGTGTTCGTGTTCAGCTTCGATGATCCACTTGTCCCGGGGGAGGGGTTTGCCGTCCGCATCGAGAACGTGCAGTTCGGCGGCGGAGGCCCAGCCCTGACCATTCACTTCGGAGAGGGCGGTCAAACGAACCCAGCTGGCAGTTCGAGCGGGAAAACGCACTTCAAACCATCCATTTTCGAGGGGGCGGGCCAGATTGGGAGAGGCGGTGTGAGCAACAATGACACGATCTCGCCGGATGGTCCGGCCGGTGGCGGGATGGAGAACAAGGTGGTGAGGTCCGTGCCACTTGGAGGCGTGGAAGACATGCAGGTTTTCGCCGTCCCAGTAGGGATCGACGAGATGGGCTTCACTCAGGGTGCGTTCCCAGGCCCGCTTGCCGGTTTCGAGGTCAAGGATCACCATTTTGCCGCGGCGGTCGTGGTACATCAGCCGGTTACCGAAGAAGAAGAGATTATCGAGGCTGGAGGGAACGGGAGCCTCCCAGAGGAAGCGGCCGTCGGTGGCTCCGAGCGCGATGGCCCGGCCATGGCCGCGGCGGGGACGCCCCTTTTCCACCAGGAGGAGCTTCTCCCCGAGGAAGGAGAGGGTTGCGTTGTGAGCGTCTACGAACCGGCGCCACTTGATCGATCCGCTGGGACTGAGGTCGAGACATTCCAGGATGCCACCGGAGAGGAGATAGGCAGTGTCACGCAATCCCGAAGAGGCCGGGGCGAGGGCGATGCGTGCATCGCTGCGGGTGAGGCTCCAGGTGCGTTGCAGAGGGAGGCTGAGCGGGGTCGGTGCGGATTCAATGCGGGCCAGGGGCTGGCCAACAGCGTGCCGGCGATCCGGCGCAGGGTTGTCGCTCACCACGAAGATCCTGCCGTGGGCGATGGTGAATCCCAGGGGCCGGGCTTCGCCCAGGTTCCAGGGGCGACGCTCCAGCACCCTGCCGGTCCGGGCTTCCAGGCGTCGCAACTCGTCAACCGATCCCAGGTAGACGGAGTCCCCAAGAAGCAGTGCACGCCCGAGGGTCCGCCGGGAGAGGGGCCGGAACCAACGGGCTTTCCCGGTCTTGAGGTCGAGCCCGCAGACCACTCCCACTCCCCGCACGACGAGGGTGTCTCCGGAGACTCCGATCATCTCGGTTCCCAGGACGAGGGGATTGTCCCAGATCAGGAGGCCTGTTTCCTGGTCGAGCGCGAAGATGCGCCCGTCATCCCGGGGCATGCAGATGACCGTGCTGCCGCTGATGATCGGCCTGGCACCCAGGTTTTCGGCTACGAGGCTGGAGTTCTTCCGGCGGTAATTGTGAATCCAGTCGACGCGGCCGTCACGAACGTCGCAGCGGATGATCATCCCGGCATTAGTGTTGCAGTAGACTGCCCCGCGATGGACGGTGACCGCATTCCCGTAGATGGCGTTTTGCGGAGCAGAGCGCTCCATGCGTCTGGCGAAATCGATGGCCCGGCCCGAGCTGGCGAGATCAGCCGACCAGCGGGGGCGTTGCTCATCGGGATCGAAGTGGATGAGGCTCACCGTCCGGTTGCGGTCGGTGACATCACCAGGGGTATGCCACTGCAGGTAGAAGAGTCCTCCGTCGGCGGCCACGGGGTCGGCCATGGGAACCCCTTTTGAATAGGGGGACGTGCCACGGTCGTAGGTGTAGGACCAGAGCGGTTGCCCTCCAGCCAGGTCGAAGGCCGCAACGCCATTGGGGAGCGAGGTCAGACCCCAGCGCGTGTAGAGGGTGTCGTTGAGGATGAGTGGACGGAAGTAACCGGGATGAAAGCCGGTGCGGCGGTGTTGTTCGACCGGATGACGCTGAAGCTGTGACCAGAGAGGATCACCCGGATTATCCGTGTCGTAGCTCACCAGCAGGTTGCGACCGCTGACGATGATCTGCGAACCGGCGGCCTGGAGGTCGATTCCGAAGCCGATGGCAGGGGTGTCGGTGGGCCAGGGAGAGACCGGAGGGAGTTGGAGGATGTGCTGGCTCAGCCCCCTGAGGGCTGGCGCCTGGGTTGGAGGAGGGGTGGAGCTGCCCTTGAGAAGCTCCGACCTGATCTGTGAACCCCTGGCAGTCCCGCCCATCCAGGGATATTCCCTGCCCGGGTCGATGGCACCGGTCGAGGTCCGCAGTTCGTCGATGGCACCAATCAACCTGAGGGCGGTCCAGAATCCCACCTGGGCGGCGTCCCTCAGGGGGGGATCGGCGGAGTGCGCGAGCAGTTCACTGAAGCTGCGGAGAGCGGATTCGGCACGGCCTTCCCAGAGAGCTTTGTTGCCGACCGAGAGCAGTCTCCGGTGAACCTCGGCGGACCAGGCAAACCGACGGCTCAGGGCGAGAAGGTAGGCCTCTGTAGGTTGGCTCGGAAGAGTCTCCCGCACGAAGTGATCGTCCTGGATCTTGCGCAGTGCGGCCAGTTCGGCGGTGGGCTTGGACCGCAGATGGAGATCGAGGGCCCGCAAGGGATCGGTCAGGCCCGTCTGATCCTGCCAGGGGACGATTTGTCCGCCGGCCAGGGCGGCGACGCGATCGACCTGGCCCGGGATATCAGCGGGGGAACGGTCGAGTACGATCCGCCAGTAGCCATCCGGATCGTCGGGTTCCATGTGGGCAAGGGGAGTTCCCTCCGGCAGGGGATAGATGGGCAGGGGCAGACTCTCGATGGTCTTCAGCTCGGTGCTCATCCAGTTCCAGAGTTTACGGGTGGAGGCGTGGGGGTGATCAGGGTCGTAGTCTTCCCTGATCTGCTGGTAGAGCGGACGGGCTTCCAGCAGATCCATGCGGCGGTAATTGTAGGCCCGGCGGACGCGCCAATAGAGATCATTGGGGTTTTGCTGATAGAGGCGGTTGCTCGTTTCGCGGGCTTCGAGTTGCCGCCCTTCCAGCAGGGCCTTGTCGATAACCCGCGGGACAGCCTCGTGGATGGAGTGGGTGTTTGCGGAAATGGCTCCGATCTGCTCGAGGGCGACGAGACGTTCGGAGGCGAGATCAATCCACGGATCGGATTTCAGGAGGCTGCCCTCTTTTGCGAGAATGGTTGAGTAGCAGGTCACCGCGAGGTCGAGGTGGCCGGGATGGGATTCCGCGAGGTCGATCAGGAGACGGTGGCCTTCATCGTCGTGACCAGCATCGTAGGCGCGCTGGGCTTCGGCCCAGCGGGGGTCGGAGGGAGGATCCTTCGCCGCCGTGAAAGACGGAAACCCGAGAAAAGGCAGACAGCAGAAGAGCGCTCGCAGTCCCGGCGTCATGGTGTTCGGAAGGGAATCGGGATTCCGTTGGAATCGGTGAGCCGGAGGCGCACCCACCAACGGTAGTCTACATTGGCGGACTTGACGATGAAGCGGTTGGTTCCGGCCACGAGCTTGACCTGTCGCCCCTTGTCTTCCGCGATGCAGTCCTTGCGGTGCTGGTAGGGAGCGATCTTCTCTGAGATTTTCTCACCGTTGAGCCAGATACGGAAGGCGTCATCACCGTCAATATCGAGAGTGACTTCCCTTTCGGTATCCACGTGGATGTCGGCCACCGCGTAGCCCACCGCGAATGATCCGGGAGGGGGGAGCTGGGAGGACATGGCCAGCTTTCCGTCGGTCCGGTCTACGATTCCCTCGCCCCAGGTGACCTCGCGCTCGATGGGCTTGTCGCTCCGGCCTTCGAGGAGCCAGATGTAGGTCGCCTTGTAGGTCTTTTCAAAGTCGATTTCCTTTTCCGGTTCATGCACCTCGTGGAAGGCCTTGTGTTCCTTGTCGTTGAGGAAAGTGCCGATCACCATCCAGTCTGCGAGGTAACCCTGGGCCGCCACCACTTCTCCGATCTGGTCTTCCGGAGCCAGGGCGCCGAGCGCCTTGGCGGCGGCAACACGGAGGATGTCATCCGTGCCGGTGAGGAGTTCTTCCAGCGCAGCCATGGCGGGGCGGAAGTCCGCTTCACTCCCCGCGTGGGCGAGAACTTCATAGGCCAGGGCGCGAACGGTTTCGTCGTCGCTGGAAAGGGGCGCCTCAAGGTAGGCAACGAGGCGGCCCTGCGGGGCGTTCACTGCCGGTTGGCGCTTGAGAGCACTCAGGGCGGCCCGGATCACTTCGGGATCCTCATCGACCAGGCTCTCGCGCAGAATGTCGTAGTGGTTGATTTCCCTGCAATGGGCCAGGCAGCGGATGCTGAGGGAGCGGATGGAGGATTCCTCGTGTTTGAGGGTTTTACTGAAGAACTGGTGGTGCTCGTCAGGGTTCATGGCCGCGGAACCGAGGGCGATCAGGCCCGCCTCGATCGTCTCGGTTTCGTTGGCTCTGGCCAGGGCAGCGCGGAGTGGCGGTCCCAGTTCCGGGGAGCGGGTGAGGGTGGTGATGAGGCGGGCTCCGGTGCGCACCCGCTTTTCGTCGCCGCTTTTGATGAATTCAGCCATGGCGGCGGTCACCTCCTTCCACTCCTGGTTCTGCAGACCGGTAAGGATGGCCCCGTAGTTGAGGTCGGTTTCCTCGAGATCAGGAAGGAGGTTGAGCAGAATTGGAATGAGGACGGCACTCTGGATTTCGCTGATCCCGCGGAGCGATTCGCGCATCAGGTCGGGATTGGTGAGCTGCCTGCCCAGGCGTGCGAGGGCGGCTTCATTGCCGGTGAAGGCCAGGGCCCGGGCCGAGGCCCGGGCGAGGGGCGGGGTTGGGGCGGTGGTGAGTTGATCAACCACCGCCCAGGCGGCCTCCTTCTTCCGGCGGGCATGGGCCGCGGCAGCGTGGCACTTGACCACAGGATCGGCATCTTTCAGGAGGATACCGATCCAGGTCGTTGCGGAGTTGCCTCCGTGGAGTTCGAGCACCTCGGCGGCGGCGGCGCGGAGAGCGCTCTGGTCGTGTGCGACCCACTTGCCGAATTCACCGGGATCCACCCCGTTCTCGATCTGAGACAGGGAGAGCAGGGCGCGTCCACGGATCCAGGAATGGACGGTCTTGTCGTTGAGCAGGGCCCGGACATCATCAATGGCCAGCTCCACCCGGTGTTCGCCGAGGTAGTGGAGGGCTTCGGCCTGCTGAATCCAACTTTTGCTTTCGAGTTGCTGCAGCATCCGTCCAGCCCCGGCCGGTGGTGGTGCGGCCGGGAGCAAGGCACAGGCACTGGCGAGGAGGCCGGTGGCGACGCTGTGAGGGAGGCGGATCATATGCGACTGACGCGGCTCAGGCCCCTGGCTTCCGGCCTGCCCCGGAACCCCGAATCCCGTCCGGCGGGTGGATCAACCGTTAGCGCTGGTAGATGGGAAGGTAGCGGTAGGGCACTCCCAGGATGAGGATGGAAAATCCGGTTCCGTAGACCGTGCCGTGGGCACCGCCCCAGCTTCCGTCCTGCTGCTGCTTGGAGACGATGGTAGCCGCAATCTTCGGGTACCAGGCCTGGAAATCGGATTCGCCGGCCTGGTACATCGATTGGACCGCATAGTAGTGTGAGTAGTGGAAACGGGGGTAGTTCTTGTCGAACTTGCGGTCGGGATAGGCCTTGAGGAAGGCGAGCCCACGCTGGGTGGCCTTGTGCCGGCGCTGTCCGCACATGATGAGTGACATCACGCCGGCTGCGGTCCGCGCGAATCCCGGTTCCCCGCCACCGGGCTGGTAGCGGAAACCACCGCTATCCTCGTCCTGGCAGGTCAGGACGTATTTGGTGGCTTTCTCAATGGTGGCGTCGGGGACGGAGATGCCGGCCTCCCGCGCGGAATTGAGAGCGACCACCTGCATGACAGTCATGGAGAGATCGGCGTCCCGTGGTTCCGGGTTGTAGCGCCAGCCACCCTCGGCATTCTGGGCGCGCAGGATGATGTCGACGGCCCGGCGCAGGGAGGTCTTCAGGCGGGGATTCTTGCTTTGACCCCAGGCTTCGGAGAGGGCGAGGACGGCCAGGCCATGCTCGTACATTCCGGCGTGGTTGTTGGGAGTGCCCAGAAACCCCCGCTGGTCCCGTCCCTTGTTGATGAGGTAGGAGATCGCCTTGTCCATGAGCCGTCCGTATTCACCGCGGCCCGGCACGTAGCCTTTCAGCATGAAGGCCATCAGTCCGACCGAAGTCTCAGCCACCGGGTTGCCGGATCCGCCCCAACTGCCATCGGGGTTCTGGACCCCGTCCTTGGCGAGATAGGCCAGCCCCTTGGTGATGGCGGCTTCCGCCTCGGGGGAGAGGCGGGCCACTCCGACTGTCTGGGTCTGCGCGGCCTCATCCTGCGCCTGCACCCGGGCGAGAGGCAGGGTGGAGGTGAGAAGGGAGGCTGCGGTCAGGGCAGCCACGGTGGTTGTGCGAAGTGGTCGGGCGTTCATTCCTCAAGGGCTTCGTAGTATTCGGCAACCAGCTTCCGGAACTCGACCGGGAGCGGTTGCACGTAATTCTGGATGGCGGCCGAGCGTCGGCGCCGGGTGAGAGAATTGATGGACTGTCGGCTGCGAGCCACCGCATCGCCCTGGGCGACGGTGGAAGAGGTTCCGGCCGCCGAGCTTTCCTGCAGGTCGAGGGGATTGCCCTTGCCCTGGCCGCCCTGCCCTTGCCCTTGCCCTTGCCCGCTACCCTGTCCGCTGCCTTGTCCGGCACCTGCTCCAGCACCAGCACCAGCACCAGCTCCAGCACCTGCTCCAGCACCTGCTCCGTCGTCACCGAAGCCATCGTCACCGAAACCCTCGTCGCCGAAGCCATCGTCGCCG
>DLRK01000041.1:54602-54938 GCA_002501065.1 Akkermansiaceae bacterium UBA7890
GTCGCCGAAGCCATCGTCGCCGAAACCCTCGTCGCCGAAGCCATCGCTTCCGTCGTCGGCAAGGCCGTCACCGGATCCCAGTTCGGCTTCCGCACCCGCCTCGGCAGCTGCGAGGGCTTTCTCCAGGGCCGCAATGACGTCACTTTGCGCCTTGATCCCGCCATCCTTGTTGCCGGTATTGATCTCAGCGGCCGCCACGGTCACGTGCTCCCCGGCTTCGGTCAGGGCGTCGCGCAGGGGGTCCTCGGCATCGGGAGTCGCTTCTTCGGTAAGATGTTCTTCGGCCACTTCCTCGATCTTGATTCCAATTTCAAGCTGGCGCCCTTCCAGTTGGCT
>DLRK01000032.1 GCA_002501065.1 Akkermansiaceae bacterium UBA7890
AAGTAGTGCCCCGTTCGAACAGGACAGCGCCCTTGAAAGTGCCGTCATCGAGTTGGATACCACAGGATACGGCGCCTGGAGCCCCGTCCACGGTTCCCAGGTAGGAGCGCTCGGGAACGGGAATGAGACGACGGGATCCGCCGTCCTGCTGTGACCTGAAGTCGAAGTGCGCGCCGCGGAGGTCCTGCCGCGTAAGGCGCATGGTTACAGTCTCATTCTCCAAGGTCACTTCCTGGACGATTGCATCCGGGGCGGCACGTAGAGTGGCTGCGACCGGGCATAGGGAGAGGATCGAGAATAGGGCAACCCGCCTGATGGGTGACGGTGTGTGTGGGGGGGGGTCATGGCAATGAGTAACTCTCCCCTACGATATATAGATAATCCTTCTAAGAAAAATCAAATTTACAGAGTAAGGATTTCGGGCGCTGGTGGTTTTCCGCAGGGTGCGAGGCGGGATCTCCCGGGACGCTCGACTGACAGGGCGCGTCCAGCCCGTCAGGGGAGAGATGGTGCTCGGTACTGGATTTGAACCAGTGACTTCATCCGTGTGAAGGATGCACTCTACCACTGAGTTAACCGAGCGACTGGGCGGAGACTTAGCGCAGGGGTGCGAGGGTGGCAAGCGTGGATCATTTTTCCGGGTGCAGGCCCTCGGCCTTCCCCTTCTTGATCTCGGCCCCGCGCAGGACGATGTCGTCGAAGTAGCCCCTGTCGTCGAAGGAGCCGATGCCGACCTGTCCCCAGGTGAAGGTCTTGTCCACCGCCGATTTCACGGGCTTCTCCATGTCGTCGAAGTAGACGTCGATCTTGCCACTCTCGACGTCGCGCACGATCTTGAGGTCGTGGAACCGGCCATTCTTCCAGGGGATGCCTTCCTTGGTGAGGATGAGGTTCCTGCGGGCGGCGTGGTTGACGATGAAGATCTGGCTCGAGTTGGGGTCCGGCTTTTCGCCGAGGTGGAGGTAGTAGAAGTGGGAGGGGTCCTGATAGTTGAAGAAGAAGCAGAGGTCACGGTGTCCCCGGGAGGTCTGGGTGGTCTGGATCCGGGCGGTGAGGACGAAGGAGCCCACGATCCGGTCCTTGAGCAGGGCGATGCTGTGGGGGCTGCGGAAGGGGGGACGATACTTGGAGACGCCGAGGAGTTCAAAGACCTGGTTGCCCTCCACAGTGGTGAGTTTCCACTTGCTGTCGTCGGTGGTCTGCCAGGCGCTGGCGTCCTTGGAGAAGTCTTCCTTGTGGATGACGGGCAGTTCCTTGTCGGCGTGGACCGGGAGGGCAAGGGAGAGGGTGAAGGCGGTGAGGATGAGAGATAAGCGCATGGTTTTCACGGTGGTAGTGTAGTGGGATTCGGGGAATGGGGAAGGGGGAATCGTCCTGGAATGGGGTGGTTCAACCGTCTGTGGAGGCCCGGGCTTCCTCGAGAAGGGCGATCCATTTCCCGACGAAGTGTCCGCTGTCGTGGTAGGTGCGGCCGCTGATGAGGTTTCCGTCCACCACGCAGGGTTCGTCCACGAAGATGCCCCCGCAGACCTCGAGGTCGAACCGGCACTTGGGAACGGTGGCCATCCGGCGGTCCCGGACACAACCGGCAAAGGCGGGAATCTCGACCCCGTGGCAGACGGAGGCGACCGGTTTGTTTTCCTCGAAGAAGTGCCGGGTGATGCGCACGAGGTCCTCGTCGTAGCGGATATACTCCGGGGCCCGGCCGCCACTGAAGAAGACGCCGAGGTATTCGGCGGGGTCGATCTCGCTGAAGGCCACGTCGGCCTCGATGGAGTAGCCTTCCCATTCCCGGGTGATGGTCCAGCCCGGTTGGACCTCGTGCAGGACCATCTGGTAACGGCGCTTTTCCGGGGCGGCCACCACCGGTTGGAAGCCGCTCTCGATGAGGCGGTAGTAGGGGTAGAGGGTGTCGACGGTTTCGGTGGCGTCGCCGACGATGATGAGGACCTGGGACATGGTGGAACGGGTGGGGACCAGTGGATCACTTCAGGAACCGGTGTAAAGCGCGGGTTGCGATCGTTGTGCCGGGATCAGAGGTTGTGCAGGCACTTCTCAAGGTAGTCCCGGGAACGATTGATCTCGGTGGTCACCCCGGCGGTGGAGTCGCGAATGGGAATGCCGCGGGGAAAGGGATGCATGAAGGGCTCGGTAAAACCGGTGAAGTTGATCTTCTTCAGTCCGCGCAGGAGAGGGGTGAAGTCGAGGGGGCCGCGGCCCGGCATCTGCAGCAGTTCCTTTTCGCGCGGTTGCTTCCGGTGGGAGCCGGTCCCGTGCTGTTGTCCGTAGAAGAAGGCCACCTTGTTGCCGAGACCGCCAAGGAGATCGCCCTGCAGTTTGGCCTCCTGGGGAAGATGGTGGGGGGCGAAGGCGAGAGCGAGATGAGGGTGGGTGGCCAGTTCGGCGAACCACTTGATGCCATCGGGAGTGGAGAGGATCTGTCCGCTGTGATTTTCCACCGCGATGGTGACGCCGTGCCCGGCGGCGGCGTCGGCATGAGGCTTCATCTCTTCGGTGAACTTCTTCACTTCGGCCTTGAGGGCCGGGCCGGTGGCCTTGCTGTTTCCGCGGGCCCCACAGATGATGACCCGGCAACCGAAGCGCCGGGCCACCGGCAGTTCAGGGCCCAGTCCGAAGGGGCCGAGCTTGTACTGGGTGAGCACTCCCAATTTGACCCCGTGTTTGGCGAGAAGTTTCTCGAAGGTCTCGAGACCCATTTCGGCGACCTGTTCGCGATGGTTGGCGTGCGGACGGGGCCAGATGTCGATGAAGTCGGTCCCGATCTTTCCCGCCTCGGGGAGTACTTCGGCCAGGGTGGTGGTTCCATACATGGCCGAGGAGAGGAGGTAGTTGAGCTTGAAGGGTTGATCTTCCCTGGCGGCTCGCACTGGTCCGGCCAGGGCGGTGGCCCCGGCGAACTGGCAGAAGGTGCGTCGGTTCATGGCGGGAGTCACTCTAGGGCAAGAGACCTCCCTGCCGAGAAAGAAGGATCATCCTTGTGCGGTCCTTCCGGATGAAGAGGACGGTCGAATGACTTGAAATGTTTCCTCACCCCGCCAAGCTCGCTTTTGCTGCAAGTGACGAACCTGAAATGAAACCTCTCGGAATGCAGGGCCTGGTGGCCGCGGTGGTGACGCCGATGATGGATGACGGGGAACTCAACCTCGCACTGGTGCCGGAGATCGTCGATCACCTGGAGCGCAACGGAATCGGGGGCGTCTATATCGCGGGGAGCACAGGGGAGGGGATGTCGTTGACCGACGACGAGCGCATGGCGGTGGCGGAAGCCTATCTCCAGCATTGCAAGGGACGGATGCAGGCGGTGGTGCAGGTGGGGCACAACAGCATGAAGGCGGCGGCTGCCCTGGCAGTTCACGCGCAGGCCAGCGGGGCAGATGCCATTTCGGCGACTCCCACCGGTTACTTCCAGGCCGAGGGGGAGCGCGGACTGGTGGAGTTCATGGCTGGCATCGCGGAGGGGGCCCCGGCCACGCCCTTCTATTATTATCACATTCCCGCCCTCTCGGGGGCCGCCATGAATCCGATGCGCTTCACGGAACTGGCAGTGGAGGGGATCCCGACCTTCTGCGGAATCAAGTACACTGACGCGGGAACATCCTATAACCTGTCCGCTCTCCAGAAAGCCGGGCCGGACCTTGAGTTCCTGAGCGGAACCGACGAGGCCTACCTGCAGGCGTTGGCGCAGGGATACGAGGGAGCGGTGGGCAGTACCTACAATTACGCTGCCCCGATCTATCACCAGGTGCGGACCGCCTTCGAGGCGGGGGATCTTGACGGGGCGCGGCTCTGGCAGGCCCGCGCCCTCGAGATGCTGGAGGCGATGCTGGGGACCTGCGGGCGTGCCAGCCTGAAGGCGATGATGTCGATGGTGGGAATCGATTGTGGTCCCGCCCGTCGCCCCGTGGAGCCCGCCAGCAGTGAGCAACTTTCCCAACTCCGCCGTCGGCTCGAAGCAATGGGCTGGTTTGAGTGGGTCAACTTGCAAGATACTGAAGTCTCATGAAGTCATTCATTCCTGCCCTCGTCCTGTCCGCGGCGCTGTGCGGTCCTTTGCTTCTCGCCAAGGAAACCGAAGAGGGTCCGCTGTCCTGGGATCACCTGCCCGCCCTTCCCGACGAAGAGGGATTCGCGGGGACCTTTGCCGGGATTGTGACCAGCAAGGAGACAGGAAACGACTATCTCGTAGTGGCGGGCGGAGCCAACTTTCCGAAAGGACGGCCGTGGGAGAAGGAAAAGAATCCTGAGAAGGTTTATTATGACCTCGCCTTCAAGCTGGAGCTGGAGTCCGGGAATGCCGCGTGGGAGAAGCTGGAAAAGCCCCTCGGACAGCGGGTGGCCTACGGGATGTCGGTCACTCTTCCCAGCCGGGGCTCAGCCCTTTTCATCGGAGGCAAGGAGAAGGCAGCCACCGATGCAGTGTGGGAAGTGACCGCCAACGAGGCGGGCGAACTGACCTTCAGTCCGCGGGTCAAGTATCCCCTGCCCATCGTGGAGGGTGTGGCCGGAGTGGTGGGAGAGACGGTCATCGTGGTGGGGGGGGCGACCAGCAAGGAAGGCGGCGGATTCAGGACGGCGCAGGAGGCCTACATGCTGGATACCAGCAGGAAGGAGGGCGAGTGGAAGTGGGAGCCGCTTCCCTGGCCGCAGTCCGGTGAAGGAGAGATGGCCCGGGGGCGCGCTTATGCGGTTGCGGGAGTGCGGGGAGATCAACTCTACATGTTCGGGGGACGCGACTATGCCGACTCGGCGGAGCCCGCCCCGGAGAGAGTGCATCAGGAAAAGCTCGATATCCTGACCGACTGCTACGCGCTCAGCCTGAAGGGGGAAAAATCGTCATGGAAACGCCTTGCGGCTCTGCCAAAGGGCATGAGTGCGGCTCCCTCGGCCGCCCTGCCGGTCGGGGTCTCGCACCTGCTTATGCTGGGGGGAGTCTCGGCGGATTACTGGAGGCAACAGTTTGAGGACCGCCCGGAACTGAATGGGGCAGGAGAGGAACACCCCGGGTTTGAACGCACCCTCTGGGCCTACGACACGATCACGGATACCTGGGCCGCTACCGGGAACCTGCCGGAAGTGGCGGGAGAGCTCCGGGTCTCGGTCCCGGTGACCACCCCGGTGGTGAAATGGAAGCAGAAGTTCATTGTTCCCACCGGTGAGATCAAGCCGGGCATTCGTTCCCCGCAGGTGCTCATTGCCGAAGTGCAGAAGCTCGATTCCAGGTTGGGGTTGGTGAACTGGATCGTGGTGGGCGTCTATCTCGCGGGGATGGTGGGGATCGGCTACTGGTTCATGAGACGCAAGGCGGCCGCTACGACGGAGGCCTACTTCCGTGGAGGGCAGAAGATTCCCTTCCTGGTGGCCGGTCTCTCGATCTTCGCCACGGTCCTCAGTTCGATCACCTTCATGAGCATCCCGGCGAGGGCTTATGGAACAGATATCACGTGGTATATCGGCCAACTGGCGATGCTGATTCTCATCCCGGTGGTGGTCTTCTTCTACCTGCCTTTCTTCCGGAAGCTCGATCTTACCAGCGCCTATCTCTATCTCGAGCGGCGCTTCAACCTGGGTGTGCGTCTCTTCGGGAGCTTGTCCTTCATCTTCGCGCACATCGGACGCATTGCGATCGTGCTCTACCTTCCGGCAGTGGCCCTGTCCGCGGTGTCCAATATCGATATCTACGCTGCCATCATTATCATCGGGCTGCTGTGCGTGGTCTACACCGTGATGGGAGGGATCGAGGCGGTGGTGTGGACCGATGCCATCCAGGCGGTGGTCCTGCTGGGGGGGGCGATCCTCTGCTTCATTCTGGTGGTGACCCGGCTCGAGGGAGGATTCGGGGAATTGTTCTCGATCGCGAACAGCGATTCCAAGTTGTTGCAGAACCTGACTTTGGAGTGGGACATCAGGGACGGGACCAAGGCGGGGTTCGTGATCTTTCTGGCCTTCGGATTCAATTCCCTGATCCAGTATACCTCGGGCCAGGATGTGGTGCAGCGCTACGTGACGACCAGGGACATTGGCGGGGCGCGCAAGTCGCTCTGGACCACGATGTGGATGTCGGTCTGCTTTTCGATTGTCTTCTTCCTGCTGGGGACCGCCCTCTACGCCTTCTACAAGACCCAACCGACCCTGCTGGATCCGGCGATGGAGCGGAACGACGGGATTCTCCCCTTCTTCATCATGCAGCAGCTCCCCGTAGGTGTGGCGGGCCTTATCATTGCGGCGGTCTTTGCGGCCTCCCAGTCCTCGATCTCGAGCTCCCTCAACAGTATCGCCACGGCCTGGACCAAGGATGTAGACGGTCGCCTGATCCGTCCGGAGGCCAGCGACGAGGATTATCTCAAGTCCGCGAAGTGGGTCGTCATCATCGTGGGGATTCTCGGGATCGGGGGAGCGGCGCTGGTGGCAGCCGCCAACATCAAGAACGCCTTCGATACCTTCATGGCTATCATCGGGTTGGCGACGGGGTCTCTGGGGGGCATCTTCGCTCTGGGAGTCTTTACGAAGAGCGGAAATGGAAAGGGGGCCATGACCGGGGCGGTGGTCGGGATTGCGATCGTGGCCATCATCAAGTTCGGAGGCTTCCCGGTAGCCGGGATCCTGAACGCCTTTATTGGTTTCACCTCCTGCCTGGTGGTGGGCTATCTTGTGAGTCTGGCAACCGGGGGAGGAACGGAGCAGGGCGAGGAGCTTTCGATTCACGGGGAGAGGGTCGAGGAATAGACCGGTGAGGGGTTGTTCCTGCGGTCCGGCTCCCAACAAGTGATGAAGGGATACCAAGAGGAAGAACTCGCTGAGCTCGGGGCGTTCTATCGAACGAGCCTGCTGGAGGACACCCTGCCGTTCTGGTTGCCCCGGGTACTGGACGAAGAGCACGGTGGTTATCTCACCATGCGGGAGCGGGACGGATCCCTGCTCGATGAGGACAAGCCGGTCTGGTTCCAGGGGCGCTTCGCCTGGTTGCTGGCGACCCTGCACCGGACGGTGGAGCCCCGGGAGGACTGGCTGGCGGCTTCCCGGAGCGGTGTCGATTTCCTGCGGGACCATTGTTTCGACGAGGATGATCGCATGTTCTTCCTGGTCACGCGGGAGGGAAAGCCCCTCCGTAAAAGGCGTTATTTCTTTTCCGAGGCCTTCACCGTGATGGCTCTGGCTTCCTACGGGGCGGCCGCGGGTTGCGGGGACTCGACGGAGCAGGCCCGACAGTTGTTCCGCCTGTGCCTGGAGTATATCGAGGGGCGTTTGTCGGCCGGGGAAGCAAAGTGGACCGGGGAGCGCTCGACCCGCTCGATCGGGGTTCCCATGATTTTCCTGCATGTTGCCCAGGAACTGGTGGAAACGATCGGTGATGAGCTGGCAGAGGAGGTCATCGATGAGTTCCTCGAGGAGATCCGCCTGTTTGTGGATGACGATCTGGAGTGTGTGTTCGAGCAGGTCGCGCCGGATGGCTCATTGAGTGACCATGTGGACGGGCGGACCCTCAATCCCGGACATGCCATCGAAGCGGCCTGGTTCATCCTGCACGAGGCGAAGCGGCGGGGGGGAGACGCGGAGCTCACGGCCCTCGGGTGCCGGATGCTGGATTACATGTGGAAGCGGGGATGGGACGAGGAGCACGGTGGACTCTTCTATTTCGTCGACGTGCATGGCAGGCCGGTCCAGGAGTACTGGCACGACATGAAGTTCTGGTGGCCGCACTGCGAGGCCATCACTGCCACCCTGCTGGCTTACCAGATGACGGGAGAAGATCGTTATGCCGGGTGGCATCGTCTCGTGCATGACTATGCCCACCGGACTTTTGCGGATCGTGAGAACGGGGAGTGGTTCGGTTATGTGCACCGCGATGGAAGGCTCTCCAATCCGGCGAAGGGCAACCATTTCAAGGGACCGTTTCACCTGCCCCGGATGCAGTGGTACTGCTGGAGGTTGTTGAGCGACTGGTAGAGGGAAAGCTGGATTCTTTGGGGTGGCAAGAGAGCAGGAACCGTGCAGGCTGCGCGGTGATGGCACGTGCAGTTCTCCTTGTGGTCGCCTGTCTGTTTCTGCAGCCAGCGACCGTAGTGGCGGTTGAGAGGGCGAACGTGATCCTCTTTCTGGTTGATGATCTCGGGTGGAGGGACCTCGGCTGCCAGGGGAGTAGCTACTATCGCACCCCCAATATCGACCGACTCGCGGCCCGTGGCATCCGGTTCACCGATGCCTATGCGGCCTGCGCGGTGTGCACGCCCACGCGGGCGAGTATCATGACCGGCAAGTATCCGGCGCGGAACCTGATGACCCAGTGGCTGCCGGCTGGTCGCTGGAGTGCAAGCGGACACCGGATGCGGGAAGGTCGTTTCCTGCGCGGCCTGCCCCTGGAGGAGGTGACCCTGGCCGAGGCCCTGCGGGAGGCGGGTTACCGGACCCTGCACGTGGGGAAATGGCACCTGGGAGGGCCGCCCTTCTCGTTGCCGGCCCAGCACGGGTTTGAGGTGAATGTGGGGGGGAGCGAACACGGGGCCCCGGGGAGCTACTTTTATCCCTACAAGGGGAGTTGGAAGATTCCGACCACCGGGGAGCGGGTGCAGAAGATCACCCTGCCGGATGGCAGGGAGGGTGAGTATCTCACCGATCGCCTGACGGATGAGGCCCTGGACCTCATCGAGAAGAGCAGGGAGAAGCCGTTCTTTCTCTACTTTCCCCACTACGCGGTACACACGCCCCTGCAGGCCAAGAAGGAACTGATCTCCCGCTTCAGCAGGATCCCCGAGCCGGAACGGCAGGGCAGTCCGGTCTATGCCGCCATGGTGGCGAGCGTGGATGAGAGCGTGGGACGGGTGATGAAGAAACTCGAGGATCTGGACCTGGACCGGAAGACTCTCGTGATCTTCACCTCCGACAACGGAGGGTTTGCGGGTGCCACGAGGCATGATCCGCTGCGCGCCAACAAGGGATCCCATTACGAAGGGGGAATCCGGGTGCCCCTCATCGTGGCGGGTGCAGGGGTGAAGGGGGAAGGAAGAGTCAGCGAGGCCCCCGTGATCACGAACGACCTCTACCCCACCATCCTCGAGATGGTGGGGTTGCCCCTCCGCCCGCACCAGCACGTGGACGGGGTCAGCCTGGCATCGATTGTCAATGGTTCCGGTGGTCTCAGGCGCAAGAACCTGTTCTGGCACTACCCGCACTACAACAAGCATCCCCAGAGTGCTCCGGTGTCGATCGTGCGGAGAGGAAAGTGGAAGCTCATCGAGTTTCTCGAACGGGAAGAATTTGAGTTGTATGACCTGGAAGATGATATCGGGGAGAAAATGAACCTGGCGGCGAAGGAGACGAAGCTGGTGAACGAGTTGAACGCAGTCCTGCAAGGGTGGAAGCGCAGGGTGGGAGCGGAGGACATGAAGCCGAATCCTCAGTTCCGGGAAAAGCGATGAGAGGACTGGTTCCCTTTCTCCTGTTCGGATGGACGGCGCAGGTCGCCTGGTCGGCTGGCCTGGAGAATGGGCAGGAGAGGGCCCGGCCCGATGTGCTCTTCATTGCGATCGATGACATGAACGACTGGATTTCGCTCCTGGATCCGGAATCGCCCATCAGGACGCCCAACCTGGAGCGGTTGGCCAGGAGAGGGGTGCTCTTCACGCGGGCTTACTGTGTTTCGCCAGCCTGCAATCCGTCCCGGTCGGCCCTGCTGACGGGGTTGCGACCGTCGACGACCGGGATCTACGCCAATAACAGCGACTGGCGCAAGGCGCTACCGAAACGCCGGACGATCATGCAGCAATTCCAGGCGGCAGGATACTCGGTGCGGGGAGCGGGCAAGATCTTCCATCACAAGGCGGAAGGTTTTCACGACAAGGCCTCCTTCGACGACTTCCAGATGATGGCTCCACAGAACATGCCCCCCAGGAAGCTCAATGAGGGGTCCGGATACGGGTCGCGCAACACGGACTGGGGGGTGTGGCCGCCGGATGAGCGGAACACGATCGACTTCCGGACCGCGGACTACTGTATCAAGGCCCTGCGGAATCCCCCCGGGGACAAGCCCCTCTTCCTGGCCTGCGGAATCTTCAAGCCCCACTCGCCCTTCTTTGCACCAAAGAAGTATCACAGGGGAATGGAGAATGTTCGTCCGCCGCCACGACTTGCCGATGACTGGAAGGATCTTCCGGACGGGGCGCGGATACTCATGGGCAACACGAAGTGGTTCTGGAACGGGATGACGAAACTCGACCGTCGCCTGCCGGGATCCTTCGACCGGTTCGTGCAGGCCTATGCGGCCTGCTGTGTCTTCGCAGACACGCAGCTGGGGCGGGTCCTCGATGCCCTGGATGCCAGTCCGCGGCGGGGACGGACCATCGTGGTGCTGTGGTCCGATCACGGGTTTCACCTCGGGGAGAAGAATCACATCGAGAAGTTTGCTCTCTGGGAAAAGAGTAATCATGTCCCCTTCATCGTGGTGGCCCCGGGGGTGACGGGGGAAGGGGAGCGCTGTCAGCGGCCGGTGGATCTTTCGGTGATCTATCCGACCCTCCTCGAGTTGAGCGGATTACCCGGGGCGAAGTGCGATGGATTGAGTGCGTTACCCCTGCTTCGTGATCCGGACTGCGAATGGAAGCAACCGGCCCTCATGACCTATGGCCGGGGAAACCATGCGGTGCGGAGTGAGCGCTGGCGTTACATCCGCTATGCGGACGGATCGGAGGAGCTTTACGATCATACGATTGATCCGCACGAGTGGCGCAACGTGGCCGGGAGTCCAGAGTGGGAGGCCGTGAAGGCTGAGCACCGGGCCTGGTTGCCGGCAAAGGAAGCCGTGGCGGTCTCCAACCTGAAACGATAGACAGCTTCCGGGCGCCGGATAACCGATGGCGGTGAGGTCTGTTGGAGGTGGTATACTGGAAAGAAAACATTCGAATTTGCGGATATTCCGTCCATTTCCCGCATACATGAACGAGGCTGCGGGTCTCGTGACCTGGAATTCCGGTGATTTCCCGTTTCCAGCGGACAATTTTTCAGTCGAAAGGCGCTATCATCCCTGTAACTTACCCAGCAAAACAAGTATCTATTTAATGAAAGTGAAGTTTGAACGTCGCGACAGCGCCCAGGCCCGGGGGGCGCAGGGATTCACCCTCCTCGAGATGGTCATCGTCCTTGGGATCATCGGATTGATTCTTGGAGCCGTCATCGGGCTGAGTGGAAATTTCATGGGATTGGGACGCGAGGTCCAGACCGAGGGCAAACTCCAAACCATCAATGCTTCCCTCAAAGCATATCGGATCAGGGCCAATCACTTTCCCTCTGAGTCGCAGGGCTTGAAGGCCCTTGTTGAAAGACCGACGACCGCCCCGGAGCCCCGGAGGTGGGAGAATGCGTTTGAGACTCTGCCAAAAGATGGCTGGGACCAGGAGTTCGTCTACAAGTATCCCGGATCGAAGGACCCGAGCCAGCCGGAAGTGATCTCGAAAGGAAAGGACGGCGAACTCGGTACTGGGGACGACCTCAGCAGTCAGGATGCGAAGTAGTCGCACATGGGGGACTGAAAGGCGGAGAGGTTTCACCCTTCTTGAGGTCATCCTGGCGATGTCCATCATCCTCGTGGTGATCGGGATTGGCTTGGTCTACCAGTTCAACTCCCAGGACAAGGAACTGCTCCGCAAGACCAGCGTGAAGATCGAGGCGATGTCCTCCCGCGGCCACGCCATGTCGGTGCTGCACCAGAAACCCTTCTGGCTCCGCATCGAGCACGACAAGGTGGTCCTTGCCGGGGCAGATGTGCGGAACCAGGACCTGCTCGATCCGGATGGCTTCCCGGAGTTGACGGAGGACGGGGAGTTCAGCGAGAGCAACGAGGAGATCTACGACACCCTGGAGGCGGGAGAGGCAGTCATTGCGATTCGCCGCTGGGGAACCAAGGAGGATGCCTGGATCCGCCCGGAGAAGGGGGAATCGGTGATCTGGCAGTTTCAGAGTGCGGGATTGTGCGAACCGGTTTCGATCCGGGTAGCGAGAGAGGACAGCTACATCATCATGCACATGAATCCGCTGACGGCCCGTGTCGATGAGGAGGAATCGTTGATCATGCAATGAAGAGGGGTATTACCAGAGTGCGGCGGCGTGGTTTCGTCCTGATGGAGGTCATCATTGCCCTCACGGTCTTCTCGATGGTGGGAGTGTCCTACATGGTGGCTCTCAATGACATTGCGGAGATCCTGCGCGAGATGCGGAGGGACGCCAAGATGGGGCGTATCCTTCACAGCGAACTGATGAAGTATGCCACCTTGCCGGAGATCGAGGAGATGGAGGAATCCTATCCGCTTGAGGAGAAAAACGAGTTGGAGATTCAGGTCGTTATCCGGCCGCTGGAGGACGTGGTGGAAGAACAACGGATGACGACGGAAAAGGGGCGGGTCATGCAGCAGATGTATCACTTGCAGGTCATCGGGACCTGGTATGAGGATCTCATGTGGCACGAGCGAATTGCTGAAACCTGGCGTTATGCGAGACTTTACCAACAGTAACCACGGGAGACGATGTGTTCGCCGTTCCCGGCGGGGGATGCTCCTGCTGGAGGCGGTCCTTGCCCTGGCTATCGCCGGGATGCTCCTGGTTTCGATCATGTGGATCGTGGACGGGGCCCTGGAGATGTCGAACGTGATGGCCGACGACGGACGGCAGCACATGACCCAGGAGGCCCTCATTGCCTTCCTGGGAAGGAACTTCAGCCAGTTACCGGGGAATGCGGAGATAGAACTCCTCCGGGAGGATGCAGGCTCGCATTTCCTGAGCAATCTTACCTTTCAGAACGTTCCTACCTCCTTTTCATGGTCTGACCAGGCCATCTCGGCGGAGGCCGTCCAGATTTCCACCGTGCCTACGCGCAGCGGAGATCTCGACGTGGTTCTGCGTTATTATGAGGAGGCCATCCTCGATGACAGCGACTCGACCGCGAACGTGAGGGCTGAGCCTGTGGCGGAAATCATTCTCCTGCGGGACGTCTTCTGGTTCGAATGGTGGGCGCGGGATGGCCGGGCGCTGAATGACGAAAACCAAGGTTATACCGAGACCTGGGATGTGCAGGGACGCCTGCCGATCCAGATGGAATTGCGGGTGAAGTTCGATGAAAACTCCGATGAGATCGTCCATCATTTCTGGCTCCCTCCCAAGTTGAACCCGGAGACGGTCATGAGATCCCAGCGTCGGGCGGCCCCGCAGCAGTCCCAGGGGGCAGGCGGCCGGGGATCTTCCGGGCGCGATAGCGGCCGGGGACGGGATGCAGGACGGGACGGAGGAGGGGATCGCCGGGGTGGTGGCAGTTCACGAACGAGGTCGGCGCCTCCTACGCCCGGAGGCGGTAGTCGCCCTGGGCCACCGCGACCGGGATCCCCAGGAAGATGAAAGCAAACGTTCCAGTGCAGGGAGAGATGACGGTCGGGATGACCGTGCACTTCCGTGTGCGGGGAAGGCGGGGCAGTACCTTGGTGGCGGTGTTCTGGCTCATCAGTATCATGGGCCTCTACATCTTCACCACGATCCAGTTGCTGGATTACGAGGACCGCCTTATCTCCGGCCAGGTGGAAGGGGTCCGGGCGGCCCAGATGGCCGAGATGGGAATCTCGGTGGCCTGTAACCCGGTGGTGGAGCGCTCGGACTATCTCCTCCTGGAACAACGCTTTCCGGGGGATGTGGGTTTCTCGGCCAGCATCGAGTCGGAGGGGTCCCGCTTCAATATCAACTCTCTGCTCATGAACCGCGGGGATGGGGCCGATCCCGACAAGGCCCTGCTGCGGGAAATGTTCGTGGAATGGGGGATCGAGGAGGATTTCGCCCAGGAAGTGGTGGACGCCCTGGTGGACTGGGTGGATGAGGATGAACTGGAGGAACTCAATGGAGCGGAATTCCCCTATTACGAGGGACTGGGGTTTTTGAACCGGCCTTATAACCGCCCCTTCTACTCCCTGGATGAGATGAGACTGGTGCGGGGGATGGAGGATCTGGAACGCATTTATCCCAACTGGCGCGACTGGTTCACGATCTGGAGCAGTGGGGGACTGGATGTCAACGAAGCGGACCCGGAAAAACTGGCCCGGGCGGCGGAAGTCTCCATTGATGATGCCTCAGCCATCCGGGACCGGGTGCTGGGGGCGGACATGATCCGGGGCACGGAAGACGATCAGCCTTTTAATAATAGCAGAGAGGTGCTCGATTTGCTAGGAGTCCCGGACATCCAACGGATGATCGTCGAGCCCCGCCTCACGGCCAACGACCCGACCACCCGCATCGAATCAACCGGTTGGTCAGGTCTCGGGGGAGCGCAGATCAAGCGTCGGATCACCCTGATCGTACGGAATCGGACGGGTCGTCCGTCCATCCTGGAGCGAAAAGTGGAACAAGTACCATGATTCCAAAGGCAAAAAAGAAAGGTGAGAAGGTTCTCCTGCTACCCGGAGCTGACGGGTGGGAGGCCTGGACGAGCCTGAATGGTGCCGGACTCGACCTCGCCCTGCGTTCGGGGATCACGCGCGTCCTGGACGTGGGTGGCATTCCCTCCGGGGAACTGACCATGGCGTTTCCGGTGCGCGATGTTTCGGCCCTGCCCTTTCGAGCACCCACCTCGGATGAGGCCCTGCTCAGCGATTTGTCTGAGATGCATCTGGAGCGGATGGGGATGCGACCCGGGATGAATGCGGGAGTGCTGAGCGATGTGTTCAAGGTCGGAACGCGTGGGGAGGAGAGCCTGGTGGTGCCGGTGGTGCTGGCCCCTCCCATGGAAGGACACCTGCCCCGGCGCTCACCGCAACACTTTGATATTTCAGCCCGCTGTCTGCCGTTGCCTGTTGATGGAGTGGTGATCTGGCGGGAACTTGGCCGCTGGGTCTTTGCCCTTTCCGAAGAAGGCCAGGCCCTGGAGTTTGAGGCGCTGGCTTCCAACCAGCTTGGCGAGGACGCGGGCCGGGAGATCAGCCTTACTCTCATGCAGCTCCAGATGCAGGGGGTGATTGATTCCCCGCCACGGCATTGCTTCGTCTGGGTGGGGGACGAGGAAACAGCTCCCGGCACAGAAGAACTGGAGGCCCTGGGGGTGGCCGCCGGCCTTAGCGGGCCAGCCACGGTGGTGACCAAGCCGGCCCCGATCATTCCGGCCCGGTCGAGTCAGTTGCTGCCGGCAGATGTGCGTGCCGAGCGCGTGGCCAGGCGCAAGAAGCAGCACATCGTGATTGCCTCGGCTGCGGCGATGCTGTTTTACCTGGCGGGAATCCTTGGCCTGGTATGGGACCTTAGGGGGGCCCAGACGGCGGCCGAGGAGGCCCGTGAGGCCTACGCTCCATACGCCGCAGTTCATGCGGAACAGATAATATATGAGGATAAGTGGAGAGAGCTCCAACCGGTGGTGGAGCAGGATCACAACACGGTGGAACTGCTCTATCATTGCATGAGGGCCCGGGGGGGAGAAGAAGGGGTGCGCCTTGATCGTGCTGACATTTCCAACCAGCTCGACGTTCAGGCTGATGGCGAGAAGTTGGAATTGACCCTTATTCGGAGCATCCGACTCCAGGGCAAGTCCGATGAACTGGGGCAGGCCACGGCCTTTGATGAGGCCCTCAAGAGTGAGAGGGGACTGGATGATTACCAGTGGACCACGCCGCCGCCCCAGGCCAAGGGGGACAAGTGGTCCTTTCATTATGAAGCAAGAATCAAGGGGCCGGAGGAACAGTAAGGATGAGTGATCGAGAAAAAAAACTGCTGGTGGTGGTGGGACTCCTCGTCTTTGGGATTATCAATATTGGGGCCTTCCAGATTTTATATTCTCCGCGAAAAAATACGGCGAAGAAGGAATTGAAAGGCTATAATGAAGACTTGGCGACGGCTCAGTTAATGACCGCGATGCAGGAGGAAAGGCGAGCCGAGATCGAGTGGCTCCAACGCAATGAGCAGAAGCAGATCAAGAGCCCGCAGAAGGCCCTCGCCGACCTGGAGGCGTTGGCCAACCGGGAGGCAAAGCGGCGGGGGTTGACCGTGAAGAGGGTCAAACCCATGACCGGGATCGAGGGCGGGAATCTCAACTTTTTCCGGGCCCGGGTGGAAATTGAAGTGAGTGGGCGGGAGCAGGTTCTGTTCCAGTGGATCGACCGCCTGAATTCTCCCTCGGACCTGCGAACCGCCACCAGTCTGCGAATCAATCCCAAGAAGGATGATGATACCCAGGTCGACTGTGCGGTGGTGCTTGAGCAGTGGTTCATTCCCGAGGGAAGAGATGAAACCGGGAGCACTACCTGAAGTCCTTTCCAACCAGATTTAAGCCATGATGAGATCCCTCCAATTCCTGACCGTCCCTTGCGCCGCCTCCCTGTTTGCGGTTGCAGTGCTCCCGGCGTTTTCCGAGGTTCCCACCAAGACGCCACTGGCCCGCTACAGTGAGCTGTGGACCAGGTCCGCCTTCACCGTGCCGCCACCGCCGCCGGAAGTGGAAGCGGAAGAGGACAATCCCCTCGATGAATACACCCTGGCCGGAACCTGCGAGGTGAAAGGAGGCTGGTTCGTGGTCCTGATCAACAAGAAGGAACGTGACAAGCGCATCCGCCTGCATCCGGAAGAAGAGAACGATCAGGGTTTCGAGGTGGTGAGTGTGGACCGGGGCAAGGGCTTCATGGATACCAAGGTCGAGATCAAGAATCGCAGCGGCAAGATCGGCACGGTGGAGTATGACAAGAAGTTCATCGTTCTCAAGAAGGCCACTCCGAAGGCTCCGGCAGGCAAAAAACCGACCTCGAAACCGACCTCGAAGCCGGGACAACGTCCCTCGAGCAGTCGTGGTCCAACCCCGCCGTCCCGCCCATCATCAAGACCTTCGCCCTCCGCTGGCAAACCGCGCGTCCGCCGCATTCCCAATCCTCCCACCCGCTAGAGGCCCATCAACCCTTACGACTTCAGATCAATGAGACCAACGACTGCATTCTGCCTCCTGCTCACCCTCGTGCTGCCTCTGGCCGCGCAGGACAACCAGGCTCCCGCGCCTGGAAAACCTCCCGCCCCGGCCCCAGCGGTGCCCGCGGAGAAACCA
>DLRK01000198.1 GCA_002501065.1 Akkermansiaceae bacterium UBA7890
TTCGATCCAGATGATATCGCTGATGAGATAGCGGCCCGCCGGGATCAGAATCGTGCCCTCGCGGGTTGCTTCGATCGCTTTGATGAATGCTTTTGTGCAATCGGTCCTGCCGTCACCCTTCGCCCCGAAGTGCAGCACGTTGGTGACCGGTTCAATCTCAGGCAGGGGATCCTCTCCGAAGTGATATCCAGCGAAGGAAAAATCGGGAAGGCGCCCGCCAGGTTTCCAGACCTCTCCCGTCCGGCCCCACAATTCGGAGAGGGTTTGCCCTGAAGCGACGCCATTGAATGCCGGCAGGGTTGCCAGGCCAAACAAGGATGCAAGTAATCTAACGGCGATGAGTCTCTCTGTCATTCTTCTCGGCCTTTCTGTAGCTTGGATGCGACTCCGGCCAGAGGCTTCACCTCAGTCCGCGGCATCGTCCGCGGTGAGCCTGGCCAGGCCAGACCGAAGTGAGGTGGCTGGGGCCGTTATCCCCTGGCGCATGGTAGAAAAGCGTCAGGCGTTTGTCGACCGGAACAACGGACGACAGGTCGATGCACTTCTTCGACCAGGTCCATTTGTGACCGCCGAGAACGACGGTTCTGTTCACCGGATCCCATTTGCGCTCCAGTTCTTCCTTCTCCTCGAGTCCGGTCCTGGCTACTTCATCGCTTCCACGCATGATTTCCAGAAAGACATTCCAACCGACAACATTGTCGCGCCGCATGAAGAAGCCCGCGAATTGAAATTCGAATAATCATGTAATCCCGGTGACTCGGCATGCAGGGTAACGCAATCGAACCCGTCGAAGGCCTCGCATTTCCCGGACCCCTCCTTGATCAATGACCTCGAAAGAACGCTTGCAAACGGCCCTTTCTCATCGCGCTCCCGATCATCCACCCATGATGATGTCGGCCAGCGAATGGGTCATCGCGCGGCTTAAGAAGCACCTCGGAGTAGAAACCGACCGTGACCTTCACCGCACACTGCAGCTCGACATCTTCGACATGCGGGGCTTCGATTACAAGGGAGCGATCGGACCCGCGTTCACCGGCCCCCGGGAGCTGAACCTGCCCCTGGAGTGGAAGGGCGATCTGTTCAAGGTGTTCAACTACCACGAGCACATCACCGAAAACGAATTCGGTCCGGCCTGTTCCCTGGGGGACCCCTGTTTCGGGGTCGACAAGTATCCCACCGTCAAGGAGCTCGAGGAATTTCCCTGGCCCCGGATCGATTGGTTCGATTTCTCGAACATTCGTTCTCAGCTCGAGGAATGGGCCGATGAGTTCGCCGTCACCGCGAGCGGTGCTTCAGTCTTCCAGCATCCCACCCTCTTTCGTGGCATCGAGCAAATGCTCTTCGAAATGGCAGCCGAGCCCGATCTCACCGAGTTCCTCCTGGACAAGGTCACGAACTTCTACTGCGACTACTTCGAGTGCCTCTTCGGGGAGGCCGGGGACCTGATCGACATCTTCCGGTTGGCGGACGACATCGGCGGGCAGTCCGGACTCATCATCAGCACCGGAATGCTCGAAACATATCTCGGCCAGCGGGTCCGGAAGTGTGCCGCCCTGGCTCACAAGTACGATATCAAGCTCCTCTTTCACTCCGATGGCAACATCCTCGATGCCATCCCTCGCCTGATCGAATGGGGCGTCGATATCATCGACCCGGTTCAACCGGAAGTCCCGGACATGAATCACGTCGATCTCAAGCGTGAGTTCGGCGAGGATGTCTGCTTTTGCGGCGGTGTTGGGGCCCAGGAAATCCTCCCTCGCGGAACGGTGGAAGAGGTCGGGGCCGAGACGCGGCGGGCGATCGATGAGCTGGGTGGGGGTGGAGGCTATATTCTCTCCCCTGGCCACCCCTCCCTGCAGATGGACGTGCCCCCTGAAAACATCGTCGCAATGTTCGAGGCGGGACTGGAGTCTGGGACGTAAGCGACGGTTCGATTCCCTCCGATCCACATTCTCACTGTCAGTGAGTTACAAAGATTGAGAAAGACAAGGAAGAACAAGGTGAATAGAGTAAATGGAATGAGGACTCTCATCAGGAGAATCCTGTGCGTCGGGATGGTGTCCGGTGGCTGCATCAGTGGGGCGGAAGGTGACCCGCAACCAGGGACAGAGCCCTGGACGTTCTGCAGTATTCCCGACTTCCTTAACTTCGACATAGAATACCCCCAGCAGGGCTGGGAAGATGCCCTGGGATTCATCCTGAAATCCATGAAGGATGAGAATCCGGCCTTCGTCATGGTTGCGGGCGACCTGGTCATGGGGCACTGGGGACCGACCGGGAAGGATGTGATGAAGTGGGCTGACAGGTACTACCCGCCATGGGGCAAACGCTGGAAGGATCATGGTCTGAAAGTCTACGCCGCTCTTGGCGACCATGAGATCGGTGACAATCCGTGGCCATCCTACAAGCTGGTTCCCCATTACAAAGAGGCCTTCCGGCGCCACCTGAAGATGCCCCTGAACGGGCCCGAACACATGAAGGGGACCGCGTTCTACTGGGTGCACAAGAACGCTCTGTTTGTGTCCGTGGACGTATTCGAAAAGGGGCGCAGCAAACAGGGAACGATCGCAGCGGGGGTGACCGGCGAACAGCTCAGATGGTTTGAGGAGGTCCTCGGCAAACACCGGGCCAGGGTCGATCATATCGTCGTCATGGGGCATACCCCGATTCTGCGGCCCGTCCGCAAGTTCAGTTCATCGGGCATGTTGACCGTCAAAGGGCGTGATTCCGCATTTTGGCGGACAATGGTGAAGTATGATGTCGATCTATATATCTGTGGAGAAGTGCACGCGGTGACCTGCAGGCAGGAAGACGGTATTCAGCAGGTCGCCCATGGAGGTTTGATCGGGCGCACGACGAAACCAAACTACATGGTCGTGACTGTCCATAAGGGCAAGCTTGAGCTTGATCTCAAGGAAATCGATTTGATCAACGGCACGGGCAGAATCTGGCAGCAGAAGAAGGGCAACGGCCCCTGGGACACGATCATGATCACCGAGGAACGTAAGAAGGAAGGGTTCACATCAATCGGCCATGTGGACATCATCAAACAAGCCGACAGGAGATCGTTTGAAGCAATAACAGGTTTTTTTGATGAGAAGGACAACCCCGGAAAATAGACGATCTCCTGGTCCTCAACTTCCTGTCATCCGGACTTGTTCCGAGGGGCTGCAACCAGGGAAGTCTGGCAGAAACGCCTCGAGGTGGATGATCCCGGCACCGGTCCCCAGCCTGGGTCCGGATCGGGAGACCGGGTTCTCCGGATCTGCCGCGGGTAAGAGTTGACAGGGTTGGCGTTTCGGCGGGACCGCATTGATTGCGGGTGAAGTGTTGCACCGTGGGAGAGGGGCGTTACCCTCGTGGATGAACTTCATTCAGGGAGCGGCCATGATGGGATTGATCCTCACCACGGGAGGGCTCGGTGCGCAGGACACAAAGGTGGAGACTGATGCCGTCAGTCAGTTGGGACTGGGGTTTGTGGAACTCTTCAACGGCAAGGATCTGACCAATTGGACGGACGTCAACACCTCCCCTGACACATGGTCGGTGAAGGATGGGTTGCTGGTATGCACGGGGAAGCCGATCGGGGTGATGCGGTCGACAAAGAAGTATGAGAATTTCATTCTCGTCATCGAGTGGCGGCACATGAAAGCCGGGGGGAATTCGGGGGTTTTTCTATGGAGCGATGCCCGGCCCGAGGGGAACAGGCTGCCCAGGGGGATGGAGGTGCAGATGCTTGAACTGCAATGGCCGTATATTCACGCCGACAGGAATGGGAAGCCGCGCCACCTCGGCTACGTGAGTGGTGAGCTTTTCGGTGCCGGGGGGATGAGGGCTGTTCCCGAGAATCCGCGCGGCAGTCGCAGCATGTCCTATGAAATGCGCTGCAAGGGGAAGGGGGAGTGGAACCGTTACGTGGTGGTGGCGGTGGATGGAACGGTGAAACTCGCGATCAACGGAAAATTCGTCAACGGCATCCGTGAGGCGGATGGTCGCAAGGGTTACCTCTGCCTTGAGGCGGAAGGAGCTGAAATCCATTTCCGACGGATCAGCATCATGGAACTTCCGGTCGGGCGCGCGGAGGAACTCGGGATGGTGCTGGGGGGTGAAGAGGGGCAGAAGGACTGACCGCCGCACTCAACCGGTGCGGTCATCCGGTTCCCCGGTTCCTAGTTTCCGTCAATGTTCTTCCGCAGGCCGGCGGCAGCGTGGAGGTCGCGGACTTCCTGGCCGGTCAGCGCGCGATCGAAGAGCGCGAATTCCGCGAGAGCTCCCCGGAGCGGGGCAAAGAAATCACTGCGGGCCCCGAGATAGAAGTCCTTCGCCTGGTCAGTGGTTGGTTTGATCTCCCCGTCGATTTCCAGCCTTCCATTCAGCCAGACCTGTGCCCGTTGCCCGCTTCTTGCAAACGCCACATGATTCCACCTGTCGACCGGGATCACCGTCTTGCCAAGTAGTATGTCATCCGCCTCGTTTCCGTTGAAGAGGAAGAGTTTTCCGGGGTAACTGCTGCGATAGAGTCCCCCAATGCCCAGGTGGTCACCAGGTGCCTGCTGGTCGCCGTTCGGACCCAGGGAAAAAAGGTAGGCCGTTACCGGGCGGGTCCGGATCGGGAGATCGTTCCGGAACCAGAAGGATGCGGAGTATGTTTTCCCGGGTGACTGGATGGTTCCCCGGATTCGACCGGAGTCAAGGACGGCCCGGGTCTCAGGGGAAAAACGAACCAGCTGTTCGGTAGACAGGTCTTCGGGTTTGCGATCGAGTTTGTGGTAGCGAAGGGGTTTCTTGTTCCGGATGGCGACGGCATGGCGGTCCGGCCACTCAGGGGGCAGGGCGCGCGCAGCGGCTTCCCGCTCGGCCTGCCTGCGAGCGGCCCGCTTTCCGGCGATTCCGGATCGTTCCCACAGCTTCCGGCGTTCGGGCGCTGTGAGGGCCCGGTCCCAGATGACGATTTCATCCAGCTTGCCCTCAAGGCCCTCCCCGAACCGGAGCGGGATTGCTTTTGCCCCGCTGGCGGCGACCTCCAGATCGGGTTGGATTTCTCCATTCAGATAAACCCGGAGCCGCCCGTCTTCCTGGACAAGGACGACAAGGTTCCATTCGTCGGCGGGGAGGGTGGCAGTTCCGGCGAGATCTCCGCAGGACAGACCGCTCCTGTGATCATCTCCCTGGCGCACAATGAGTTCCTGGCCCGAGGCCAGACGAACCAGTTTGCCCTCCCGTCTGGAGGCTCCGCTCCGTTCGCCCAGCCAGTACCACAGCGCGACGGTCGACTTCGACGGGAGTTTCAGATCCGTCTCGAGATAACCATCCACAAGGTGGATTGATCGATTGATCTGCCCCCTGGGGGCCAGGGGAGAAGTTGTGAGCGCCTCGTCGTCGCCACATCCTGATCCGCTTCCTACGCCGGGAAGGTAATAGGCGACCTTGCCGGTGATGCGAAGCGGGGCATGAACACGATCTTGATTCGGTCTGGCGACCGGGCCGCCGAAGTCGTCCAGGGGCCAATGCGCCAGAACACCAGGGTCGCGGAAGGCCGGGCCTGATGCCACCACCGGGTTCCGCTCAGTCCCCGCCACCTCTTCCAGTCCGCTCAGCAGGGTTTTCACGATCTTCCTCTCCGCAGTGACCTCCAGTCCGGCGGTGCGGGCGGGCCAGGTGGTGTAGCCGCCGAGGCCGTGTTGTTCCAGGGGCGGGATGTAGCCCTCGGCACCGTTTGCCAGTTCGATGTTGAATTGACTCCTGAAGGGTGAGTGGGCCTTGAGCTTCAGACCGGTGAGGGCGTACACTTCATTGGGAAGAGTCGCGATGCCGAGTTCTCCGATACGGATGGCCTGCATTTTCAGTTCCGCCTTCGGTTTCTGGTGCAGGATAGAGGCCTCCATCGCGTAGATATCCGGTTGGGAACGGGGGAGGGAGCCGTTGAGTCCGGCCATCCTGTTCCTGGCCCACCCCAGGCGCTCCGGGTCAGGGCGACGCCAGTCGAGAATCAGGTTCTTCTCCACCATTCCAAGCGACACATGGTCGTGCCAGCGGATCTGCCTGTAGGCGCGCATGGCGTATTGCGCTACATCGCCGGCGTAATGGTCCAGCGACCGGTTCTCTCGCGGGGCGCCGTAATCCATCCACATCAGGTCCCCGCTGGTTCCCTGGGAGATCATCGCGACGAAGGGGCCCTCACTGGAAGGCTGCTTCAGGGCCCTGGCGATGTGCCGGCAGAATGAGCCGAAGTAATCCGCAGACAGGAGCCCCGACCCGTAGTAGTGCTGGGAGTAATTGGCGAAGACCGCGAGGGGTCTGCCGTTCCGGGTTTGCAGGGCAAAGAGACTCAGTTCGGGGTCCACCGGACCAGATGGGCCGATCACATTTTTGCTGAGGTGTCCCGGGTGCATGTTGGCGTGCATGGTGGAATCACCGAAGGGGTCCTTCCCGATGCGGTCCAACCGGGAGATCCACCGTCGGTTGTGCGTGTGTTCCCAGTCGTCGATGGACGCCCAGCCGACCCGGGCGGGCTGGAGATCGTCCAGGGCCCTGATCATGCTCTGGGCAAGTTTTCCCGGCAGCCACTTGGCGTAGTTCAAGTCCATGCGGGTTCCCAGGCATCCCATCGCGGAAGGGGCGCTGTGGGTGTGAGTGGCCGACACCATCATGCGGGCAGTGGGTAGTCCGGTCTTCTGGCAGACCTCCTCCTTTGCCTCATCGATCAATCCACGTGGAACCATGCAGGTGTCAACCACGCAGAAGACGATCTTCATCGCTCCGTCGTCCAGCGCCACGCTTCTGGCGTAAAGCGGATCGAGTGCCTGGTTCGCCAGGCGCTCGGTGAATCCACCATTCACCCGCACTGGAAATTCCGAGGGAGTGATATCCACGGCTGCAGTGCCGGCGCGGAACTGCTGTTCAGCAGACAGAGTGGCAGTCAGGAGAACCCCGGTGAGAATCTGCCTCATCATGGACGTAACCATGACGGAGTCTATTGTTCGTCGCCAGTTGAGCCAATACCGAATGCCCCGGTCTTTGTGGGCATTCCAGGAAACCGTTGGCTCGTTGTGATGGCCTGGTTTTCGCGCCGTTGCTCGCAGATGCGGCAGGGGATTGCGAGACAGGCCTGAGAAAGGAGCAGGTTGCCGGGTTCCGGGGCGCTGGATTGTGAGCCTCCATGGGGGAGACTTCGATCCAGCCTCAATCCTTGATCAGGGTGAGATCCTGGGACGGCTTCCGATAGTTCTTCCTGGCGATGTAGGCCTTTGTTTCGGTCACCATCCCGGGGGTGACTACGAAGTGATAGTTCCGGTAGTCCTTGAGTTTGATTTCGCCCACGCGGAAGAAACCCCATTTCTCGAAAAAGTCGGTCAGGTCTACCTGTCCCACATCGCAGCAGATCCTGATAAACTGGAACTGGTTCCGGATGGAGTCATTTCCACGTCCGGCATCGGGGCGATTGCGCATTTCCTCCATGACATCGGGATAAAAGTCGGGTTTTCCGTTGCGCAGGAAATAGAGGTGC
>DLRK01000059.1 GCA_002501065.1 Akkermansiaceae bacterium UBA7890
CCCGTCGCCGGGTTCCGGCAGTGCCTCATCCAGTGGCCCGCCACCGTGAGGGATTTCATCCGCCTCCGCGTCACCCTCGACCAGTAAAAACAGGGGCGGAAGGACTTCCGCGGAAAATTGGAAATCCCCCCCGGAACCCACGGTTGAGAGCAGGTAACCACATTACCTGCACATACCGTGAAACTGACCAAATCCTTCCTTCTCTCCCTTCTGGCCCTCACCCCCGTCGCCGGCCTGTCAGCTCCGCTAACGATTCCAGACGAACACCGGCAGAAGCTCAACAGTCCCCTCGTTGACGGTGGTGATGTATTTTTTGCCCAGGTCAGCCCGGATGGAAACACCGTGGTCTACATCGCCGACCAGGATACCAATGGTGTGGGAGAGCTTTACAGCGTACCCCTCGGCAACGGAGACGTCACCAAGCTCAGCGATTCTCTCGTCGAAGCTGGCGACGTGTGGCACTTCGAGATCAGCTCGGACAGCTCCACCGTAGTCTACGTGGCAAATCAGGATACCGCTAATGTCTTCGAGCTTTACAGCGTGCCCATTCACGGTGGTGTCCCCACCAAAATCCACGCGCCTCTTCATCTTTTCGGAGACCAGGGAGTGCGGGACTACCAGATCAGCCCGGACGGAAGCACGGTGCTCTTTACCGCGGATTTCAACGCCTCGTCGGAGACTTACGGTCTTTACCGGGTGCCCATCAATGGCGGCACCGTCTCCCCGATTGCCGGTCCTCTCGCCGCGGGCCGGGAATTTGAGGATTTCATGATCAGCCCGGATGGAAGCGTCGTGGTCTATCGCGCCGACCAGGACACCGACGATTACCCGGAGCTTTACAGCGTTTCAATCGAGGGAGGACTCACCATCAAGATCAGCAGCGGCTCCTGGTTTCCTTTCGGCAACGGAGTCGAGGATTTCAAGATCAGCCCGGACAGCTCCACCGTGGTTTACCTGAGGGACGTCTTTGCGACCGAGGTTTACAGTGTGCCCATCACCGGCGGAACATCGATCAGACTCAATGGATCCCTTCCTGCGGGCAGCGGCCCTTTTCCCGTCGGAAACGTGCAGGACTTCGAGATCAGCGCCGACAGCACCACCGTGGTCTACCGCGCCGACCAGGATGATGACGAAATCTACGAAATCTACGGAGCACCCATCTACGGAGGCCCCTCCACCAAGCTCAACTCTGGCCTCGTCCCGGGTGGCGACGTGTCTGACTTCCAGATCAGCGAGGACAGCTCTACCGTGGTCTACGTCGCCGATCAGGATGATAACGGGGTCACTGAACTCTACAGCGTAGCCACCGGGGGGGGGGCCACTACCAGGCTCAACAGAAATCTCGCGGATGGTGGTGATGTGCGGTCCTTCCAGATCAGTCTCGACAGCTCTACCGTCATCTACCGCGCCGATCAGGATGAGGACAACGACTATGAGCTGTACCATGTGGCCATCGACGGGGGCACCGTCAGCAAGATCAACGCTCCTCTCGTTGAAAACGGCGACGTGTCGGGCTTCGTAATCAGCCCGGACAACTCCACCGTGATTTACAGCGTCGATCAGGACACTGATGGGGTCACGGAGCTGTATGCCGCCTGGTTCAGAAGCCCGGAGACCACCCTGATCGTAGGGTCCTGGCTTGCCGACATCTGGCTGGAGTGGAACTTCACCGCTGACGAGCTCGCCAACCCCTGGCTGGAAGCAACTCTCTGGGGTTGGGAAGCCGATCCGGATGGCGATGGCCTTGCCAACCTGATGGAATACGCCCTTGGCGGTGACCCGCAGGTGGCTTCCACTCAATTCTCGGACGGCAGTCTGATGGGTGCCGAGCTTGAGATCGTCGATGGAATTGCCATCGTGCGGTATCCGGAACGCACCGACGCAAATAAGCGTGGCCTCAACTACGAACTGGAGTTCTCCAGTGATTTCGAAAGCTGGTCAACCGTTCCCCCTGACGGATTCGCGCTCGTCACCCCCTCCGACTACACTCCTGATGTTGTCGGATTCCAGCAGAGTGTCTGGAGGTGGAACGCCACCCCCGATCGCCACTTCGTTCGCCTCCGCGTCTCCTTCGCGACCCTGATCCTGCGTTGAACTCTCCCGGGAGACGCCAGAATCCCCCTTCAGGAGCTCTTCCCTCCCCGGTCTAGGCCAGTCCACCGGGGAGGGCCCTGCCGGGGCGGAGGTCGATGTAGTCAGCGGCATTCGCTCCTCCCTCCCCCCGCACCAGGTAAACCGGCACCCAGTGTTTCCGGGTATCCACCGTGACGGTGCGGGCATTGGCATAGCGCATGGTGTAAGCCGCCCGCCTTCGGTCACTGGTATTGGGCTCACTCCCATGCAGGACGTAGGAATCGTGGATGGAGAGACTACCGGCCTTCATCTCAAGCGGAACCGCCGCCTCCACCATGTCCTCCGTCACCTCCACGGTGAGCCCGAGAAGATCGTCGTCCCCGGTGGAAACCTTCTCCATCTCGGGGTAACCCTCGTGGGTGCAGGGGATGATCTGCATGCAGCCGTTCCCCAGGTCGACATCATCGAGGGCGAGCCAGACGGTCCCCACTTCCGTGCCCTCTACCGAGTGCCAGTAGGTATTATCCTGGTGCCATGCCACCGGCAATCCATCCCCCGGTCGCTTGGCAATGATGTGCGACATGATGAGGATAAGGTCGGGCCCAAGCACGGCCTCCACCGCATCCAGCACCCGGGGATGACGGCAGAGCTCCAGCCAGCTCGCCTTCCCGGGGTGTGGTTCGGTGAGATACTCGGAACGGGCGGGCACTTCCTTGTGCTCCCCGTCCTTGTAGACCA
The DNA here is from genome assembly GCA_002501065.1 of Akkermansiaceae bacterium UBA7890. GTDB lineage: Bacteria > Verrucomicrobiota > Verrucomicrobiia > Verrucomicrobiales > Akkermansiaceae > Roseibacillus_B. The sequence goes on from DLRK01000059.1 coordinate 2,812, forward strand.
CCAGGGTCTCCGGCATATCCCGCAAGAGGGCTTCAAGCTCGGCATTGACCACCCGGATTTCCTCCGTATCGAGAACCTCACGGAAGAGGCAGTAGCCCGCCGTCCGGTAATCCGCGGCATTGGTATTGGGATTGCTCATTGGTCCGTTTTTTCTCCTGCATGGGTCATGGCCAGTCGACGGCATGGAAGGCGGACTCGATCCGACTGGTGGCATCCACCTTGCCGGCACCGCTTTTCAGGAGATCAGGTCGTCAATATTTCCCGTGCTATCGGCAAAGGATTCCGCCTTTACGCCCATCCGTTTCTGCATGGTGACAAACAGATTGGCCAGTGGGGTCTTGCTGTCGAAGGTCAGGTATTGCCCGTGCCTGTAACCCATCTTTTTCCCGCCCGCCAGGATCAGGGGATAGTTGGTGTTGTTGTGGGTCTTGCTGTTGCTGCTGCCGTAAAGGATGCAGGTATTATCCAGGACTGATCCCTCGCCTTCTTCAAGCTCACTGAGCCGCTTCATCAGGTAAGCGAGACATTCCGCCTGGTAGCGGTCCCACTTGCCTTTGTTTTCAGCCCCCTTGCCTTTCCCTGCCCCATGAGCCAGTCCGTGGGCATTGTTATTGAAACCAAGGAGTGACGGAAACTTGTTCGCGATGGAGATGGCACCATGCATACTCGCGAGCTGGTAGGTTACAAAGCGCGTAGAATCAGTCTGGAAGGCAAGGGCGATCAGGTCGAGCATCGTGTGAATGAGTTTACCCGGTGTCTCGTTGTCTGCATCAAGATCAAGCCCCTCAGCATTCACCTTCGGGCGGGTTACGTTCAACCATTGAGCCGAACGTTCCACATCCTGCTCAATCTCGCGGACTGAAGTGAGATACTGGTCCAGTTTACCCTGATCCGCCTTGCCCAGTTTACGGTGCAGGCTCTTGGCCTCGTCAAGCAACAGGTCAAGATGACTGCCGGCACGGGTCAGGCCCTTTCTCTGGGCCTCAATGGAGTCTCCCTTCAATCCGAACAACCGTTCAAAAACAATGGCCGGTCGATTGAAGGACGGGATCGGCTGTCCTGTATGGGAGTAGGAAAGCGTGTTGGCCCTGGTGGGCATGCCAACACCGCCGTCCGAGGAGAGCGTCAGGCTGGTGAACCGGGTGCTTGCACCAAGCCTGTGCCTGCGAGCCATGAACTGGTCCAGTGAGATTGAATTCCTGAGCCCGGTGGCAGCAAGGCTGAGCTCCTCACCGGTAAGAAAGGTATCACCACTGTCATGCCCTCCAATCCGGCGCACCCTGGGATGGGAAAGTCCTCCCAGGATCGTGACCTGATCACGAAAAGGTTCCAGCACCTCAAGGGATTTATTGAAGGTAAAGTCCCTGCCTGAACCCTTGGGAAACCAGTTCCACTGGCCGTATTCCCCATCCTGTCTGGGCAGGCTCACCCCATAAGGAAAATAGATGGAACAGAATCTCCTTGGTGGCGATTTGACCTCCGCCCCCATCAGGGATTCCATCCATGGCAATGCCATTGTGATACCCGCCGCCCTGAGCATTGCCCTGCGGTTCATCTGGAAAGCTCCCTGGTTCGTCATGGATTCCGGATCCCCTTTATGATTCATTTATGAAGGGATTAACCTGTTATCGCGATACAAAAGGACGACTGGTGACAATGTTTTCCATCAACCCGTCTAACCGATAGCCATCCCGTGCAAAGTCGGCAGTGAGTTCTTCAATCAGGAGTTCGTCCTCCAGCCGTAAGGAGTGACCCAGGGCATAGATCAGTAATTTTGATGTCAATGCCCTGGCAAATCTCTCGTGTTTCTTATTGAGAAGATGTTTCTGGAGATCAGCCAAACCCGAGATCCTGTGATTTCCGGGCAGCACGGTTTCTGAGGAAACGGGCTTCCTTCTTCGAGCCGTCTTTTGCCTGGAGAGGCCGATGGCATCATATCCCTCAAGAGCAATTCCCCACGGGTCAATCCCCCGGTGGCAATCCGCACAGGCCTCCTTCTTTCGGTGAACGGCGAGTTGTTCCCGGATGGAAAGCTTCTCGAAGTTGGGCACGCTTTTTTCCACACTGGGCACATCAGGCGGGGGCGGATTGGGAGGATCATGCAGGAGACGTTCCCTGATCCAGACCGCACGCTTGATGGGATGAGAATCGGCTCCATCCGATCCTGCCAGGTGCGTGGAAGCATGCCCGAGGACCCCGCCCGGCCTGTTCGTCCCTTTGAGAGAAACTCTTTCAAAGCGCTGGGATGTTGGGCCACTCAATCCGTAATGCTTCGCCAAAGGAGCATTAAGCATGGTGAAATCGGCGTCGAGAAATTGCAGGGCTGACGTGTTACTGCGGAGAATTTCACCGAAAAACGACCGCGTTTCCTCAACCATGTAGGGCTTCAGCTTATTATCAAAATTCTTATAGAACTGGGGATTGATCGCGACCCGGTCAACGCCCTCCAGATCCAGCCACTGGTCACAGAATTCTTTGGTGAACCGGTTTGATTTCTGGTCCTTCAGCATGCGCCGAAATTGTTTTCGCAACACGGACGGCTCCAGAAGGCGATCGGATTCTGCCAGGTTGGACAGCTCTTCATCCGGCATCGAACTCCAGAGGAAGTAGGACAGGCGGGCCGCTAACTCGTAAGCGTTGAGCCTTCTCGATTTATCGGACTTGAAGGGCTCGCTGAGGTAAAGGAAGTGGGAGGAGGACAGGGCGGCGGACAGGGTTTCCTTGAGGGCTGAGACAGGAGTATCCGCCTGCTGGCGCATTCTTTCGTAATGGGCCAGCCACTTTTCCATTTCCTCCCCGTTGACCGGTCGTCGCCAGGCCCGTCGAAGAAAGCGGGCCAGTATTTTCTCGAGCGCCTGCGGATCGGACAATTCCTCCCCTTCGTGAATGATTCTCCGGTGCGGCGGCGGGGGCCAGGACAGATAGTCGTTGCGGACGACCTCGACGGATTCGATGATGATGCGAGGAAAATCAGGATCCTCGGGGAAGACCTTGACCTTCTTCTTCCTGATCTTCCCTTTCTTGTCTTTCTCCTCAATTACCTCGTTGACAGCCCGGGTGGGAGGTTCGCCGTCATCCAGGGTGTTCTGCAGGGCGATGATCCCGTTGAGCTTGTCATCTGGCACATCGGGTTCAGGGAGGGGGAAGAACTCGGGCCATCCGGAAATTTCATAATGCTCGGGAGTTGTCGAGGTTACGGCGATTTCACCGGCGTCGCCCATGATGTTGAGGGTTAACCCCGATACGAAATACCCATATCGAGCAGAGAGAATGGGTGCGGGCTGGCCCGCTTTGCGATCCGTGTAGGCCTTCACTCGTATACTGAATCTCCCTGTTCGGGGCAAATCCCTGAAAGATCCGTGCCAAAAGTTCACCCGCCCCAGACGCTCGGAGGAATCTCCGGAGAAACGTTTGCTGTTGGGGCCTTTCATGCGGCCTTTGTTTCGATCAAGAACGGTGATTTTTCTTTCCTCCTGCTCTCCCTCCACAAGGACGAAGTCCAGGGCCTTCCGGGCCATTTTGAGATAATTCTCGATCTGCAGGGCGGTCATTCCCAGGGAAGCACCGTTGTTCTTGAACCCCTCCGGTGACCGGGCGTCGGACGGCAGGGCCTCGCTGTAATCCATCTCCAATCCCAACAGATCGGTCATGGTGTATTGATACTCGGCCCGGTTAAGACGCCTTATTACTGCCTGTCCTCCGGTGTTTCGCCTGGCATCGACGGCTCGACGCAACTCCCTGGTCAGCCACCCGACGAGCTTGCGCCGTTCCTCGGGCGACAATTGCGGCTCGTCCTCGGGCGGCATTTCACCGCGATTGAGCATGTTCAGGGCGTCGTGCCAGGTCTCAGCGGCATGGCCGTTCACCATGTCCGGATCCAATTGATCCAGCCGAAGTTTCCCTTTCTGCTTTTCAGGACCGTGGCAGGCAAAGCAATGCTTCTGCAATACCGGTCGCACGTCTTCCTGGAAAACATCCCTGCCGATTGCCGCGGATGGCAGAAGGAGTAACGTGATGAGACGTAAGGTGATCATTTCAAGGCTGCACCGGAGATTTCTCATTGGTTCGTTTTTTCTTCTGCAAAGACCATGACCAGCGATTCTGCGGCCTTCATGACCGCCTCCTTCTCGGCCTGCACCGCCTCCGCGACGGCCCTGATAACCTGCTTGAACCCGGGGGTGCCCGCCACCTTGGCCCGGGCCGCCCGTCCCTCAGCCAGAAGGTCCTCGTTGGTTTTTTCCAGCTGCGGATAGCGGATCCGCATCCTGCCCGCCATCACTTTCTGATTGGCCACCACCATCTGCAGGGCGGTGGCCTCCCTCGATTCGAACCGTGCTCTGGCCAGGGCCGCGTGATACTGGGCTTCGGACAGTTCCTTGAGCCCCGGGTGCAGGAGGTGCAGGAGGTCGATCTCCGCCCGCTTCAGCTTGTTGATGGCATCCCGCAGGGCCCGGTAGGCCGGGTCCTCTGCAGTCAACCGCTTACGTTCCACCGCTATGTCCTTGCGCCGTTCCTTCACGGTCCTGAAGACCTCCGGGAACTGCCGGGCGGCCGCGGCCTTGCACTCCTCCACGCGGGCCACCTTCCCGCGGAACTTCTCACTACCCCGGTAGAGCTGGTCCCGCGCAATCATCTCACGGATCTTCTGCTGCTCCGCCGCCTCGTGGGGCAACCAGGGCCGCTGCGCCTGGAGTTTCTCAAACTCACCGCGTGCGGCGGGCCATCCGTCGGTTCTTCCACTGGCGGAGACCAGGCGGACCTCATCGAACGCTGCTCCCGGCTGGTCAACCTGGAGGGCGAAGTAGTCACGCTCCCGGGCCAGGATGGGATGCCTCCCCACCACCACGTGCTTCTCGTCTCCCACCCGGACGAGAATCTCCTCCCCATGGATCTCGATCATGACGGGGTAGAAGCGGCCCTGCTCAAACTGGTGAGCGCACTCCCCATGGATGGCAGGGAAATGGGGAATGGTCTGGTCCCGGGCGGTAGTGACCCGGAACCCGCGGGGCCAGAGAGTCACCACCGCGTTGTATTTGCCGGGCGTCCCGGTCATGACCCGGATCTCTCCCGCCCCTTGAAAGGCAACCTTGAGCTCGATAATACAATTCCCGTAACGCGGTTTCTTGATGAAGACCCGCTGGTTTTCCCCCGGCACCGCGGTCCGGATCATCCTCCCCTTGGCCACGGTCCACTGTTCCCGGAAGAACCAGCGCCCGGGCACGGTCTCGAGATCCTCGAAATCGTCCACGAGGAGAACCTTGCCCCGCTGGCAAAGCTGCGGTTCAAGGACCGCCTGGGACAACCCTCCGGACAGCAACAGAAGCATCAGGACAATGAGTCCGTCGTAACGTCCCGGTCCGGGTCTGTCTGGGTCACCCGCCATCAATCCCGGGCCGGACTCACCCCCAGAGTGGTCAGGAAGGTCATCAGGTCGACCAGTTCATCCCGTCGCAGGGCGGCAGTGAGGCCGGGCGGCATGAGGGACACCGGGCTGGTGTCGACCTTGGCCACTTCGCCGGCCGGGATGGAAACCACCTTCCCGGAAGGATCCCTCACCAGGACGGAGGTATCGGTCTTGCGCTGCAGCAATCCGCTCACGATGGTCTGGTCCTTGCGGGTCACCACCACTGTTTCATAACCCTGCTTGATGTCGGTGCTCGGGTTGAGGAGCGACTCCAGGATCGACTCCGGGGTCATGTAGCTCCCCACCGTGCTCAGGTCCGGACCCAGCTTTCCTCCCTGGCCGTTGACGAGGTGACAGGTGGTGCAGACCAGCGCGGTGCGCTGGTAGATCTGCTGCCCCCGCTCCGCCGATCCGCTGGCCCGGACGTCGGCAATCAGCTTACGGCGGTCCCCCTGACTCATGTTGGAAGCCACCGGTTTGAGACCTCCCGCCTTGTTGAGAGCGGCAAGGAGACCCGGAACGTTGCGGCCCGAGGCAGAGGCGCTGCGGTTGGCCGCCAGCGCGACCGGCTCCTTGAGCGTGCTTCCTTCCAGGGCCTTCGACAGGAGCTCCGGCCCTTCCGGACGACTGAGAAAGGCTTCCATCAGGACCTTGGCGAGCGCCGGATCCTGCAGGGCACCGAGAAGCCGAGCCGCCTTGGCCGCATTGGGGGTCGGGTTGACGCGAGCCGCTGCCGCCACCGCGGCCACCCGCAACAACGGAGCCTGGCCCGCCCCGGAGAGCTGCCCGAGCCGGGCGGTGGCCCCGATCCCCGCGAGGGCCCGGCTCATGGCCAGGGCTTCCTCGATCGTTTTCGCCCCGTTCGCTCCCTTCACCAGCAGGTCCTCCGCGACATTCACTTTCCAGATTCCACACAGGTCGGCGGCCGCGATGCGCACGGCCCCGGTCTTGGAATTGAGAAACATCATGGCCCGGCTCTTCAGGGGGGGCTCCTTGCGGTTGTATTGGACCCCCTGCGCAATGGCAGGCAGCCAGGCCGGGTGATCCTGCGCCTTCTGGAGAAGCGCCCCCACCTGCTCGGGGGAACCGAGCGAGGCCACGGTGGCGACCGCGTTGTCGAGCGCCTCGCCCTTCAGTTCTCCTTTTGCAATAACCTCTGCCAGCCCTTCGATGGCACGCTTGTCCTTCACCTTGTTGAGGGCATAGGACAGGCTGTTGGCGTCACCCCCGAAAACCTTCTTTCCTGCCTGCATGGCAGGCAGCCAGGCATCGCGGGTATCGCGCACCGCCATCTCGAGGGCAAAGTCAAGATTGAGGTCGACGTCATGGTCGAGAGCTCCCAGGACAACGTCCGTCGCCTCCTTGGTTCCCAGCCCGCGCAGGGCGCACACTGCCGCCAGCCGCACGCGCGGATGATCATCATGCACCGCAGCAGCCAGATGACTCAGTCCCCCCGCGGTCCTTCCCACCGCCCGCACCGCCGCCGCCCGAATCCCCGGGCTCGCCGAACGCAAAGGACCTCCTTCCAGTCCGTCGATCTTCAGGTTGCGCGCAATGGCGAGCCAGAACGCTTCCAGCAGATGGTGATCGTGATTGGGATCAGCGGCATCGAGGGTCTTGACCCAGGCGTCAATGTCCGTGCGGGTAACCTTCCGCCGGACCAGTTCGCGGTTGGCCCGGGTGCGGGTGTACTGCTCGGGGGCAGTCAGGTGCGTGAAAAGCTCCTTCCTGGTGGCCTCCGCGATGACCGGCCAGTCCAGCAGGGGCTGATCAATGGCGGTGAGCCGCCAGATCCTTCCGTGGGACTTGTCCCGGAGGGGATGATGGAAATCGACCTCTCCGTGGTCGATGATGGGATTATACCAGTCCACGATGTAGACTGCCCCGTCGGGCCCCATCTTGATGTCGACCGGACGATAGGACCGGTGGCTGGAGTGCAGCACGGTCTCCACTTCCTGTGACTTGAAGCCGCTTCCGCTTTCCTCGATGGAATAGCGCACCGTCCGGTTGGCCCGGAAGTCATTGCCCAGCATGCTCCCGTGCCAGAGCGACGGGATGTGACGCCCACTCATGAATTCGGCCCCCGTGTTCTTGGGTTTGCCCGGAATCAGGCCCCGCAGCACCCGCGGAGCGCCCACCGCGGTCCCGAAGGCGGAACCGGGAAAAAGGTCGTGCGGTCCCTGCCCTCCGGCACCATCGGTTCCGAAACTGTTGCCGTGGTGGTCGAGGGCGTGACCCCAGGGATTGACCCGTCCCCTGGAGAAGACGTCGATGCGCTCAATCTCGGGACGGAAACGCCAGACCCCGCTGCCGTTCAAGCGCCGTGGCCCGTGAGCGGTTTCCACGAAGCTGTTGATGTAGATCGACTGCGTGAAGAACATGTCCCCCCAGGGAGACCAGCGCAGGCCGTGGATCATGTGGTGTACGTCCGCATTACCGAAGCCCGAGAAGACCACATGCTTTTCGTCCGCACGATCGTCTCCGTCATGATCAGCCAGGAACAGGACCTCGGTCGTGCTGCACACGTAGGCCCCCCCTTCCACCGGCATGACAGAATGCGGGACGGTGAGACCTTCCGCAAAGACGGTGTGTTTGTCGGCCACTCCGTCCCGGTCGGTATCCTCCAGGATGACGATCCGGTCGTTGGGAATCCGTCCGGGCTTGATGTGCGGGTAGGTCGAGGAAGTCGACACCCAGGCACGGTTGTGCCGGTCCCAGTTCATGTTGATGGGATTGAAGATAACCGGATTCCTGGCCCAGAGATTGACCTTGAATCCCTCCGCCACCTTGAAGGCCTTGAGCTCGGCCGCCACATCGGGATCCGGAATGTCCCGGGGCACTTCGTGATCGGGATAGTTGCGCGGGGACTTCCACTCGCGGGAATCCTCGTGTTCGTAGCGGTGAGGAAGCGGCACGCGCAGCCTGGCGATGGCCTGCTCCCTGCCCTCGACCAGTTCGTCGAAGTCCTTCAATTCGTAGGCGAGATGCCCCATCTCATGGCGCCGGAAGAGAAAGATGTAGGCCTTGTTGATCGGGTTGATCTTGTAGCGGTGCAGCTTGTTCTTCTCGATGATGGTCTCGCGGAGTTTCCCGGCCTGGGCGTAATCGGGACCTGAACGAACCACGCCGTCCCGGGCGTCGACCACGACCTCCGCGCCATCGATCCAGATACGGGTCGCACCTTTCCCGGCCGCAGTCACCGCCCCATGCAGAAGGGACGGCAGTTGATGCAGGGCGAGGTCATAGCGCACCCCGAGCCGCGTACGTTCCAGCTTCCCGGGAGTCCCGCGCGCCGGTTCCGAGGCCACACTTCCAAGGCCCAGCTTCTGGCCAATATAAGTGGCCAACCTGCGGTAACCGTCCCCATTGAGATGAATGCCGTTCTGGTAACTGGAAGCCGCCTCTTCTCCGAAGGGACTCTCGCTCAGCAGGTCGATGGCGTCGTGACTGCGCTCCTTGCCCAGGGCCAGGATGAAGCGCGCCGCCTTCCCCAACCTCCCATTGCGGACCGCCACTTCCTCCGCGTTGAGGACCGCACCACTCGGAGTCTGTGCGAGAGGGGTGAGCAGGATCAGTTTCGCCCCGGTATTCTCCAGTTCCTCGATCAGTGCCCGATAGCCGGCCTCGAAACGGGCCATCTTCTCCCCGGTGTCCGCAAAGGCGGCCTCTCCTCCATATCCCACCATGATGGTCGAGGGCTGGGTCTCCACCAACTGCCCTTTCAACTTCTCAAACCCGAATCCCGTCTGCCCCTTCGGGGGCTGCCACGAGCGCGTGTTGTGGGCCGACCCAAACTCACTGCGCGCAGTCCCGAAGACGTCATCCGCCGGCCACCCGAGGTTGCGGAAGCTGATGTTGTGCTGTGGCCAGTTGACCGTAATGGCGTGCTCAAGGTAACCATGCCTGTCCATCCGCGAGATGAGGGTTCCGCCAACCAGGACCACCTGGTTGGATCTGGTTTCCTCCCCGGCAGGCACCTCGAGCACCTGCGGTTCACTCCAGGAACCAGCTTCATCCTTATCACCGAAGCCCCGGACTTTCCACCACACGGTGTCACCACTGTAGAGAGCCTGCCCGCGATAGCGCACCGGTTGCGCCCCATCCACGGCCGCGTTCCGTCCACTGTCCCACATATCCCCCACCTCTGCGGCCAACCGGGCCCGGGTGCTCGCCACCAGGACCTGCCAGGATGCGAGGCCCTCTCCCTTCCAGGTGAGGCTGTATTCATTGAGATCCAGGCCGAGTTTATTTGGGAGCACCTTCGCCTCCAGGCCGGTGGGTGCTTCCGGAACTCCCACGGCCAACATTCCGGATCCGAGGAAACACACGAGCAAAGGGACGAGTTTCATGCGAGCCAGTTAAGGAAAGCCAAGGTGACAAGAAAAGCCCTCTTCTCGCCAAATCCTCGTCCCTGCTGGCAAACCCACCGGAGACCGGGGAAATGACGGACAGGCATGATCCCAATCCTCGCCCAAAGCCCGATCAAGAGTCAGTTTCCCGGAACACGGCCCCTTTGTTCCGCCCTGCTCAAAAGGAATCTGTGGTCCTGGAGGATTCCTCCGGCCGGGCTCAGCGGGCGATCCACTCAGTGAAGGAGCCCTGATCCAGCATGTTCTCTGCCAGTTCCCGGTATCCTCGTGTCAATGGATGACTGGCATCAGCATACGATCCGGAGGGCAGTGTGTCGGCGACCCAGTACTGGATCCCGTTTTTCTTGAGCCACATGACCGCACCATTCTCCAATTCAAGGAATCGAACTCTGTTGACTTCAGTCAGCTTATGCTGATTGAGAGGGCCAACGACCACGTAGACATCGTTGCCACGCGCCTGCAACTGCCTGACCAGTCGTTGAAATCCCTGCCATTGCAATGAGTTTCCCAATGGCACCCAGTCCAGACTCTGCGGGCTTCCACCCCAAGGCCTGTGTCTTGAACTGCTGGTCCCGCGTTCGGGATCATCGGCAGTCTCCCCGGGGACCGACATCCCGATCTGCGCCAGAGGATTGGCGTAGCTGTTGGGATAAATTTCAGGATCATCCTCAGCCTCGGCAACGGTCCATTGCGGGATGGACTGTTGCCCGAAATGGGCCTCCTGCAGGTGATTGATCCAGGTGAGGAACGGGATGCGGTTTTCGATTGCCCGGGTGACCCGGGTGTCTCTTCCGGCACGGTAACTGGGAATGGGTGGAGAAAACTGAGGGATCAACCCGGGATGATTGAAGACCTGCTCCTTGGGCGCCTGAAGGTCCCGTTCAGGACTGCTCAACCACAACAGATTGCAATGAAGCAGGACCTTGCGATTCCGGATGCCGCGGCCGTGATGTTTGATGAGTCCCTCCAGCGCCAAGGGATAAAGGCCATTGACCCCGGCATTGATGAAGGAGTGTCCAGTTTGTTCGGACAGAAAATGGGATAGCGTGCCATCCCGCGAAACGTATTCCCCCCAGATCACGGAATCACCCACCACAACGATGGCCCCGGCGGACATCTGCCGCACATGACGATCGTAAACCCAGTAGTCGTTACTGAGCGGATAGGGCACCCGGTAGTCGGGGCCCGTCTCCATTTTTTCGGCCTTCCGCCAGAGTGCGGGTGTGACAACCACGATGACAACAAAGACCCCAAGCGCCACCAGCCATTCCCGCGGACTAAGCCGGATGTTGATGGAATCGTTACAGGGAGCGTCGTTCATACCTTTGATCAAAACTGGAAATAGATGAATTCTCCGCCGCCTGAGGAGCAAAGGCAGATGTAGAGCAACATGCCCACCACCAGTCCCACACGCACCCAGGCCGGCTGGAGCAGTGATCGCCACCGCGATTCCTGCAGGAACTGGCAGGCCCAGGTGGCTCCTACCAGGACCAGCATGAGGAGTGGTATTTGCGGGTCCGTCCAGGCGGAGCTGAAGATACGACTGATGATCAACCCGGCATCGCTCATGGATTCGGCACGGAAGAAGATCCAGGCAAAACAGACGAAGAGGAAAACGCCGATCTGCTTCACGAAGCGTGGCAGACGGTCCCGGAACCAGGTGGAGCGTTCCAGTTGGCGGGTGGCCACCAGCCCCAGACCGTGAAGCATGCCCCACACCAGAAAGGTCCAGGCCGCTCCATGCCACAATCCGGAGATGATGAAGGTGGCCAGCAGGTTCGCATACATCCGCCTTCCCCCTTTACGATTGCCGCCCAGCGGGATGTAGACGTAGTCGCGGAACCAGGTGGAGAGGCTGATGTGCCAGCGTGACCAGAAATCACCCAGGCTGACGGCCAGGTAGGGGTTGTTGAAGTTGAGCATCAGGCGAAAGCCCATCATGCGCGCCACGCCACGCGCCATGTCGGTGTAGCCGCTGAAATCAAAATAGATCTGCCAGGCGAAGGCGAAGGTGGCCAGGGCCAGGGCCCCGCCTCCAAAATCCCCCGGGGCGCCATACACGCGCTCCACGTAGAGGGCCAGGTAGTTGGCCAGGGCCAGTTTCTTGAAAAGCCCCAGCACGAACAGCGAGAGACCATCGGCGAAATCCTCCCGCGTGACCTTTGGCGCCCTGAGGAATTGCGGCAGCAGGTTTCTGGCACGTTCAATGGGTCCGGCGACGAGCTGGGGAAAAAATGAGACAAAGGTCGCAAACCGGACGAAACTTTTTTCCCGCTCAATCTCGCCCCGATAGAAGTCGATGGTATAGCTCATCGACTGGAAGGTGTAGAAGGAGATGCCCACCGGCAGCAGGTACTCCAGACCGAAAGGCATCAGGTTCTCCGGCTGGGGCAGGTTCAGTCCGGGCAGGCCGTTGAGATTGCTGATGAAGAAGCCGGCATACTTGAAGAAGAAGAGCAGGCTCAGGTTGTTGATAATGCTGATCCAGAGCCAGAGTCGCCTTCGCGCATTCGAACGGTCCATCATCTGCACCGCCAGGAAATCCAGGGCCGTGGAATAGAGGATCAGGCCCAGGTAATACGGGTTCCACCAGCCATAGAACACGTAGGAAGCGAGCAGGAGCCAATGCAGCCACAGGGAGGTCCTGCGCAGGGCATGGAACCCGCCCAGGACGATCACGAAGAAACAGAGAAACGTCCAGGTATGGAACAGCATAAGGGGTAGCGCGCTATCGGGACTGGCCCTGCAGCTGTTTCAGTTCCTCAGGCGTAATGGTTCGCACACAACGAAACCCGCAGTAATCGGTGAAGAAGCAGGCGTCGGTGTCCCCGGTTTTTTCCCCGCGCCGGAAGGTCACCCGGCACATCGCCTCCGAGGCACGCCAGGAACCGCCCCGGATGACGCGCTTGGGGTCGTCACCTTCCGGCTCCGGGCCGGCGGGATTGGCCGCCGGGCTGGCACGGTAGTAGTCCGGCCCATAGACATCCTCGCACCATTCCGAGACATTACCGTAGAGATCATGCAGCCCCCAGGCATTGGGGCGGCGCGTCCCGACACGGTGGGTGCGCTTGCCGCCATTGCCGGCAAACCATGCGTATTGCCTGAGCTGCCCGGCCTTGCCGAAACTGTAATCGCTTCTGGTGCCGGCACGTGCGGCATACTCCCATTCCGCCTCGGTGGGCAGCCGGTAACCGTTGGCTTCAGCAATCCGGGGCAAGCCGGATCTGGCCTCATCGTAACAGGGCTCCAGTCCCTCCATCAGCGAACGCTCGTTGCAGTAAAGACGCGCGCCACGCCAGCGGACCTGCTCCACCGGTTTCCGGGGATCATCCTGCCAGTGAGAGGGATTGGGCAACTCGGCCCGGGTGTACATCGCGTGGGTCACCTCAAACTTGTCCATCAGGAAACCGGCCAGCTCTACCGCATGCTCCGGAGCCTCATCCGGATCACCCCTGGGGGTGCCCATGGTAAATTCTCCCGGGCCGATATAGATCATGGCAATGCCTGATTTCGTGGTCACCTCCAACACCTCGCTGCTTTCCGGCGAGCCATCGGCTCCGCCACCCTGTCTGTTGTCGCAGGCGGACAGCCACAGGATTGGAATCAGCAAAAGAAAGGTGAATTTCACGAGGCGCTGCACCTATTTGACGACCCGGACCCAGTCAGATTCCTTGTTGCTTCGCCCATCTCTTGAAAGCTGCAGAAAATCTGCCGCCGCCCCGGCCTCCTGCAGATCAATCTCCTTCCTGCCACTGGTCGAGACTCCGTAAATATCCCATTTGCCGGCAAAGACCCCCACCATCTCACAGGCGGCCTGGTAGGTCCCGGGCTTGGACAAATCCCCCTTGCTCTGGGGTCCCCGACTGAAGGAAACGAACTTCCCATCAGGCGACCAATCCACGTGATAGATCTTGTTCACCTTGTCACGGATGATCACGGAACGTTTGCCCACCTTCGGGTGATCGGAATCCAGGTCAATTTCGGCCACTTCAATGGTATGATCGCCCGATCCCCAGGCAATGTGATTGCCCACCGGGCTCAGGCACGGCCGACAGCCGCTGATGTCAAGATTGATGACCCTGTCCCCATCCGCCTCAATGAGAACAATGGCATGCTTGAATCCCATCCCGGCGTGCACCGTGGACGCAATCCACTTGCCGTTGGCCGAAACGGTGGGGTTATAGAGATGGTGCAGCTTGGCACTGTTGGGATGTGGCATGGCCTTGCCGCTCTTCACATCGTAATACATCAGGCCCTTGCTGAAATAATCGGCCACGTTCCATTTCTTGTATTCCTGCGGCAACCACAGAAGCCGGTTGCTATCCGCTGTCCAGCACGGTTGCCGCGCGTACTCAGCCACCTTCCTGCGACCAGTGCCATCACTGTTCATCAGCCACAGACTACGCACGGTGTCCCGGCCCTTGCCGGTATCGACCAGAAAACAAATCCTTTTCCCATCAGGCGACACCTGCGGGTAAAGCTCATTCACCTCAGGTGTATTGGTCAGGTTCCTCTCACCCGATCCGTCAGCATTGCGGGTAAAGAGTTCCCAGTTGTTATTATGATAGGTCTCGTGAACGATCCGGTGGGGACTGGCCTTGAGTTGTTCGGCCAGGCTTTTCCGACCGGCAGGCGCAGTCACTGGCAATCCTGCCAGCAGGATCCACGCCATAAGGAAGAAGGGCTTCATGGCGGGCAGTTAAGGAAAGCACCGGGGACATGGGAAGCCCTCTTCTCACCAAATGCTCCCTCTTCCTGACAAACCCGGAAGAGAGAACTGACAAGGCGGAACTCTTCCCTCATCCTCACTTCGATGCCCGCGGATTCTGCCACCAAGGAAGAGGAAAAAACGTCAGGATGGCTCGAACGGATCCGGGTAATCGCATGCCCCATCCCATGACTCTCTTCCTCGCCTGGTGACCAGCCTTCTCATCGGCTCGGCCTCCGCCAAGTATCCGCTCTTCGCCCCCGTCTTCGTGCCCATGTTCATGACCGGTAGATCCATCCGCCCCGAACTGACTCAGGCGGCTTTCCCGAGACCGCTCTGGCACAGCCAATCGTGAGGCGAATTCGTCTACTGTGAATCCGATCCCACCTTCAGAATTCATGTCCGATCATCTTTTACGGAAATTATTCGAGGATCACCTCGAGGAACAACTGCGCCAGCTCCCGGTCCATGCCAGCCGGATGGGCGACCACCGCTACGACGACCAGATCGAGGACCTCTCCGTGGAGGCCCGGGAGGCCCGCACCGGGGCAGAGCGTCAAATCCTCGCAAGACTTGCAGACGAAATTGACTACGATGGACTCAGTCGGCCCGCCCAGATCGACTATGAGATCTTCCGGCACAACCTGCAGGAGGAGATCTGGCTGGCCGGAAACATTCGCGCCTTCGAGGAGGATCCCCGCACCTACAACCAATACCTGACCGGCAGCGTCTACAGCCTCCTCACCCAGTCGAGCCTGCCTCGCGAGAACAACATCACCAATGCCATCGCCCGCATGCGGAAACTTCCGGAGGTGATCGCCCGGGCCCGGAGCACGCTCACCAGCCCGCCCCTCCCCGTCCTGGAGACAGGCATCGGGCAGAACCGCGGAGTGATCAGCTTCTACGAAGAGGGCATCTACGACCTGATCGGAGACTCCCCGCTGCGGGAGGATGTGCGCCAGGCCGCGGCTGACCTCCTCCCCCACCTGAGAGATTACCAGCAGTTCCTTGAAACGGATCTACGGGAACGCGCCACCGGGGACTGGCGCCTGGGAAAGGAAAAGTTCGATCGCAAGTTGCAGTTTGCCGTCAATGCCGACACCACCGCCGACGAGGTGCTGGCCCAGGCTGAGAGCGAGTTTCATCGCGTCACCAGCGAGATGCATGTGGTGGCGCGGCAACTCTGGAGCAACTACCACCCCGGCCTGCCTCTCCCTCCCGACGACGAAACCGGACGTCATGAGACCATCACCCGGGTGCTTGGCTCCATCGGCCGGGAACACGGCGACCCCGGGAGCCTTCTTGCCGACGCCCGGGCCACCGTGGGCAATCTGAAAAGGTTCATCGCAGAAAACGACATCCTGCGCCTGCCGGACCCCGACCAGTGCGAACTGATGGAAATGCCGGAGTTCCACCGCGGCAACTCGCTGGCCTACATCCAGCCCGCGCCACCCCTCGACCCCGAGAACAGGACGATCTACGCGATCAGCCCCCCGCCTGCCGACTGGGACGCCGAACGGGTGGAGAGTTTCCTGCAGGAGTACAACCGGCACATGCTGCAGATTCTCACCATCCATGAGGCCTACCCCGGTCACTATGTGCAACTCGCCTATCACAATCGCGAGAGATCACCCATCCGTCGCCTCCTGCTCTCGGGTGTCTTCATCGAGGGATGGGCGGTCTACACCGAGCAGATGATGCTCGACCAGGGCTATGGCGACGGAGACCTCTCCCTGCGTCTCACTCAACTCAAGTTCTACCTTCGCGCGGTGGCCAACGCCATTCTCGATCACCGCATGCACTGCACCTCCATGAGTGACGAGGAGGCCCTCGACTTTCTCATGAATCAATCATTCCAGTCCGAGGGCGAAGCCCGCCTCAAGATCATTCGTTCCAAGCAGTCCACCGTACAGTTGAGCACCTACTTCGTGGGCCGCATGGCACTCTGTGAATTGCGCCGGGAGATCCAGCGGGAACAGGGCGTGGACTTCGATCTCGGACGCTACCACGAAGCCGTCCTCTCCCACGGTTCCCTGCCGGTGAAATACCTGGGAGAAGTGGTCCGGGAGCGATTGCGGAAGCCACGCCAGGACCCCGCCGCAAAAAAGAGGGCCCCTTGAAAGGAGCCCCCTGCAACAAATCGTCAGGACGAACCCTACTTTTTTTCCTGCCCCTTGATGGAGAGCAGTTCCACTTCGAAGATAAGGGTGGAATTTGGTCCGATGTCCCGCCCTGCCCCAGCCTTGCCGTATGCGAGGTTGGCAGGAATGAAGAGCTTGTATTTGGCACCCACCTGCATCAACTGGAGAGCTTCGGTCCAGCCAGCGATCACCCCGTTGACGGGGAAAGTGGCTGGCGACTTGCGTTCGACGGAACTGTCAAAGACCGTGCCATCGATCAGGGTTCCATGATAATGCACCGAGACCGTGTCAAGCGGAGTGGGCTTCTCTCCCTTGCCAGCGGCGAGGACTTCATACTGCAGGCCGGTTTCCGTGACTTTCACGCCCTCGCGCTTCTTGTTATCATTGAGGAATTTCGTGCCCGCAGCGAGGTTGTCCGCCCCGGCTGAGGTCGCCTTCGCCTCCGCCTGCTTCTGCATCTCGGCCTGGAACTTCTCCATGACTTTCATGGCGTCCGCTTCCGTGATCCTGGAATCCTTCCCGGTGAGCCCTTCACGCAGACCAATGACAAGATTCTCGATGTTTAACTCGATGCCGTCACGATTGATGGTCTCCCCGATATTACGCCCGATGAGATAGGAGGCCTTGTCCCGGTCGGATTCCAACTTTGGTTCTTGTGCCGGAATCCAGGTGGCCAGGGAAGCCATGAGCAAACAGGCAGCAATTGTGTGTTTGAGCATGGCTGGGAGACTTGGCCCGGAATTCCCAAAGTCAACTCATTCCTCCCCCGGGCATTGAAACATCCGGAGAATCATCGACACTCTATCCCGATGAAGATCCTTATCGTCTCGTGCAGTCTGCATGCCGACAGCAAGAGTCGCCGACTGGCCAGCAAGCTGGAATCCCTCTGGCGAACTGACGGGGACGTGGCAATCGCCACCCTCGATCTGCGGGAACTCGCATTGCCTCCCTGCGACGGATGCGCAGCATACGAAGACCCCGCCACACAGAGATTGCAGCAGGCTTTTACCGCGGCTGATGCCGTCGTCTTCGCAGTGCCGATCTATAATTACGACGTCAACGCTGCCGCCAAGAACGCCATTGAACTGGCGGGCCGCCAGTTGACCGACAAGGTGGCAGGCTTTCTCTGTGCGGCCGGGGGTGATCGCAGCTACATGTCCGTCATGGCGGTAGCCAACAGCCTCATGCTGGACTTCCGCACCATCATCCTGCCCCGCTTTGTCTACGCAGGAGGAGATGACATTCCCGAGGGTGGAGAAATGAGCAGTGAAATTTGCGACCGAGTCGCCCAGTTTGGTGCCGAATTCCGGCGTCTCGCCCAGGCGATCCACACCGCGTAAAACGGGAATCCTATTCTGCCTTGCGCACGAGGGTGATCTCTTCGCCCTCACTGCTGTCGGCCTCCTTCATCCCCACCACCAGTTGCTTGTTGTCAACGATCCTGTGGGTAATCTTGAGGGTCATCTTTTCCTGGTCCGCGTTCACCACCTTCAGGGTAAGGGTCGCCACCCCGTTTTCCTCCGCCCACTTCCCCTGACCGATTCCTCCCTCGTCGTTGGCAGATGCGTGCACGACGTCACCCGATCTCGGGTCAACCGCAATCATGGCCTCCGAGCGCATTTCGGGGCTTTTCACACTCAGACCGAGGACATGATTCCTGATGCGCCAGGTGTAGGTGACGGTGACAGCTTCACCATTGGAATCCTCGTCCACCCAGGTTCCTGTCAGAGCGCCGAGTTCGGCCCTTTCGAGGATTTCACCGAGATTCTCCGCCCGGGCGGAGACGGTCACACAGAGCAACAACGAGGAGAGAATGAGGGCAAGACGAGCAGTAGTTTTCATCGAAGGCGCGATACACCCAACCAACAGGCGACGCAAGCCCTCGATGATCGTCACCCTACGAATTCTCCTGCCCGGCAGCATCCGGTGAGGCTTCCCTGCGAGGCGGGCGGGCCCGCCAGATACTGGCCAACACACTGCCAATCAGGCAGTGATAGAGGGCGGAGATGGCGCACACCATGGCCGCTCCCGGCAGGGCCGCAAAATGTAACTTGGCCAGGGTGGCCCCAAGTCCTGAGTTCTGCATTCCCACCTCGATGGAGACCGTCCGTCGCTCGCTCTCGCCCAGTCGCAGGAGACGGGCCCAGAGATATCCCAGGAGAAACCCGGCCAGGTGCAGGACGAAGACCGCCAACAGGAGCATGTCGAAGTTCTCCAGGAGGAGGTCCTTGCTCGCCCCCACGATGCCACCAACGATGAGGACGATCACCGCGATGGATACCAGCGGCGAAATTTCTCCCACCACCACGCGGGCCCTCGCACCGAGGAAACGGTTCACCACCACCCCTGCCACCACCGGCAGTAACACGATGGCAAGCATGTTGAGAAGCATGGCCCAGGCATCGACCGGAATCGATACCGAGAGGGCTGCATAGCCCTTTGTGAGGTAGGGCGTGAGCACGATGGCCAGCACCGTCGAACACATCGTCATGAGCACACTCAGAGCCACGTTGGCACGCGCGAGATAACTCACCACGTTGGAGGCCGTTCCGCCCGGACAGCAACTCACCAGGATGAGACCCAGCTTGAGCCCCTCTTCCAACCCGAAGAGCGTGGCCACGCCCCACCCGAGAAAGGGCATGATGAGAAACTGTGCCCCCACTCCGATGGCCGCCGCCCTCGGCAGAGCCAGCGCCCGCCTGACATCCTCGAAGCTCAGGGTGAGCCCCATCCCCAGCATGATCACTCCAAGACCAACCGGCACAAGCCTGAGGTCGGTTCCCGGCACGGTCTCCTTCACGAACCAGACAAAGTGGGCAGGACAAAGCCAGGCCCACAGGGTTCCGAGCACGGTCCACAACCAGAAGAGCCTTGCAACTGTTTGCGCCCAGGACATGCGCGCGGAGGCTCTGACATTTCTCTCACCCCGTCACGGATAAGTTTTCTCTCCTCCGGAGGGAAGCTCCCCCTTGCCAGCATACGGACCTACCGCTTTGGATTAGATTGTCCCGGACTTTCCTGCAATCGGGAGTCGTTCCCTTGTCTCTCCCCGAAATCGGTGCCATCATTATGCAAACCCCCTTCCCGGCTCACTCAAGTTCCCGCAGGCAATCCACCCATATGGGACGCCGGGGGGGAGGCTCGCCCGGCGAGCCCGATCATGATCTCGCCCGCCCTCGCAGGACGAAGCTCACCCAGGGGGCGGGACAAGCGGATTGCATTGCCTCGATCCGCCCCTCAGATTGCACCCCGATGGAGCTGAGCTTTCCGATCACCCAGATTGCCCTCGACTATCCTACCACCGCCGAGGCTCTGGAGATGGCCGCCACGGCGGTGGAGGCCGGCTTCGACTGGCTGGAGATCGGCACACCCCTCGTCACCTGCCAGGGTCTTGCTCCCATCGGTGAACTGGTCCGCGCCTTCCCTGAAAAGCCCGTGATCGTCGACTACAAGACCATGGACTCGGGTTTCAAGAATGTCCGGCATACCAGGGACCAGGGAGCCCATCTCATGACCGTCTGTGCCAATGCCTCCGACGCAACCGTCCGCTCCGCCATCGAGGAAGGAAGGAAACTCGGGATCGGGGTGGTGGTGGACACCATCGGCGTTGCCGATCAGGCAGAACGGGCCCGGCAATGCCATGACTGGGGCGCGGATCTCGTCTATCTCCACTACAGTGCCGACGAACGACGCGCCGACCCGACCCGGGACTCCACCCAATGGCTGGCCGCGATCCTGGAAGCGACACCCGGTCCGGTGGGCGTGGCCACCTTCGGGGTGGAAGATGCGGTGCGAGCAGCCCGCATGGGGGCGGACTATTTCGTGATCGGTCATCCGCTCACTGAAGCCGACGATCCCCTCGCCGCCCTCACTCGCTACGTCGAGGAAGTGAAGGCCAACTACCATCCCCGCCACTAGTCACAGACTCAGACATGTCCGATTCCAGAGCTGACCTTGCCCTCGTCAACTACGCCGCCGATCCCCTTAGCGTAGAGCTCCGGGAAATCCCGAAGGCAACCATCAGGCCGGACGAGGTTCTCCTCGAGGTGGCGGCGGTGGGCGTCTGCGGAAGCGATCTCCACATGTGGCAGGGCGGCATCAGCTGGGAAATGAACTACCCCGTGGTCCTTGGGCACGAATTCTGTGGAGTCATCCGCGAGGTCGGTGCCGACGTCAACGGGTGGCAGGAGGGCGATCGGGCCATCAGCGAAACTTCCGCAACCATCGATCCTCACAGTCCCCTCAGCCGCCGCGGTCTCTACAATCTCGACCCCGCCCGACAGGGCTACGGCGCCCTCGTGGACGGCGCCATGCGCAGCTTCGTTGCCGTGCCCCAGCGCATCCTGCATCACCTGCCCGAAGGGGTTCCCTTCGAGCACGCGGCCCTCACTGAGCCCTGCTGCGTGGCTTACAACGCAGTGGTCAACAACGGGCAGGTCAAGCCCGGCGACCGCGTCCTTGTAATGGGACCGGGACCGATCGGCATCTTCTCGGCCCACCTCGCCAGACTGGCGGGCGCCGAGGTGGCGATAGCGGGGCTTCCCTCGGATGCCTCGCGGCTCCGCATTGCCGAGAAATACGGCTGCACCACCCTCGTCGAGGGAGTGGAGGAATGGGCCCGCGAACGCGACGGACTCGGTTGCGATGGCGTCATCGATGCCGCCGGGGCCTCCGCTGCTCTCAAGGTTGCCATCGAGGTGGTGCGCCCGGCCGGATGGATCAGCAAGGTGGGATGGGGTCCCCAGCCCCTCAACTTCAGCCTCGACCCGCTGGTGCAGAAGAACGTCACCCTGCAGGGCAGCTTCAGTCACAACTGGCCCATCTGGGAATCCGTCATCACCATGATGGCCAGTGGTCAGCTCAACATCGCCCCGGCCCTCGGCGGCACCTGGCCACTGGAGCAATGGCACACCGCCTTCGAGACCATGCATTCCCGTGAGATCGTGAAAGCGGTGTTGACGCCGTAGCCGTGCGCCCGATGGCCCGGTCTCTTCCGGTTCCCCGGCCACGGCAGACCGGATTCTCGCCCGGTCCACGGTCCCCTTCACTCAGGTTTCGCATTGCCCCCGTCCCCCTCCCTCGCTTCCTTCTCTTCATGCTCCGGATCCTCAGTATTGGTCTCCTGCTCTCCGCCCCCGGCCTCGCCCAGCCCGCAAAGGTTGAAAAAAACCCTTTTCTCGGCGCGCCCCTCTTCGACCTCCAGGAACCCTTCTTCAAGGAATTCACCCGTCCCGGACACTGGCTTCCCACCCTCACGGTGGCCATGGACGGATCCGTCCTCGTCTTCCGGGACCGCCGCGACCAGGGAATCATCCAGGTCTTCCGCAGCGAAGACGGGGGCCGGAAATGGCAGAAGCCTGTCACGGTGGGCAAGCTGGTCGAAATCGAGGGAGACACCTTCGACGGGGGGAGATACAACGACTGGCATCACAACCGCAGCATCCTGGGCACGGTCGTGGTGGACGAAACGAACGGCGACATCCTCGTCTTCATGACCAGCATGAAGCCCGCCGAGGTCATCTACCGGAGCGGGGACCACGGGAAGACCTGGAAGCAGGAGAAGATCACGATCCACCCTGACAGGAACGGATGGCTCACCTGCGTGATGGCCACCTGCGAACCGGGTATCACCCTGAAATACGGAAAGCACAAGGGGCGGCTCCTCCTTCCCACGCGCGTCTTTGTGAACTACTTCAACAAGGGCAACGGCGGCAAACACTTCAAGGATCATTACAGCAATGCTCTCTACAGCGATGACCACGGAAAAACCTGGCATCCCAGTGCGCCCTTTCCTGAGACCGGAACGGGAGAAGCCGGGCTCGTCGAGTTGAGTGACGGCCGGATCTACTACAACTCCCGCACACACACGCGCCCGGGAAACAAGCGCATCGCCTGGAGCGGAGACGGAGGGCAAACGTGGGGGCCTGCCTCCGAATCTGCACACCTCCCCGACGGTCCACCTGACGTCTATGGCTGCAAGGCCGGCCTTCTCCGCCTCCCCGTCGAAGGCAAAAACATCCTCATCTACAGTTCGCCCAAAGATCCCAGGGCAAAGAAACGCAACGACATCATGCTGCGCGTGAGCTACAACGGCTCCAGGAGCTGGCCCACCCGGCGTCTCGTGACTGGCGGACCGGGGAGTTACACGTGGCTCGCTGCCGGCCGGAAGGGAACACCCAGCGAAGGTCTCCTCTATATGCTCTCCTGGGAGAACACCCTCCTGCGCTTTAACCTCGCCTGGATCGAAGCGGGCAAGGAAGAAGGGACGAACGAGTAGCAAGAAAACCGCCATGAAGATCCTCGTCACCGGAGCCACCGGAAAAGTTGGCCACGCATTTATTGATCGCGCTCTCACCGACGACCGCCTCCCCGCAGCCACCATCCGCGCCTTCTGTCACAACCGGGTCCTTCCTGGAAGTGATCGCCTTGAAGTCGTTCAGGGAAATATGGCCGTCCGCGCCGACGTTGAGAGCGCCCTCGACGGCGTCACCCACGTTCTCCATCTCGCC
Source organism: Akkermansiaceae bacterium UBA7890 (assembly GCA_002501065.1). Taxonomy (GTDB): domain Bacteria; phylum Verrucomicrobiota; class Verrucomicrobiia; order Verrucomicrobiales; family Akkermansiaceae; genus Roseibacillus_B. The sequence goes on from DLRK01000059.1 coordinate 25,944, forward strand.
ACCTGCAAGGAGACGCCCGACGACGTCATGGACGTTACCGTGAAAGGGCTCTTCTGGCTCCTCGAAGGCTGCCGTTCCAGCGCAACCTTCGAACAGTTCATTCTCATCGGAGGCGACGCCGGGATGGGGCACTTCTTCTATCCTCATCCCATCCCGGTCACCGAGACCCAGGCTCACAGCGCCTACCCCGGCTGCTACGCCCTCTCCAAGGTCCTCGAGGAGGTCATGCTCGAGCAGTACTGCATCCAGTACGACTTCGCCGGTTGCTGCCTCCGCGCTCCCTGGATCATGGAGAAGGACGACTTCAGGCACACCCTGACCTTCGGGCCGGACGTCTTCGGGGGACCCCGCTGGAGTGACCTGGTGAACCCGGAGCAGGCTGCCGACTACGCCACCAAAGGAACGATCCCCGTCATGCTCGATCCCGGGGGGACCCCGGTAAAGCGCAACTTTGTCCATCTTGATGACCTCGTTTCCGCCATGATGGCCGCCCTTCTGCACCCTGAAGAGGCTCGCCAGGAAACTTTCAACATCTGCATGGATGAACCGGTCGACTATCGTGAGGTCGGCAATTACCTGGCCGAGTCACGTGGACTCCCCACCGTCGATCTCACCACCGAATTCCACAGCACCTGGCTGGATAATTCCAAGGCCAAGTTTCTTCTCGGTTGGCGCCCGCAGGTAAACCTGGCGCAACTCATTGACCGCGCCTGGGACTACCAGCGCGCTGAAGATGATCCCCGCAGGATCTGGTATCCCGGCTAAGCCGGATCCTCAACCACCGAGACCCACCCGAAGCCGGAGAAACCGTCGTGGGGATGCGGTGAGGTCAATAAGGGTACGAACCGTGACCGTCTCCGTCCCATCCCCGTTGTCAACAGGCACTCCGATCTGCCCGGTGAATCCCCCACCCGTCTCCCAGGAGACAAGATCCTCGGAAGTTTCCACCGTGTAACCGATCTCGGAGGCTCCCCGGCGCACCCGGTAGCTCAAAGCGGCATAGGAGAGCCCGCCCTCTTCCACGATCGAGAGGGAGGGAAGAAAGTTTGAACCCTCCGTGACAAGATCCGCGCCAAGCGCGTAGGCAAGGAGATTGGAAATCGAGGTGGTCCCGTAGAGAGCGAGCGGATCGCTGGCTCCCTGTGTGGCCAACCAGGACTGGAAGGCACTCCCGCTTTCAAGAGTGCCGGGCGTTCCCTGGACGGCAACAGACGCCCGCCAGTTCACGGGAAGCGAGTGATCAGGAGTGGAATCCGGATCGACCAGGACCAGGGACGGGCCAGCACCGTCTGCCGCATCGGCCCATGGAGTTTCATCATCAAAGATGAAGTCCCGAATGCCATCACCGGCACCGAAGGACAGCTTCAAACGCTCTCCGCCATTGTCGAGTCTGTCCCCGTCCTCCCACACGCCCGCCACCGGCAGTCCGTTCCCATAGCGCATCTCAAAAGCAGCCCGGTTGGCAACCACGAGCACGAATTCCCCGGGAGCCAGGGTCGTGATGCCCGCGCCGGAGAAGTCGAAGTCAATGCCCTTGGTGAAGCGCAGGTCGGTGAGATCGAGAGTGACCGCACCAGCGTTATACAATTCGATGAACTCAAAGAAATCTTCATCATCGAAACCGGCGGCAAGTTCGGCGGGATCTGGTCCGGCGGGATGATACATGAACTCTGAGATGACCAGGCCGTTCAGGTAGTCTGAAATATCGGGGAGAGTGGTGGTGAATTCCAGCGGCAGCGACCAGTGACTCCAGCGCCCGCTGCTATCCCTGTGCCGCACGCGTGCACGATAGGTGCGCCCTGAGCGCACCGCCACGGTAGGGATCGCGAAGGAGGCAGTGTAGGAAGGCAGTTCTCCCGATTCCCAGTCCGCTTCCCACTCCAGCTTGAACCGTTCGGTGGGATCGTGACCGGGAGCGGCAGGATCCGTAATCCCGGCAAGACGCCACTCCATCGCTCCGAATGTCCCCGTCCCCTGCGGGTCAGAGAATCTGCTGCTGCGGAAAGTGAGTCCATTGGTGGGAAAACCGGGCGCCCCGGCATAGGTGATTCTAGGGGTGTTGGGAATCTGCCCTCCTTCCCCCTGCGAGGCCTGCAGGGAATCCAGGTGGGACGCTCTCCCGCCCGCTCCTACACCCCCGCCCGGCCAGTTGCCCCCGTTGAAGGCGAAGTTCTTCATGTCCTGGACCAGGCTGGCGAGGGAACCTGCGCCTGCCCCACCGAGTCCTCCGTAGTTGCCGGCGTCGGACGGCGCACCCTTCCATCGGTCCGCATCGGCCGCCTCAAACTCCGCGATGAAGGAGGCAAACTCTTCCACCAGGGGCTCGATCTGGTCGGGTTGCCAGAGAAGGTCGCGCAGCTCCCGGACCACATTGAAATACTCGGGCCACAGTGAGGGGGTGGTGTTGTTATCGCTGCCTCCACCCCCGGCGTTGAAGAGGGCGTTGTAAACGGCATCATGCCCGCTGTTCCAGGTCGGCCCCCAGCTGGCATCAGTGTCCCATGGCAGAATCCAGAGTTTGCCCCGGTTGTTATTGACGGCGAGGTAATCCGGTTCGAAGTAGTAGACCATGTTCTTGTTGGCGCTCGGCCAGTAGTCGTAGTGGCGGATAGCCTCCACCATCGCATGCCAGAGGTTCCACTTTTCCATGTTCACGTGCGCCGTGATGTATCTCTCCGGATCTCCCCCATCGAGATTGTTCTCGATGTTGTCATGATCTGATCCGTCGTCGGGAGCAAAGGCGGCCTGGTAACGCTGTTGACGCTGCCAGTCTCCGGTCTGATTGATGAGCTTGTAGAGATTCCCCTTCTCCATGCCATGCGCTTCCATGAAACGGACATCATACGTCTCCAGCACGAAGTTGAGCCCGTGAAAGTCTCCCCGCCACCGGTCAGGGGCCTCGCTCGAATCGTCAATCACGCGCCAGTGCACCCAGTGGGTATCGGGTGCGGGCACCCCGATTCTGTTGAAGAGATACATGCTCACCGCCTCGTTGAGGGCGTGGGTCAGGGTGCTGCGGTTGTCGAATCCCTTGCCCGTGGTAAGGGTCCGCCACTTCTTGTCATATTCCCGTCCGAACTGGTCCCGTGCCTGGAAATAGCCCCCCTGGTTGAAACGGAAGCGCATCGAACGCTTGCCCGCGGCGTGATACCGGCCATTCGCTCCCCGCAACCGGTAGCGGATGTTGTCGTAGACCTTGCCGTCGCAGACGATTGCACAGGTCCAGTTGTAGAAGAAACGCGCTTCGGTTCCCTGGCTGATCTGATCGCCTCCACCGTAGGCCAGGCACTCGGCATAGTCTTCCGCCCGCGTGATGACATGATAAACCGGAAGCGTCTCCAGGGTGGCCGCCGGATGACGGTTATAGGATGGCACCCCATCATAGACAAAGCAGGCGAAGTTCCGGGCTTCGTCGTCGGGATAGGGCACGCGTTCGGAAAGACCCAGGTCGTCTTCCACGGTGATACGGTAGCGCACCAGGGAACGGTGGGTCTGGACCGGCAAGGTGACGGTGAAGATATCGTCGCCACCCAGGGCATCGTTCCCGGATCCGTCGTCGACCATGGCGAGCGGAATCCATCTCCGATCGTAGGCGGGGTTCTCCGGGCGCGAAACGGAAAGGTTGATGTTTCCTCCCGATACCGGAAGCGGAAGATGGGAGGGAACGTAAGCCCCCGGTGCCACGACCTGGTATTCGAGGGTCACCGATCCCACGCCCTCGGGATCGGTAATGAGGGCCGTAACCACAATGGGGTCCACCGAGGTCGGCTGATCCGGAGCATGCCTGACCTTGCGGATGTTGGGTGCGGCATTAACCGCGAAGGCCGTGTTGCGCGCGCCCGGCGAAGGGGTGGCTATTCCCCCGGTCGCCGAGGGGCGCTTCACCTCGACATCGAGTCCAATGTCGGAACTCCCCAGTGTGCCGTTGATCAACTGCACTGCCATGGTGTTGGTTCCCTCCACCAGGAAAGCCGCGGCATTGAGGACACTCTTGGTCTCGTAGGCTCCCTCGTTCCCCTGGTTGTTCGCAGTCTGTCCCACCAGGGGTGCTCCGTTGAAGCGACGGCGCTCCACTTCCACCCCATTGATCCACATCACGAATCCGTCGTCGGAGGTCGTCCTGATCGAGAGCTGGGAAGGCACCTCTCCCGGCGCGATTGTGAAGGTCTTGCGCAGGAACAGATGCGTGTAGCTGTTCTGCATCCCGTTGATCGTGGTATTCAGTGTCACATTGCCCACCCTTCCGTAACCGAGCGGCAGCTGAACCCCCGGCGTCCAACTGGCGTCTTCCACGAAGACCTGCTGCCGCCAGCTGTCAACCGGATCGGAGGCCTCGGTCGCACCGGACCGCCAGCTCCAACCGGTCGAGTTGAGGGGCACGTAGACCAGTTCCGGTTTTCCCGACTGGGGAACGGAAGCCCGCCACGAACTTCCCAGGCTGTTGTCGAGTGCGGGATTGATGAGTTCGATCGAGGCCCCCAACCCATCGGCCAGCACCGGCCAGGGAAATCCCACCCGGTAATCGGCAAGATCAACCACCACGTCGTTCTGATCCCGCAGCCGTATGGTCTCGCCCTCGGAATCAAGTTGCCCTGCATAGGGGCCCAGAGCACTGGCTCCCAGGGTGGTCCCCAGGGTGACGGGGTCTTCGGCAATGACGAGGTAGCCGTCGGCTGGAATCACGGTCCCGGCGGGAAAGGAATAGTTTATCGCCCCTGAAAACCGCCACCCGGTAAGGTCAGCATCGCTTCCGGCCGGATTGTAGAGTTCGACGAATTCCTGCCGAACGGTGTTGTCAGGCGGATTGAAGTGAATCTCATTGATGACGACGTCGTTGGAAACCTCGACCACGGTGAAGAGGAGAATCTCTTCGAGAAAGAGGCCTCCCGGGTCAGTGGCTCTCACCCGAATGGAGAACGAGTTTCCCAGCTGTCCGACAAACCCGTCGACCGCGCGCAACTGGTTCCCAACCATGCCGAAGAGTGCGTTGTCCGTTGACCCCTCCCCTGGAACAAGGGCAAAGGTGTGCGTCTCAGCCGGGTTGGGATCACTCACCTGCAGGATGGCCACCAGTCCACCTCCCAGGACGTTTTCCCCGATCTCCTGCGTGCTGGCGGCAATCCCGGTCGGCGCGGTGGCCAGGGCTTCGACTTCGATCCTGACGGTGGCATCCGGAGACTCATATTTCCCGTCGCTGGTCCGGAAGGTGAAGGAATCCGTGCCCGTGAATCCAACTCCCGCAGTGTAGGTGAGATGGGGCGGTGTCCCGTCGAGAGTTCCATTGCCTGGACCCGATCGCACCACGAAGCCGAGCGGCCCGGGGTGTGAGTTGGGATCGGCCCCGGTCAGGATGATCGTGACCGGGGTGGTGGTGACCGTCTGGAGCACCTGATCACCTGCACTCGGAATCCCCGGGTCCACCGCGATCTCGGTCGTTCCTGTCCGCACCGAGCCGGGATTATCGGTATCCCAGACCAGCAGAGTGTAGGTGAGTTGCTGTGGGATCCCTCCCGTGTCTCCCATGGTCACCGCAGTGCTGCCACTGGCATTCGTCGAAGAGTGCACCACCATGTTGGTGGAATCACGAACCTCAAGGGAGAGTGACCCAGTCACCTTGCTCACATCGATACTCCAGGAAAGAGTCACCGTTTCCCCTTCAAGGCGTGCCGCCGGCGTAGCGATGAAGCTCTCGATGCGTGGTCCATTCCCAGGCAGATCGTCAGGGCCGGTCGCGTGGCTCTCCGCAACCTCGGCCACAGAGAGAACACCGTCCCAGATGCGGAACTCATTGATCGATCCGGACATGTTGGCATCGCCCCAGGCAGACGCACCGATCCGCTCCCAGGAACTGGGCAGGATGCTCAGATTGTTGCCGTCCCCGCTCAGATTGGGGGGGGAGGCCTGGATCTGGACCCCGTCAATCCAGGCATTGACCTCTCCCGATTGAGAGATCGTGAGCGCGAGGTGGTGTTCGGTCCCAAGGGTCGGGCGCGGACCGAAGTTCGCCTCCGCCATGCCCTGGTATTGAATCCGTCCCTGACCACTGCCCCCCTGCTGGAGATTGAAGATGATATTGCTGCCGGAGGTCCCGTTCCCGAAGGAAAACAGCTTGGCCCAGCTCCCGCTTCCCTGGTCAGTGTACCAGGCCTCAAAGGTGACCCCGCTGCTCCCGAAATTGGAACCGATCCCCATCGTGCTGGTGAACCCCATGCTGTCACCCGACGGGCCATTTGGAGCCCCGTCCAGAATCAGTTCTCCTCCACTGACAGATGCATCATCGATCAGGATGCCGTCGTTGCCGCCCACCGAGTCACTGGCATCGACATCGAAGGAGTAGCGGTGGGCCAGGGTCGCTGCATGACAGGGAGAACCGAGAAAAGCGGCCAGCAGGATGAACGCGGCAAAGGTCAGTCGCTTGGAGGAAGGCACGGTTGATTCCTGGTAATTAGGGGGTTGCACCGGGTCGCGAGAACACCGGAGCCGGCACCTCTCAGCTTAGTCCCGTAAGGTTACCTCAGGGGACTGAAATTTTCAATGGTTAAACACCACCTCCATGGAAGGTTCAGGCAGGGTTGTTCCTCCACGAACGAACCACGGTCACCGGTTACTCCACGATCTCTATGTTATCAATCGTCAGTCCGCTGAAGGCGTCTGCAGTGGCGTCGCTCACGAAATTCCACTCGACGACCACGTTCTCTCCGATGGCTTCCGGCACGACCGGAATACTGACGCTTTCGTAATCGTCGTCGAAGATGCTCATGTCGATGTCAGTTTCCGCTCCCAGTTGCACGAGGTCGGAGGCGCGCCGGAAACGCACCACCGCGGTATCGCCAAAGCCGTCTGCATCCCGGAAGACACTGAAGACCAGTTCCGCACTTCCTGCTGCACCCAGGTCGATGGCAGGAGAACGCAGGGAAATGTTGGAACCGGAACCGTAGTCACCGATATTAGTGCTCCACGCACTGGCGGATTCGTCCGCTCCGGCAAGCGGCCCGGTGGAACCAGCCGGGGTCCCCAGTTCCCACCGGGTGTTTTCAAGGGCGTCATCCACAAGGGTTGTCCACCCCGGAGCACCCGACTCAAGATCGTCACTGAAGAGGATCACCCGCGGTGGGCCGTCTGACCATTCCAGCACCCGGTAATAGCGCATTCGCGTCCCCGGCGGGATGTCGGTATCGGTCACCGTGGTGCTGGTTCCAGTCGCCGTGATATCGATGAATTCGCTCCAGACAACCGGACCACTCTTCATGTCCACCGACCACTCCACGGTGTAGAAGCGGCCTGGTACTGAGTTCCAGGTGATGTCCACGGTGTCACTCGCAGAGTTGTAGCTCACCCTGGTGATCTGGAACGGTGTCGCAGGCCCGACGATGTCCGGTCCACCCGCCAGATTGACCACAACCTCCTCGGCGGTGAGTTCTCCCCGCCAGATCCGGAACTCGTTGACCGACCCCGTCATTCCCACGTCCCCCCAGTTCGAGGCCCCGATTCTCTCCCAACTGCTCGGGAGTGTCGCCAGATCGTTGCCATCGCCTGTCAGGTTCGGCGGGGAAGCCTGGATCTGCGCGCCGTCGATCCAGGCATTGATCACTCCGACAGGAGAAATTGTGAGAGCGAGGTGATGTTCTTCCCCGAGGGCGGGACGGGGTCCGAAATTTGCTTCCGGCATTCCCTGATACTGGATGCGCCCCTGACCGCTGCCACCCTGCTGGAGATTGAAAATGATGTTGCTGCCTCCGGTTCCATTGCCGAAGGAAAAGAGCTTGGCCCAGCTCCCGCTGTTGTCATCGGTGTACCATGACTCGAAGGTTACGCCGACCGCTCCGAAATTGTTGGCCAGATCCACCGAGTCAGTGAATCCCATGCTGTCGGCATTCGGCCCGGTCGGGTCACCGTCGAGGTGCAATTGGCCGTCCTGCACGAAGGCGTCACCCACCAGCACCCCGTCGTTCCCGCCCACTGAATCGATCAATTCCGCACCGGAGTTGAAGGAATAGCGGTGGGCCAGATTGGCTGCAAAGGCACCCGGATCGTCGGGGTCGTTGGGATCGGTATTATTGTCGATTTCCTGTCCATCGGGGGAAAAATCGCCATCGGAGTCCGTATCGAGTGGATCGGTGCCGGTGTTGTTGACATCGACAAAGATGCCCGTTCCGGTCTCCACCCCGTCGGCAAGGCCATCCCCATCGCTGTCGGCATTGAGAGGGTCAGTGCCAAGGGCGACTTCCTCCCCATCGGTGAGTCCGTCATCATCACTGTCCTCATCGGAGGGATCGGTTCCATCCTCTTGCTCCTGGCTGTCGCTGCGGCCATCGCCATCAAAGTCACCTGTTCCCGCACCGGGTCCGGGGGTCGCTCCAATACCATCCCAGGCCGTCCCGTCCAGGTCGGTCAGGTTGCCCGTATAGTTCTCTTCCCAGGCATCGCGGAGGGTGTCGTTGTCGTCGTCTGTCGGAGGTTCCCCGGGGCCAACCGCTCCGATAGAGACGTTGACCTCGTTCAAGCGGGTCCAGCCCCAGCCACCATCATCGGTGGTGAAGAAATCCAATTCATAGCTGGCGTCGGGATCGATGCCGTTGGCGACCAGGTCAGCCTGGGTGTAAGATAGAGTCTCAACTCCGCCACCGTCTGCAGAGTCGTAGCTGACAAAATCGTATTCCCCGGTGTTCAGGTTGCGGAAGCCGAGCCCTTTCTGACCGGCGTTGTTCGTGTTGCCGCCGTTATAGTTCGTCACCGCCGCCAGGTCCGCAGGGTCGGGGGAGTCGTTCTGGTTTCCCCGCCCCCCTTCCCAGAGAATGTCGATCACATTGCCAGCCGGACTCACATTGTTGAGGCTGAAATTGACGGTCGGGGAGGTGAGGACCGCAACCGGGTGGGCGGCGTCGTGAGCCCTCGTGCCGGTTGTCTGGGCGGGTTCAATGCCGTTGCCATCGTTAGCGAAATGGCCAGCTGTCACCGTCCACCCCTGGTTGGTGCCATCCCCATTATTTCCAAAATTCCAGGTTGGCGCAGTGCCCGGGATGATCGGAG